>NZ_DASVWK010000576.1:0-6183 GCF_036389735.1 Archangium sp. | reverse complement strand
GGGCGCGCAGCGGGGGCAGCCACACCGGCACCACGTTGAGCCGGTAGAAGAGGTCCTCGCGGAACTCTCCCTTGCGCACCAGCTCCTCCAGGTTGCGGTGCGTGGCCGCCACGAAGCGCACGTCCACCTTGAGCGTCTGCGTGCCGCCGAGCCGCTCGAACTCGCGCTCCTGGAGCAGCCGCAGCAGCTTCACCTGCACCTGGAGGGTGATGTCGCCAATCTCGTCCAGGAAGAGGGTGCCCCCGTGGGCCAGCTCCACCCGGCCCGGCTTGCGCGTGGCCGCTCCGGTGAAGGCGCCCTTCTCGTAGCCGAACAGCTCGCTCTCCAGCAGCGTGTCCGGCAGCGCCGCGCAGTGCAGCTTCACGAAGGGGCCGGCTCGCCGCGGGCTGGCGTCGTGCACCGCCTTGGCGGCCAGCTCCTTGCCCGTGCCGGACTCGCCGCGCAGCAACACCGTGGCCGTGCCCGTCGCCGCCCGCGCCAGCAGCCCCTGCACCTCGGACATGGCGGAGCTGCGGCCCACGAAGCCGCTGGCCTCCTTCACCAGGGGGCGCACCGCCTCCTGCTGCTGCTGCGCCCGCAGGAGCGCCTTGCGGATGCTGAAGAGGATTTCCTCCCGGTCGAAGGGCTTGAGGGCGAAGTCCGCGGCGCCGGCCTTCATGGCCTCCACGGCCAGCGGCACGGTGCCGTGCGCCGTGAGCAGGATGACGGGCACGTCCGGCCAGGAGCGTCCCACCTCGGTGAGCAGCTCCATGCCGCTCATGCCGGGCATGCGCACGTCGCTCACCACCACGTCGATGGGCTTGCGGCCCAGCAGGGCGAGCGCCTCCTGTCCATTGGAGGCGGTGTGGACGGTGAGCCCCGCCTGGACCAGCAGCGCGCCGAGCACCTTGGCGACCGCGGGGTCGTCATCCACCAGCAACACGTTTCCCTTCAGCGGCTCGGCCACGGTGCTCCTTCTCCTGGGACGGGGCAATGCTACCGCGACGCCCGTGGCGCGTCAGCGTCGCCACGGGGCACGTTCTCGCGGAGTGAAGAGGACGCGGACTTCATTGTTCCAGGGCATGGGCCAGTGCCAGGATGCCCGGGGAGGTGTTCCGCATGCTTCGCTTCGCAGCCTTGACCGTCATCCTGCTGGGGACGCCCGGCGCCGCGCAGCAGCCCTCGAAGGCCGAGCAGTTCTTCGGCAAGGAGGAGCTGGCCCGCCAGGTGGGGCTTCACGAGAAGGGCTGCAAGCGGGGCGATGCGGGGGAGTGCTTCAACCTGGCCCTGGCCCATGCGCAGGGCCTCTCGGTGCCCAAGGACGAGGCCCGGGCGGCCACGCTCTACAAGAAGGCGTGTGACAAGGGGCACCTGGATGCGTGCAACAACCTCGGCATCGCCTACGCGCAAGGCGTGGGGGTGAAGAAGGAGCCGAAGCAGGCCCTCTCCCTCTTCGAGAAGACCTGCGAGGCCGAGGACGCGAAGGGCTGCTTCAACGCCGGGATGAGCCATGCGTCGGGCGGGGACGTGGCGCGCGCCGCCACCTTCTTCGAGCGCTCCTGCGGCCGGGGCCATGCCACGGCCTGCTTCAGCCTGGGCCTCGCCCACGCGCAGGGTCAGGGGGTGAAGAAGGATCCGCAGCGCGCCGCGACGCTCTTCTCCCAGGCCTGCGAGGCGGGGAACGGCGCCGGCTGCAACGTCCTCGGCGGGGCCTACATGGCGGGAATCGGCGTGCCGCGGGATCTGAAGCGGGGCGTCGCCCTCTTCGAGAAGTCCTGTGACGCGGGGGTGCCGGGAGGCTGCTTCAACCTCGGCCTCGCCCACCAGCGCGGCCACGGGGTGGCGAAGAATCCCGAGCGGGCCAGGAGCTTCCTCCAGAAGGCGTGTGGCCTCGGGCACACTCCCGCCTGCGAAAACGCGTCGAACCCGAAGTAGGCTCCGGAGCGCGGCTCCACAGCGGTCCATCCAAGGGGGGGGTCCCATGGCAGACATTCAGGGAGTGGAAGGCATGTCCGTGTCGCAGCTCCAGGACGAGCTCCAGCGCGGCGGCAGGTTCGTGGTGTTCGAGTACTGCATCTCCATCCTGGTGATGACGTTCAAGCGCACGTCGGACGTGTATTTCATCCGCGCGGGCGAGGGCACCGGGAGCAAGGGCCTGGGCTACACGCTCCTCTCGTTCTTCCTCGGCTGGTGGGGCTTTCCGTGGGGGTTCATCTACACGCCCATGGCGCTCTACACGAACCTGAACGGCGGGCGTGACGTGACGGAGCAGGTGGTGTCCACGATGCTCGCGCCGGCGCGAGCCCCGGGCTACCACGACGAGGGCTGAAGGCGCGCCGGGTCAGGGGCGCTCGCGGGCACTTCGGAGACCGGCAGGCGCAGCGTCACGGTGGTGCCGCGGCCCTCGTGGCTCGTGAGCGCCACCTGGCCTCCATGGGCCTCCACCACCCGCCGCACGAAGGCCAGCCCCAGTCCGCTCCCCGTGGCCTTGGTGGTGTAGAAGTCGTCGAAGGCCCGCTCGCGCGTGCGTGCGTTCATCCCCTCGCCGGTGTCCTCCACGCGGAGCACCACGCTCTTGCCCTCCACCTGGGTGCGCACGGTGAGGGTGCCCCCACGCTGCATGGCCTCGAAGGCGTTGCGCACCAGGTTCTCCAGCGCGTTGGCCAGCAGGTCCCAGTCCCCCTGGCCGCGCGGGAGGTCCACCGCCAGCTCGCGCTCGAGCCGCACCTCGGGGCGCCCGGTGAAGGACTGGAGGGACAGCACGCTCGCCACCAGTTGGTTCAGGTCCAGCGGCTGCAGCAGCGGCTCCACCCGGCCCAGGCGCTGGTAGGTGCCCACCACCCGGTCCAACCGCTCCACCTGCTCCAGCAGCAGGTCCAGGAAGTCCCCCTTGTCGTCCCAGGGCTGGCCCCGCGCGTGCTCCTCCTTGAGGTACTGCGCGGCGCCCTTGAGCGCGGCGATGGGGTTCTTCAGGTCGTGCGCCATCTGCGCGGAGAAGCGGCCCAGGGTGGCCAGGTGCTCCAGGCGCTCGCGCTGGGCCACGTAGGCGATGACGCCCCGGCGCGTGGCCGCCAGCAGCGCCAGGGTGATGGCGGCCGTGCCCACCACCAGCGCGCCGTAGCGCGAGGCGAAGAGCTGGAAGACGGCCAGGTAGGACAGCACGCCCACCAGCGCGAGCAGCAGCGCGGACATCGTATTGACGCTGGAGAGCTCCTGGCCGAAGAGGCGCAGGCGCAGCGCCACCACCGCCATCACCGGCAGCCCCAGCAGCGTGCCCAGGTTGCCCAGGCGTGGCACGTCCTGGCCCAGCACCGCCACCAGGTCCGTGCCCAGCAGCGTCACCAGCAGCCCGAGGCCGGTGAGCAGCAGGCCCGCCCGCGCGCGCTCCACGGAGCGCACCTCGCGGCGCAGGTGCTGGGTGAGCAGGCCGAAGCCGGTGAGCAGCAGCGGCGCCGCGAAGGCCAGCACCGTCAGCGCGAAGCCTCGCGAGCCCACCCTCGCCGCCATGTGCTCCGAGCCCAGCCCCGCCAGCGACGCGATCGCCAGCGCCCCGAAGACGGCGTAGCTGGAGAACATCACCCCCGCCAGCCGGCGCCGCTCGCCCACGAAGGAGAGGATGAAGTGCAGGGCGGACGGGGCGCTCATCAGCGCCGCCGTCGTGGCGATGAAGCGCCAGCCCGGCCCACCCGAGTGCGCCAGGGCGAAGTCGGCGAAGTTCCACGTGGACAGCGCGATGCACAGCAGCGCCAGCGGGAGCGCCAGCGGACTGCGGCCCACGCGCACCACGGCCAGTCCCGCCAGGGCCAGCAGCCCCGCACAGGCCCCGAGGCTGATCCACGCCTGGCTCGTCATCGCTCCCTCGTCACGGCCGCGCTACAGCTGGGCCAGTCGGCGGGCCCGCTCGGGGTCCGCCACCGCGGCCTCCCATCGGCGAGCGGCGGCCTCGCGCTCGGCCTCGGGGGCGTCGGCGTAGTAGCCCAGCGTGTCGTTGAGGACGCGGCTGAGCTCCTCGATGGCGGCCAGGCGGACGTCCAGCTCCGCGTGGCGCAGCGCGGCCACGAGCCAGTCCGCGCGCCGGCGCTGCCGGTTGTCCGCCCACCACATCGTCCACGCGCGCTTGTCCAGGCCGAGCGTGGCGCGCGTCACCTCGCGCAGCGCCTCGGCGGCGGCCTGGGCACACATCTCGTCGTCGCTGCCGGTGAGGTTGATGAGGCCCTCGATGGCCTCCCGGTCGTGCAGCGTGCCCAGGGCGCGCGCGGCCAGAGAGCGGCGCAGCGAGTCCCGGCTGGTGAGCTCCTGGCGCAGCTCCCGCTTGGCGGCGTCCAGACGGGGCAGGTGCTTGAGGGCGGCGGCGGCCACGCGCGCGGCGCTGGAGATGTCCGGCTCGTAGTCGAAGAGGCCGCGCAGCACGCCGTCCACCAGCTCCACGAAGGGCAGGCTGCCGGCGGTGAGGAGCGCGAAGTAGCGGGTGTCCGCGTCGCTCGAGTCCAGCAGCGGCGCCAGGGCGTGGGCCGCGGGCCGGCCGAGCCGCGAGAGGGCGCCGGGAATGGGACCCAGCTCGTCCGCCTCGGGCAGCTCCACCACGGGCAGGCGGCTCCACGCGGTGGGGCCGGGGAAGTGCGTGGCGAGCACCTTGGCGCTGGCCTCGGGCGAGCGCGCCAGCTCGGCCATGGCGTTGGCGCGCTGGTTGGCGTCCGGGCCGGTGAGGCGCTTGAGGAGCGGGCCGAAGTCCGGCGGCGGGCGCTCCTCCTGGGACATGACGAGGGGGGCCATCGCGGCGGCGCGGCCCAGCGCGTTGGCGGAGCGGGTGACGAAGGGGCTCCACCCCAGGCCCGCGGCCATGGAGGGTGCCGGGGCGCTCGCGGGCGGCTCGTCCACGTCCACGTCGAAGTCCAGCGCGTTGCGCAGCTCGCCCAGGCGCTGCTTGCGGAAGAGGAGCAGCTCCTGGAAGGCGCCGGGCATGTCCTGGCAGAACAGGATGAAGTCCGACAGGCGGCGCTGGCTGATGGGCTTCTGCCCGCAGTCGCCGTAGAGGATGGCGACGAGCCGGCCGCGCACCTCCACCGGATAGAGGAAGAGGGTGCGGGGCGGCTGGCGGCCGAACAGCTCCAGGTAGTGCTTCGTCAGGCTGTCCGGCGGCATGGGGCCCGCGTAGCTGCCGCGGGTGATGGCCACGGTGCGGAAGACGCTGGAGACATCGAGCGGGATGGACACCCGCGACAGCGCCTCGCCACTGATGCCCTCACCGCGCGCGTCCCAGCCCACGGCCGCGCCGCGCAGCACGGCGAAGGCGGACACGTAGTCGAAGGTGCGGCGCCCGAAGCGCAGGGCGGTGTCGATGAGACGATCCCTGTCCCGCGTGGACTCCTTGAGGGCGGCGCGCGCCTGCGCGAGCGTCCACTCGGGCACCTCGTCCCGGGCGGGCTGCGGCGCGGGAGTCGAGGCCGGTGGGCGCGGTTGGGTGGCCGCGGTGGGCTGCGGCGCGGGGGCGGTGGGCCGGGGAGGCTCGACGGGAGGCTGGAGCTGCGGTGGCACCGCGGGACGCGCGGCGACCGGGGCCGGAGCGGCGGGCGGGGCCGGAGGCTGCTGCTGGGGGGCTGGTGCCGGAGGACGCGCGGCGGCCGGAGCGGCGGGCTGCGCCGGGGGCTGCTGCTGCGGAGCCGGAGCCGGGGGACGCGCGGCGGGAGCGGGCTGGGACTGGGGCGGCGCCGCGGGGCGCGCGGGCTCGCTGGGCATGTTCAGGCGCAGCGGCTCGCGGACGAAGGCCGGAGGCGGCGCGGCGGGCGGCGTCGCCGGACGTGGAGGCTGGGCGGGCGCGGCGGTGGGAGCCGGCGGCGGGGCGCTGGCCCGAGGCGGCTGGGGCTGAGGCTGGGGAGCGGCGGGCTTGGGCTGCGGCTCCGGGGGCGGCCTCACCTCGACGGGGACGGGCTCGCTGGCCACGGTGCGCGCCAGCCGCTCCACCATTTCCAGGGTGAGGGAGGCCTCGTCGGAGTCGGAGATGGCGGGCTTGGACGCGGGAGCGGGGGCCGCGGCGGAGGCGTTCTCCATCGCGGTGAGGAGGGTGGAGTAGCGCTGGGCGAGCGGCTGTCGATAGATGACGGAGATCCACTCGCGGACGCGGACCTCGGTGGCCACCCACAGCTCGAGCGGCTTGCCGAGGAGGAAGCCCACCTCCTCCAGCTCCTTCTTGGGCACCGGGTAGCC
>NZ_DASVWK010000575.1:0-4577 GCF_036389735.1 Archangium sp. | reverse complement strand
GCCCGAACCAGCCGGCGATGACCACCGGGTGGACCAGCAGCTCCTTGCCCGCCGGCAGCGGCCCCAGCACGAGCCACTGAAGGCCGACCAGCAGCAGGTTGTCGCCGAAGATGCGCAGGGCATGGCCGGTGAAGGGCGTCTCGGGGGCCGGGGGGAGCACGGAGAACTTCACCAGCACCCACTGGATGAAGTCCTGGCCCAGGCTCCACAGGGAGGACTCCCCGGGGAAGGAGGAGGCGGGCAGCGGGGGCGAGTCCACCAGGGCCGAGTGCGCCAGGCCCCAGAGGAGGATGGGCAGCGCCACGGCGAGGCCCGCCAGCGGCCCCGCCGCTCCGATGTCCACCAGGGCGTTGCGGGTGGGGATGCGGCCGCGGATGCGGATGACGGCGCCCAGCGTGCCCACGCCCAGGTACGGCAGGGGGATGAAGTACGGCAGCGACGTGTCCACTCCATGCCAGCGGGCCAGGACGTAGTGGCCCATCTCGTGCGAGCCGAGGATGGCCAGCAGCGCGGCGCTGAAGGCCAGGGCCTGTGCCAGACGCTCCTCGAGCGGCAGCCCCGCGTCGTAGAGGAACGCCCAGTCATAGGTGAACGAGGTCGTCCCCACGGTCAGAACGAAGAGCAGCAGGTGAAGCCAGGGACGGTTGGCGGTGCGGACGGTGGTGGCGCTCTCCATGGGTCCGTCGTGGGTAGCAACGCCCGGCGCGCGTTTCAATGCGAGGCCGCGCGCAGTGGACGTCCGCGGATAGTCACGGGATCCATTGCTTGACTTGACAGGCACCTTTGCTACGACACCGCGCCATCTTGAGGACCAACCGACCCGGCGAGTGCCTGGTCAGCCGATTGGTCAGGTCCGCAGGCGTTCACTTTTGGAGGGAGCACACCATGAAGAAGGCCATTGTTTCGGCGGTTGTCGCGAGCAGCCTCGTTGCGTGCACCAGCGTGGAGACGGCCGTTGTCTCGGGCAATGAGGTCTCCGCGGCCGGTGGCGAGCCCATCGCCGTGGTTCAGGGTACGGCGATCGGCCTGACCGCCATCTTCCACGTCATCGACCTGGTGCAGAGCGACCTGGACACCGTGGTGAACAAGCTCCTGGTGGCCGAGGCCAAGGCCATGGGCGGCAACAAGGTGCAGCTGCTGACCGCCGGCACCACCCCGCGTCACGGCATCTTCGCCCTCAGCGGCCTCATCATCGGCTTCCCCGTCTCGGGCGCCGTCGGCGTGGCGGTGAAGTAGTCAGCCCGCGTCATTTGCACGTAGTGTGTGAAGGCCCCCTGGCGACAGTGGGGCCTTCTGCTTTTCCTGGCCTCCATGCTCGCTCGTCTCCTGCCCCTCCTGCTGCTCGTCCCCGCTGGCTGCCGTCGCGGCGAGGACCCCTCCGTCCTGCTCTCCGACGCCAGGCAGCGCCTGTCCGCACGCGATGGCCGACTCACCAGTTACGTGCTGGCGGGCAGTGCCCGCGAGGGTGGGCAGACGATGGACTTCCAGTTCGCCTACCGCGCCCCGCAGAAGATGCTGGGCTCGCTCGGGGCCCCCGCCTCGCGCACCTATGCCTGGGATGGCGAGCACCTCGTCGAGCGCTCCGACACGGCGAAGACGTTCGTCACCTACAAGGACGAGCTGCCGCCGGACAAGCGCGCGGGCGTGCTCACGCAGCTCTTCTCGCCCTTCGCGCCCGAGGGCTTCCGCGCGCCGCTGCTGCCAGGCAAGGGAGTGAGCGCCCAGCGGGCCTCGCATCCGCGCTCGCCCGAAGCGGTGGAGCTGACGGTGCGGCCCGAGGGCACGGACGTGGAGGTGACGTACGTGCTGCGCTGGCCCGCCATGGACTTCCTTGGCAAGCGCACCCGCGGCGGTGGCGCCACCTCGGAACTCCGGGTGGAGGACGAGCAGTGCGAGCAGGCCCTGGGGCTGTGCGTGCCCAGGCGGCTGACCCAGTGGGCGGACGGGCAGCAGGTGGCGGAGACGACCCTGTCGCGCGTGGAGCTCAACCCCACGCTGCCCGCGGAGACCTTCGCGCTCACCGCGCCCGAGGGGTACGACGTTCAGAGCAAGACACTCGTGGTGGCCGGAGCGCCCTGACCCACACCTTCCGGGGTTGCTGGCACCCGGAGCCATCCCCACCTTCCCCGCCGGGAAGGAGTGCGACGGTATGGCGCTGGTTCAGAACGTCATCTTCGATGTGGACGGCACGCTGGTGGATTCGGTGGATGAGCACGCCGAGGCTTGGAGACGTGCCTTCCTGGAGTTCGGCCGCGACGTCCCCTTCGCGCACGTGCGCAGCCAGATCGGCAAGGGCGCGGACCAACTCGTTCCGGTCTTCTTCACCGAGGATGAGCTGGAGAAGTTCGGCAAGGAGCTGAGCGACTACCGCTCCGAGCTCTTCAAGCGCGAGTTCATGCCCAAGCTGCGCCCCTTCCCCAAGGTGCGCGAGCTGTTCCAGCGGCTGCGCGCGGACGGCATCCGCATCGCCCTGGCGTCCAGCGCCAACGGCGACGAACTGGAGCACTACATCCAGCTGTGCAACCTCGGGGGGCTGACGCAGGCGGAGACCTCCAAGGCGGACGCGGACAAGTCGAAGCCACACCCGGACATCTTCGAGGCCGCGATGGAGAAGCTGGGCCGTCCGGAGGTGCACAGCGTGGTGGTGATTGGGGACACGCCCTACGACGCGCTGGCGGCGAGCAAGCTGAGCCTGCCCACCGTGGGCGTGCTGTGCGGCGGCTTCCCCGAGGAGGATCTGCGCACCGCGGGCTGCCGCGCCATCTACAAGGATCCGGCGGACCTGCTCGCCCACTACGAGTCCTCGCGGGACACCTGGCCGTGGGCCGCCGACGCGGTGGACGCCGCCAAGGACGACGAGTCGCGCTAGGCCCGCGACCCTCTCGCGGAGCCCGGGTTCATGGACATGAACCGCGCCCCTACCGCCCGCCGTCTGCTCACCGCCGCGCTCTGCCTCGCCCTTGCGCTGGGCGGCGTGGCCTGCGACGCGTCCCCCGACGAGGCCGACCTCGCCATCGGTGAGGCCGCCTCCTACCTCTCCGCCTCCGAGGAGTCCGGGGACCTCTGCGGCGACGCCGTGGCAGAGGCCTCCGCCGAGATGCTCGGCACCATGGTCTCCGAGGATCTGGACACCGCCATCGTCTCCCAGACGAACAGCACGGTCATGTGTGACTTCAGCGCTCGCCGCCAGGAGGTGCTGGAGAAGTACGACACCAACCATGACGGCACGCTGAACCGCGCCGAGCTCCGCGTGCTCAAGTCGGACCTCGACACCCAGACGGATCCGCGCTTCGCCCGTGCCGGGCTGCGCCTGCGTCGCTGGGCCTTCTGGCGCGTGCGCTGGGCCTTCGATGAGAACGGCGACAAGGTGCTCTCCACCGACGAGCGCACCGCCCTGGTGGATGCCATGGAGGCCCGCTGCCAGCGGCTGGGCCAGCGGCTCCTCGAGAAGTACGACACCACCCAGGACGGCACCCTCGACGACGCCGAGCGCCAGGCCGCTCGCCAGGAGCGCCAGACCGCCTGGGAGCAGAAGCGCCAGCAACTGCTGACCCAGTACGACACCAATGGCGACGGCGGGTTGGAGCTCACCGAGCGTGCCCAGCTCCGCGAGGAACGCCTCCAGGCCATGCGCGCCCGCCGGCAGGAGCTGTTGGCCTGGTACGACACCAACCACGATGGCCGCTTGAGCCCCGAGGAGTCCCTGCCGCTCCGCCAGGAACTCCAGCGCCGCATCATCGAGGGCCACGGCGCCGACTGAGGAACCTGACCCTCGTCTCCTCCCCTGCCGAGGGAGGAACGGGGGGAGGTGGCCTGGAGTACAGCGACTCACCTGGCCCGCATCCCCGCCCGTGCGCACCCTAGTCGGCAATGGCAGCCGAGGCCCCTCCCAATGATGTGCTCAATGAAGCGCCCCGGCGCACGGCCCTCGACGAGGGGCCCGCGCTCGTGGTGGTGAACTCCAAGTGCCGCATGGGCCGCGAGGCCCTCCCGGCGACCATCGCGGCGCTGGAGGCACGCGGCATCACGCTCGTGGGCTCCCACCGGCTCTCCAAACCGAAGAGCATGGACCGGGTGCTCCAGCAGGCCCTCCAGGCGGGCGTGAAGCGCATCCTCATCGGGGGCGGGGATGGCACGCTGAACGCCGCCATGCGCCACCTGCTCGGGCGCGATGTGACCCTGGGCGTGCTGCCACTGGGGACGGGCAACGACTTCGCGCGCTCGCTCGGCATTCCCCCCACGCTGGAGGAGGCCTGCGACATCATCGCCGCGGGCTACACCGCGCGGGTGGACGTGGGGCTCGCCAACGGGCGGCCCTTCCTCAACGCGGCGAGCCTCGGCCTGGCCACCGCCATCGCCAAACGACTGACGCCTCAGCTCAAGCGGCGCGTGGGCAAGCTGGCCTACCCCGTGGCCGCCTTCGCCGAGCTGTGGGAGCATCAGCCCTTCCACCTGCGGGTGAAGACGGACCGCGGGGAGCTGGAGGTGGACGCGCTCCAGTTCGTGGTGGGCAACGTGCGTTACCACGGCGCGGGCAACATGGTGACGCCGGACGCCACGCTCGATGACCACCGCCT
>NZ_DASVWK010000574.1:0-1857 GCF_036389735.1 Archangium sp. | reverse complement strand
CGGCGAGGGCGGGCCCCCGATGAAACCCGCCGGCGTCGTCAGGTAGCGCCAGGAGAGCATTGACAGCACCCCGAACAGGATGAGCGCCGTTGCCAGCGCGGCCCGCTATCGCGCCGACGAGGTCAGGCGCGAGCGCAGGAGCGCTTCCGGTCCGACCTCCCCCAGCGGCAGCGAGACGACGAGCCAGACCAGTGTGGCCCCGAGCCAGACGGTCGCGAACAGACCCAACCGCTCCGCCTGATTGAGCAAGGTGAATTTCGACAACACCCAGAGGCTCGTCTTCGTCGACGCCTTCCTCGACGCGCACCGCCGTCCGCTACGTGAGGTGGTGCTGGACCTGGACGCGACCGACGACCCCATCCACGGCACGCAGGAAGGCCGCTTCTTCCACGGCTACTACGGCAATTACTGCTACCTGCCGCTCTACATCTTCCGGAGACTTCCTGCTGTGCGCGAAGCTGCGGACCTTCGGCATCGACGCGTCGGAGGGCGCACTGGAGGAGGTTGAGCGCATTGTGGCCCGCATTCGCGCGCGCTGGCCCGCCACACGCATCGTGCTGCGTGCGGACTCTGGCTTCGCGAGAAATTGCCTCATGACGTGGTGCGAAGACAACGGCGTCGACTTCGTCTTCGGCCTGGCCCGCAACAAGCGGCTGGAGGAGATGATTGCGGCGGACTCACAGCTGGTGCGCAAGGTGTCGCTGGAGGAACGCGATGGAGCACCGACACGTGCCTACCGCGAGCTGCGCTACCGGACTCAGGACTCCTGGACTCGGGAGCGCCGCGTGGTGGCCAAGGCGGAGTGGCTGGGCGACAAGCACAACCCGCGCTTCGTCGTGACGTCCTTGTCCGACAAGGAGCACCCCGCGCGCTCGCTCTACGAGGAGCTCTACTGCGCGCGCGGCGACATGGAGAACCGGATAAAAGAGCAGCAGTTGGACCTCTTCGCCGACCGCACCAGCGCCCACACCCTGCGCGCCAACCAACTGCGCCTGTGGTTTGCCTCCGTGGCCTACGTGCTGCTCAACCTGCTGCGGCACTTCGGCCTGAAAGGCACGGAACTCGAGCGCGCGCAGGCGGGCACCCCCCGGCTCAAGCTGCTGAAGGTCGCCGCCATTGTCCGCGTGAGCGTCCGCCGCGTCGTCCTGTCCCTGAACGCTGCCGCCCCGGTGCGAGACCTCTTCGCGCGCATCGCCGAGCAGTTGCTCTCCGTCCCCGCGCCCTCCTGACGTCCGCAGCTCTTTGACAACCTCGCGCCGGTCCGACTCCGGCTGGAGAGGGCGGAGCTTTGCCCGTTACCGGAGCCAGAACCGACGCGAGGCCAGGCGCGCGGCCACCAGCAGACTACGCCGCGACACCAGCCCTATGTCCGTGCCCGGTGTGACAAATCCGGTCTAGGCTGAAGGAGTCGTCGCAATCCTGGCATCTTTCGGCAGATCGAGAATAAAACTCGTGCCTTCGTTCGGTAGGCTACGGACTTTCACTATTCCCCGATGGGCCTCAGTGATCCCCCGAACCAGGGTCAGCCCTAGACCCCAACCCTGCCTAGTTCCCGCCGCTGCCGACTCTGCCCGGCGAAACAAATCAAAAAGAAACTCTAGGTCCTTCTGATCGATGGGTGAACCCTCATTATGGACCTTGATGAAAACCCTATCTTGTATCTCTTGTATGTCAGTAGTGACGTCGCCGTTTGGATCGCCATACTTGATCGCATTAGTCAAAAGATTCTCAATAACTCTCTTCATGCCCTGACGATCCCAGAAGCCGACCAAGGAAGCCGGGGCGTTGAGTCGGAACCGATCACCATGCACGGTCGCAAGCTCCTCGCACGCCATCTGCACATCTTTCGCAAGATCG
>NZ_DASVWK010000573.1:0-3720 GCF_036389735.1 Archangium sp. | reverse complement strand
TTTGAGAGCCAGGTAGAGGCGGCTCGTCTCCAGCGACCGGGGCAGGGGCAGTGGGGATTCGCCGAAGCGGGACAGGTACTCCTGCCTCAGGCGCAGCTCCCACTCCGCCGGCATTTCCGCTCCCGTGCCCGTCGAGGCCAGAATGAGTCGCAGCCGGGACTGCTCGCTCGGCGGCAGGGAGGCGTACAGGCTCGCCAGCATCGCCCGGGCCTCTTCGACTCGCAGCACCTCCAGGGCCGGGTTGGGCGCCACCGGCTCGAAGGACAGGCGCAGTACGCCCTCGGGCAACTCGCGCGTCCTCACCGTCTTCGGAGGTGGCCGATGGTGCTCGCCTGGAAGTACACCCTCCGGGCCGGTGGCGCACGAGGCGGGAACGAGGAACCACAGCGCCAGGGCCATGCGCAGCAGCAGGGAGGCGGTCTTCATTCCCCAGCAGCATGCACGACACCCGGTCCACTCCGCATCCGGGCAAACGTCCCGCCCGTCAGACCTCGGTGAAGCGCGTGCCGGTGAGGCCCTCGCGCTCCAGGGCCTCCTTGAGGTCCTCGGAGATGATGAGCCCCAGCGTCCAGCCCCAGGGACGGAAGATGCGCGCTCCCTCGACTTTCGCCGGGTCGATGCGCACGCCCGCGATGTAGCGATACTGGCCCACCTTCTCGGGTTGGCCATCCTCGGGCCTCCAGTACTGCACCTCCTCGCAGCGGGCGTCGTCGATGCAGCGCAGGATGCGCAGGGCATTGAGGACGAAATAGGGCCCGGTGTGGTTCTCCACCTGCACGGGGAGGAACTGCACCTCTTGGACACCCAGGCGCTCGAAGACTTGGACAAAGCGGCTGCTGACCACGGGGATGTTGAAGGCGGCCCAGCTGAAGTCCAACTCCATCCCGTCGGGTCTCACGGGGAACCGGATGAGGCCCTGGGGCTCAATCCATCGCCCCTCGTCGAATTGCCAGGGATTGATTTTCCGCCCGTGCTCATCCACCGGGCTCCTCAGGTGCCAGCGTCCAGGATGGTAACGGTCATCTCGTAGGTCGTAGTACCTGGACATGTCTTCCGCTCCAGCGTCAGTTCTGGGACTGGGACCTCCAGCCATGACGGGACGACTCACCCGAGGTCGCTCGGAGGTGGATGCTCAAGGCCAGCGCCAGACGGCGAACACCGGAAGTTCCCGCTTCAGTACAGCGGCTCCGGGTTTGGAGCCGGGCCACTTCTCCGCGAGCCCCTCCGGATGGCCCAGGACCATGCACACCGGCAACATGCGACCGTCCGGCAGCAGCGCCTGGGTGTAGCGCCCCAGGACGGCCTCATCACCGACCTGGTTCTGGAGGCCAAGCTCCGTCCAGAGCTGCCCGTACAGGAGGGTGCCGCCGGGCATCTGTGGTGGAGACCACTCGCGCTGTACCACGCGGCTGACGATGGGGCCGTCATGGTAGGTGCCCTCCTCGGTCGGCTCCCCGGGCTGGTGGATGTCCACGAGGGCCTGAATCCGCATGCCCTCGTTCAGTTTCAACACCTCGAACATGTTGCGCCGGGCCTCATCGGAGCAGGCCCCGGGTGCCGGCCGCACCTGGGCGGAGGGGCAGCCCATGCCGGTGGCGGTGCACAGCCACACGGCGAGCCACCTGAAGCTCGAATTGCCTCGGGTGGGGGCCGAGTCCTGGGACGTGGTGGAGGTGGGCACGGGCGCGCTTCCTTTCTCGATGGCGACGGACGCGGTGGGCTCCGACGGAGGGGGCGACCGGAGTGTGGATCGCACCAGCCATAGGGCAAGGAAGAGGACGGAGAGGAGAAGCACGCCCATCCCGGCGAGGTGCCACGTCCGCCACGTGCGGCGCTCCTGGGGCGGCGGCACCTCCTGGCGGGCCTCCTCCTTCCCCGGCCGGGCGTCTTCCGGAGGGGGCGCCTCTTCCGCCGTGGGTGCCGCCTCCTGCTGTCGGCGGGCCAGCCACGCCTCCTTCTCCTCGACCGTGGCCTCCACCGGGGCCTCCGTGGTGGACGCGAGGAGGGGCACCTTCCAGGCGGGGGAGGTGCGCTCCTTGCCCGCCGCCCACAGGGCCTGAAGCAGTGCCTGCGTGTCGGGGTAGCGCGCCCCGGGCTGCTTCTCCAGCAGCTTCATGGCGATGTCACCAAGGGAGCGCGGTGCCCGTGGGTTGACGAGGTGGGGCGCCATGGGCGGCACGGTGGCGATGGCCGTCGTCAGCGCCTTGTCCGATAGATGGGGGTCGAAGGGATGCCTGTCCGTGAGGCCCTGGTAGAGCAGGATGCCCAGGGCGTAGAGGTCCGCTGGCGCGCCGCCCTCGAAGGGGATGCCCTCCTTCCACACGTCGCTGCGGGTGTACTCGAGGAGCTCGGGCGGTAGCAGGTGGAACACGCCCGGTGGCACGCCCAGGGTTTGCGCGAAGGTGCCCGGCAAGCGCACGCTGCCGAAGTCGATGAGGAAGACGTGCTCGTCCTCCCGGCGGATGAGGAGGTTCTCGGCCTTCAAGTCGCGGTGATACGCGCCGCGCTCGTGCAACGCGCCCACGGTGCGCACCACCTCGGAGAAGACGTCCACCAGCCTCGCGGCGTTGGGATTCGTCGTCCAACGCCAGACGTGCCAGTCGTCCCCCTCCACCAGGTCGGTGACGATGAAGGGATAGCCGTTGCCGGGGTGGGGCCAGCAGTCCACCGCGTGCACGCGCACCAGGTTGGCGTGGGGCGAGTATGTGAGCATGGCCGCGGCCTCGCGTGCCATCCGCATGGCCGCTTCCTCCGCTCCCGGCTCCTCTTGCTCGGGGGACAGGGGCCGTAGCGCGACCTTCATCGAATAGAAGAGGCCCGCCCGCTCCACCTTGAAGACGCGGGCCGAGCCACCGAGGCCCAGCCTCTCCACCACCTGCCAGGGCCCCACCCAGTCGCCGGGCTGAAGGTGGTCCGGGTGAAGGACTTCCGTCATGGACTGGCCTCCTAGAGTTTGACGTCGTTGATGGGGAGGAGCCGCCCGCCCTCGGTGTCCACCAGCTCCAGTTGGAAGCTGCTCTCGTCGGAAGAGGGGGGCTCCACCAACACCGCCACCAGGGCGGACTCCCCCGCCTGGAGCCGCGGCTTCTCCATGTGCACCGAAAGCACCTTCACCGGGGTGCCCTTCGCGCTGGTGAGCCGGGCCGCACCGGGCATCCAAGCGGGCTGTCCCGGGAGGTTACGCACACGGATGGACACCATGGCCCAGAGCGTGGCCCGGTAGCCGATGCCCTCCCCGGGCTTGAGTCCACCCTGGTAACCCGGAGCGGTCTGGCCCCAGAACGGCATGGCCCGGATTTGATTCGCGTCCAGCAGCCCCGAGAACGCGAGGTGGGGGAGCCCACCGTGCGCGCACTGGGCCTTGAGCGCGGCGAGCTCGGCCTCCACCTGGGCCAGCCTCGCTTCCAACGCCTCGACGGTGCGCGGGCGGCGCACCACCTCCACCTCCTTGTCCACCAGCGTGGGGTGGGAGACGAGCGCGAGGGTGGCAGACGCCGGGGTGCCGCCGTCCTTGTAGCGCACCCGCACGAGGAGCCTCTCCTCGGGGTCCAGCTCGGCAGCGGGTTCGAGCGCGAGGGTGTACTCACCCGGGTCCACGAGCTTGAAGCGCGTCGCCCGCCCGTCCACCTCCAAGGAGGCCTTGTCGATGGGGACGTTGAAACGCAGGTAGGTGGTGACCTTGGCCGCCACCCGCACCTCGGGCACGGGCTCGTTGGGGCC
>NZ_DASVWK010000572.1:0-2553 GCF_036389735.1 Archangium sp. | reverse complement strand
GCGCCCGTCCTTCACGCTGAAGGTGTCTCGGACCGAGCTCGAGCAGTGCCTCGGTTCTCCGCACTCGCTGGAGTCGGAGCCCGGCGGCGCGGGACGCGTGGAGCGGTGGAGCTTCCGCTGCGACTGCGATCTGGAGCTGGTCGTCGACTACTCGCGCCAGTCGCAGGCGGCCTCGGTGTGGCTGGACTCCCTGGAGGTGGAGCACGCGCTCGCCCACATGCACCTGAACACCCACCATGTGCTCTGGCGGCGTGACGCGGAGGAGTTCCTGTCGCTGGATGGCTGGGGCGTCGTCCGCCAGGACGAGCACGGCCACCGCCATGACATCTGCGTGCTGCCCGTCCAGGAGCATGCCCGGTGCCTGGCGGAGCAACTGGAGGCGCGCGCCCACAAGCAGTCGTATGACGTCGAGGCCCGGGGCACCCCTCCCCGGAGGGTGCGTTCCCGCCAGGGCTGGGCCGTCATCCGCCAGGACGCGCACGGCAACCGCTACCAGGTGGCCGTGCACGGCAACGAGCGCGCCGCCCGGAGGGACGCCCAGTCCTACGAGCTGCAGCCGCGCCGCGAGCAGAGCTACGTCATCGAGCCCATGGCCGAGCTGTAGGCCAGCGCGAGGGTGCTCGGGGGGCGTGCCTCAATCCCCCCAGGAGAACTCGATCTCGTTGTCCAGCGGGCCCACCTGACGGCCGTATATCCGCGTGCCGGGGAGTTCCAGCGCTCGGAAGAGGCCCAGCAGCCCGCCCTCGTGATTCATGTAGAGCAGGAAGTCCCTCCGGATGTGGAGCAGGCCGTGCCTCGGCCCCACCCAATGGAGGGAGACCTCGCCGAAGCTGGCCGCCGCCCGGAAGGCCACCGGCATGTTGTTGATGAGGTGCTTGGGCCCCTCCTTGCTCAGCAGCAGGAAGGCCTTGCCCACCGTGGAGGCGAGGAACCCGGGGGCCATCCCTCCCGCGATGCGCCGGATGGCGTTGTCGAAGCCGCCATGGCGATCGCTCAGCATCCACGCCGAGGTGTACAGCACCCGCAGGTAGTCACTGATGGGGTAGTGGAAGAAGCTCCGGAAGCTCTTCTCCGGCACCTGGGCGAGGCAGTGTGCGGCGGCGGCCTCTCCCAGGTCCGCGCGCACCGCGTCCAGGGAGGTGTGGAAGGACAACCCGCGTACCGTGTCCGCGGGGGTGGCCAGCGACAGTCGCCGCTGCAACTCCTGCTCGGTTCCGAGCCCGGATTCTCCCCACGTCGAGGTCTCACTCCCGATCATCCGATGCCGTCTCCCATATTCAGTCCAGGTGGAAGACTCTATCCTCTCTGGAATACTTCTGACCATGCCCCCCTCCATGGGGCGGGATTGGCACCCTGGAGGGCGGGGGACCAGGATTCGGGCTCATGACCGCGATTCAATCCGCCTGCCTCGCCGTGCTGCTGTTCCTCGCTCCCGCCGCCAAACCGGAGTCGCCCAAGCCGGTGCGGGTGGTGCTCCAGACGGACAAGGGAGAGATCGAGCTGGAACTCGACGAGGCCCGTGCGCCGAAGACGGTGCGCAACTTCCTCGCCTACGTGGACGCTGGCCTCTTCGAGAACGGGGTGTTCCACCGCACGGTGAAGCGCAAGCCCGACAACCAGCCGAACAACACGGTGAAGATCGAGGTCATCCAGGGAGGCATCAACCCGGCCCGCGAGTCCGAGGCGCTCCCGCCCATTCCCCTCGAGCGCACCAACGCCACGGGGCTCAAGCACAAGGACGGCACCATCTCGATGGCGCGAGACACGCCCGACAGTGCCCGGTCGGACTTCTTCATCTGCATGGGTGACCAGCCGGAGCTGGACTTCGGCGGCAAGCGCAACCCGGACGGCCAGGGCTTCGGCGCCTTCGGCAGGGTGGTGAAGGGCATGGACGTGGTCCGCGCCATCCAGCGGGCGCCCGCGGAGGGGCAGAAGCTCACCCCGGCGATCAAGATCCTCCGCGCCTCGCGCAAGGCCCGTCAGTAGAGGATGCAGTCGAACTTCTCGATGACGGCCCTGAGTTCTTCCTCTGTGGTCTCCATCCGTTTGGCTATCGAGGGGGCGTGATAGGTCAACGATTGGGTAGGGGCCGGTTGGGTGTGAAGCTCGTCCACGGTGACACGTCCAAAGAGGCCCGGCCACTTGACGCCGCGCAGCTCGGAGGCACGCCCAATGGGGTCCAAGATGGTGAAGCAGGGCCACTTGGGAAAGCGAATGGTGGCAGGGTCAGAGCCCATGATGCGGCAGCCGTCCATGCGGGCCTCGGTGAAGTCGCAGTCCTCGATGGACCCGTGCCCCGCCCTCTCCGAGTAGCTGGGCCAGTGCCCGAAGTCGCAGCCCGACAGCCGCCCCTTGAACCGACAGCCCTTGAGGGAGGCGAACACCCAATCCTGGTGGTTCTTCAACTCCTGTTTCACCTCGAAGGTGCAGTCGATGAACCGAGTTCCCTGGTCGAAGATCAGGTTCCTGCCGGAGACCTTCAGGACGAGGGTGCACTTCCTGAACATGACATTGGAGCCAAGGAAGTAGAGGGAACCCTTGTCGGTTAGCTCC
>NZ_DASVWK010000571.1:0-8465 GCF_036389735.1 Archangium sp. | reverse complement strand
TCTTCCCGCTCCCTGGGGCGGCTTGGACGACCACGAGCCGGTCATTCGCCTCAAGCACCCTCTGTTGCTCCGGGGTGAGAGCTGTGGAGGGCACCTGATTCACGCACTCCTCCGGCACGCGTGGTCGATGGCGTCACGGAGGTAGTCCGGGACGGTGAAGGGTCGCCCCGGTTCTTCATCCAAGAGTGCAGCGAGTGCGTGTGCGAAGTCTGCCTTTCTGCGACCACCCTCCGACAGACACAGGTGGCGCCATACAACGAGCGCCCGCTCTTCCGCCGTGGTGATGTTGGCAATGCTCTCCTGCTGGAGCAGAGACATTCGTGGCCGTTGGTAACAACGCAGCCACGCGTCCACCATCACGGGCGCGTTCTCCAGCGCCGCCCTCGTGAGGTCGAACTCGAGCGTTACCGAGGCGGTGAACACTCGCGCGACGGGGTGCTTGGAGAAGGTGTCTCTGAGGCCGGCGGCACGCTCGCCCTCCACGTACCGGATACCGTCCGGATGCTGACGTGGCCGCGCTTCAGTTGACCCACCCACGATGTCCGGGTCACCGTCTGTAATAATGGAGAGTGGCAGTTGCAGCTTTTCAGGCCCAAAGAGCTTCCCGAAGGTGCGGAAGTCCACCCCGCATACGGGAATAACGCTTACACCGCATGCCGCCAGGTTCCTGCCGAGGCGACGTGCGAGCACAGGAAGCAGCAGGGCCTCCGAGATGCCCTCGACGAGGATGATGCCCCGAGCAAACAGCATCGAGGCGCGCGTCACATCCAGCATCCGGCGCAGCTTGCGCATCTCCTTGGTATCGAGCCCGCACTTCCGCAGCCCAGTCGCATGTAACTGGCCCGTCTCATCGCGGTGCAGGATGGTGATTGTCTCCGGAGATACGTGCGCCGCGATGGTCGGGGAGTGCGTCGTCACGACTGTCTGGACGCATCGTTGCTCCGACCCCGCTGGCAGCCCTCCGGCGAGGCAGTCGGCGAGGAGTGTCTGTAGCTGCGGGTGAAGGTGAGCCTCTGGCTCTTCCACGAGCAGCAGCGGAAGGGCGGCATTGGGAAGGTTGCCCAACTCGGCCAGCACCGTTCCCACGTAGAGGAGATTGTTGTAGCCGAGTCCGTTCCGCTCAAGGTCCGTGAGTTCGGAGAGCCTGCCCGCGGTGCCGTGCTGGCGCTCCGCGAACAGGATCCTCAGCCCGCGTGCAATCCGCTCGAAGCGGGGCTCTGCCGCCCGGATTGCGATCTCCTGCCCGAGGACAGGGCCCGAGGCGCGCCTGAGAACTTCTTGGATGCGGTTCTGGGCCTGCAAGATGAGGGCGGACTGCTCCAGTCGTTCGTTTGCCTCCTGCACAATCTGCTCGACCGGCCCGCGCTCGGCCTCGCCCGGTGCCTGCATCATCAGCAGTCGCCCGAGGCGGCTGTTTCGCCCCGGGCCCAGTGCACTCAGCGCGTTGCGAAGTGCCTCAAGGAAGGTGATCGGAAGAGACTGGAGGTTCTCCTCGGGTACCGTTGTCTCCGCGTCGGGCCGGTTCCCGCCCCAACGTCGCGAGTGCCAGCGCTGCTGAGTTGCGCCCCACCGCCACTCGAAGTGGATGCTTGCCGTCGAGGACTCAGGCGCGGCGGCGTTGTAGTCGAGCAACTCGATGAACTCCCCCCGCTCATCCTCGCTCAGCCCCGAAAAGGTGAGATCGATGCGGATGGTGCCATCCACCAGTCCTCCACTCTCGGAGGTAGCGAGGTCATCTGGCCGGAGCCGCACCGGCTCTCCGTTGGCCGCTGACGCGGCGCCCAGCGCCGCGCGAACCGCATCCATCAGGTTCGTCTTCCCGATGTTGTTCTCCCCGACGAGAACGTTGAGGCCAGGGAAGAGTTCGAGCGAGAAGGATCCGAGGTTACGGAATCCCTGCACCGCGACATGGCTCAGGTACACGCCTCATCCTCCGTAACTGATGGAACGGGAGAACGGAGATGAAGCCTCAAGGAACGTAGTCTGGCCAGAAACCTGCCAGCCAGGCGCGTATGAGGCGTTGGCAGTTGGTCTGGGCTCAACACCACGGGGCCTGGGGGTAGCCCTCGTGCGGAGCCCAACCCGGAGGCGCTGTGCGGGCAACCCAATTACTCCAGGATGGCCCCTAGATGCTCCCCCGCTCCAACAGGTTGAGTCTGGGCGCTGACCTGCTTGGTTGGCAGGTGCTTTCTTTCGGCGGCCTCTCGTGTTACCTGAAAGGAACTCAGTTATCAATATGAGAACCTGAAAGGTTCTGGAGGTGCCCACGTGAACGAGCCATCGACGAACGACAGCTTCCCCATCCACCCCACGGGTCCTGACGGTCTTCTCTTCGAGGGACCCGCGTACCGCTACACCTTCGTCGCCCCTCTGGTGGACGCGCCCGATCCCATGGCTATCGCCCGGCGCAGCCCCTTGAAGGGGGAGGACCCTCCGCGCCTCGTCATCCTCAAGCGGGTGGAGGTGCCGCCCGAGGAGGAGCGCCGCCAGCGCGCCATGGAAGAGGTGCAGCTCGCAAGCTGTCTGCGTCACCCCAACATCGCCGAGGTGTATGGGCTCGAGGAGTACCAGGGAGCGCCCTATGTGGTGATGGCGTACGCCCAGGGCATCTTCCTGAATACGGCCATGGAAACAGCGCTGCTGCTGGGCAGGACGCTCTCCCCGCCTTCTCCGTCTACATCGCTTACGAGTTGGCCGATGCACTCGACTACGCCTGGGCCACGAGCCAGGACGATGATGACCGACCCCTGCGTATCGTCCACCGAGCGGTGAGCCCCACGAGCATCCGGCTGGAGTTCAGCGGCCAGGTGACGCTCACCGACTTCGGCGTGGCGTACTCGAGGATGGTGGGCCGGTTGGATACGCCCTCCAAGGTGCTGCGTGCGGAACTGGCCTATGCCGCCCCCGAGGTGATGGGCCGCCAGAAGCCCGATGGGCGGGCGGACCTCTACTCGCTGGGCATGGTGCTGCTGGAGATGCTGTCGGGTCAGTACCCACTGGACCCGCCGGACGTGAACCTGCCCCCTGGTGAGTCCCCGGAGGCAGTCCGGTACAACGCCCGCGTGCGCGCCGAGCGCCGCACCTGGACGAGCGTGGGGGAGTTGGCCGACCGCATCCTTCGTTTCGGCCCGGAGGATGTGGAGCGGGTGGCCAGCGGGGTGCCCGAGCCGCTCAAACGCATCCTCCACAAGGCGCTGCGCAGCAACCCGGATGACCGCTACCAGACCGGCTGTGAGATGGGCAACGAGTTGGTGGCGTGGCTGCGCAGACAGGAGAGGTACTTCACTCACGTCGAGGCAGCGGCGGAGTTGGAAACCCTCCTTCGCGAGAAGCCTACCCCCCAACAGACACGCGCCTTTCCTATTGAGAGGGGCATCCTGCCCAGCCCCGAGGAAGAAGCCACGGCCGAGGAGGAAGCCACCGAGGAAGACAAGAAGGACCGGAGTGAGTGACCATGAGGAAGAGCGACCACCTGACGAAGAAGAAGTTGACTGTCCACCTCGGCACAGCCCTGCGAGAGGCCCGGCTCAAGGCCGAGCTGACCCAGGCGGACGTGGCCGACCGCGTGGGCGTGGCCACCGAGGTGTATGGGCGGATGGAGAGAGGCCACCTGACACCGAGCGTCCCGAACCTGCGCAAGCTCTGCATGGTGCTGCGGGTGAATGCCAGTGCAGCCCTGGGGATCGCGGCGGGCGAGGCGGTGACCTGGCCACAGGAGTCCGAGCCCACCTCGGAGGAGTCGCCGCGACTTCGCCGCCTGCTCCGCACTCTGCGCCAGCTTGACGACAAGCAGCTCACCGCCCTCGGCTACGTGGCGCGCACCCTCGCGCAGTCCGAGGCCCGTTAGCTCTCGTCCGTGAGGTGGGTGTCGGCCGTCTCCAGCAGCTTGCGCAAGAGCGCCAACCTTTCCGGCGGCCACCCCTGCAAGATGAAGATGACGCGGCTCAACTCCGGTTGCTCGCCGGCCGCAGGCGGAGGGGCTGGAGCCATCGCCCCGGGAGACTGGGCACTCAGGGACAGCAGCACGTCCGAGGAGAGGCCCAGGGCTTCGCAGATCCGCCGCAGGGTGGGCACGCTCGGTACCATCGCGCCGCGCTCGACTCTGCCGTAGACCCCGGGCTTCAGGCGCACCTTCTTGGCCACCTCCGCCTGCGTGAGGCCCAGCCGCAGGCGAGCAGCTCGAGCAGCTTCCCCCAGAGCGTGTCGCAGCTTCTCGTCCATGGTGTCCGTCTACCGCAAAGGGTAGGAGAGTGCGATGAGCAACTCCCAGCAACAGTGGTGAGTCTCGGCACGCAGCGGTGGGCGGTGGTGGAGCCGTCGGCGAACATCCCGCTCGGCTCATTTCATGGCGCGGGGGCCTATCCTCCAAGTCGCCAATACCTCCACCCACCTGATGGATTGACGTGCCTGTCGGACCCTCCTGTAATCCTGGGGCCAGGCCCCTTAATCGGAGGTGCGCCGTGTCCACCCGTCTTGTTGGCCCGCGCATGCCTGGCGCTCGGCTGCGCCTCCTGCTGCGCGGCTGGTTCCTCATCGTCCTTCTCCTCCACGCAGGGTGCGCCACGAGTGTTCCTCGGGGCGGCCTGCTGGTGGGGTCGTCCTACCGGCCACCGACTCCCCGTTTTCTGGAGGACGCCCGGCCTCCCACGGCTGTTGCGGAGGCCGAGGAGGCGGAGGAGGGCGAGGCCGCGGACGAGCGGGTTCACCTCTCGGTGCCCACCCGATTCGGTGCAGTGCGGGTGAGCGACTTCGAGCTCAACGAAGCTCTCACCACCCTGGTGCTGAACATGCCGCTGCGGGTGGCCGGCTCCCGCTTCCCGCTCTACCTCCACCGGAAGCTGGCGCTGGCCTCCGTCCCGCTCACGGGCGAGGAGTGGCGCACGCCCCTGGCCAAGTCCTACGGGAGCTTCTGCGAGCGGAATGGCACGCCGGGGGACTGCCTCGGGTTGTTCAAGGACGGGCCGGGCCTGAGCGGCGAGGACAAGCGCGACCTCGCCCTGGCGCTCTCGGTGAATGCGGCGCTGGAGGCCCGCGACGCGGAGCTGCGCGGCATGTTCTCCACGACGCAGCTGTGGACGACGCTGAGCCTCACCATCATTGGATATCTCGCCTTGGTCGCGGCGCCCGAGCCGGTTTCTAAGGGCGTCGCCGCGGCACTGGCCGTGCTCATGTGGGGCTACCTGGGCTGGGAACTCTTCGACCTGGTGCGCGCCTACTTCAAGCTCTGGGAGGAGGCGGCGGGGGCTAGCACGTTCGCGGAGCTGCGCGAGGCGGGGGACCGCTTCGGCAAGGTCATCGGGCCCAACAGCGTGCGGATTCTCCTCCTGCTGGGCACGGCGGCGGTGGGGGAGACGGCGGCGCTGGTGTCCAAGGCCCCGAAGCTACCGGGCTTCGCGAAAGCCGCCGGTGCGCTCGAGTCCCATGCCGGCATCCGAGACGTGCTCACGGCCGTGCAGGAAGCGGACAAGGTGAAGGTCGCCGTGGCCGAGGGCACGTTCAGTGTCGTTCTGCCCGCCAATGCCGTGAGCATGGCGGCGCGGGGCCCTCCGGCAAGCGCGGACCCGCCGAAGAAGAAGCCGGAGGTGCACCACATCGCCACTGTCGAGAACAGCAAGTCCACTGCGCGAGGCGGGCCTTGGACGCCGCTATTCAAGAAACTCTTTGACAAGGCGGGCATGTCGATGGAGGACCCGGCCAATACGGTCCCACTCCTTGGGCACAAGGGGCCTCATCCCGAGGAGTACCATCAACTCGTTCATAAGCACCTGAAAGCTGCGACGGACAACTGCTCCAACCAGCAGGAGTGCGCGCTTGCACTGAGGCAAGCACTCCGGCAGCTGGCCGAGGAGATCATCACGGAGGGAAGCAGGCTCAACGAGCTGCTAACCAGAGGGGCGTTACCCTAGGAGTCCTCATGGCGGGACTGTACTTCGATCTGTTCGACGACGTTTACATCCCGGGTCGCTGGCACCTGGATGATCCCGTGGATCAGCAGGGGCAAGAGATTCGTACCTGGCAGTTCGTACGGGGTGAACCCGCTCACGTCGATGGGCGGATCCGGATTCCCATCTACGTCCCGGGCAGGCCACTCGACTTCTCCTTGTTGGCGGGTGCGACCATCCCCGTGGTTCATGCCAGGGTGGCGGCCGTCTTCGCCGAGCTGGCGCCCGGTGATGTGCAGCTGATTCCGGTGGAGGTGGACGGGCAGAGCGAACCGTACGTCCTGCTCAACATCACACGTGTCGTGAAGTGCATCGACGACGAGGCATCCGACGAGGTGCGCCACTGGGGGCCGGGGGATGACAGGCCCGACAAGACAGGCCAGTACAGGTCCGTGATTGGCATGCGCATCGACCCCTCGAAAGTGGGCGATGCCCGAGTGTTCCGTACCTGGGGATGGAGCCCGGCCATCATCATCTCCGAGGAGGTAAAGCAGGCCTTGGAGCGCATGGGCGCAACGGGGGTGAAGTTCAAGGAGGTCACCGGCCCCAGCACCATCAGCGCGGACGAGCGCGCGAGGAACCGGAAGATCCGCGAGCTGCTGGAGACGGCGGCCACCGCGCGTGAATCGGCCTGGCGCACCCTGGGGTCGCTGGACAAGGAGGTCTTCATGCCCATCGCCATGAGCGGCTCGTGGCCGGGCCACCGACAGCTCTGGAGCGTCATCCGTCGCGAGGCAGGGCGTACGCTGCTCGTCACCCACGGGCTCTCGGACCCCTCCATCGAGCGCCTGGAGCCCTCCGTGGGCTTCGGTCTGGAGCTCGCCCTGGAAGTGGACGCGACCGTGAAGGACATCTCGAAGGGCTGGCCCCTGCTGCTGCTGAACCGCGTGGCGGATGAAGTCGCCGAGCACGAGCACGTGCGCGAGAGCGTGAAGGCGGGCCTCTTCTCCATGGAGGTGTCCGGAAAGGGCATCCCCAAGTCCCTCGTCACCGAGGAGGGCAGGGTGGCCGTGCTGCTGGGCGTGGAGTCACGCACGCTGCCGAGTCACTTCTCCACCCCGTATGGTGAGGTGAAGCTCGTCACCGTCAAGGCGTTGCTGCCCTCGGAGCTGGCGTACCTGCTGGAGCATGGCGCGGAAGGCCAGGCTGAGCTGGCGCGGCGCTTCGTGGAGAACGGCGAGGAGCACCTGTCGCGTCTCAGAAGGAGACCCGTGGCGTAGCGCGGAGTGGCGGTGCTCCGGGCTGGTGATGCTGCGCGCCGCTCGAGGCCAAAAAATGCCGGGGGCTCGTGGGCCACGACCGGCATGCAGCTGCGAGAGGGCGGGGGAGAGCGTCAGGGCGCACGCGTCTCGGGCGCGGTGCTCCCGTTGCCCTTGCGCCTGCTGCCGTTGGGGGAGGGCTTCTTGGCCGTCTCCGCCTGCCTTCGCGGGGTCTCGGCGGCGGTGCGCTGGTGCCCGGGCACGGCGAAGACCTCTCCCCGGTCCTTCCCGTGGAGGAACTGCTCCACCGCGTTCTGACGTCGCGTCAGGTCCGCCACGGCTTTACGCAGCTCCTCGCCGAGCGCTCTCGTTTCGCTGCGCTGAGCATCGAGCTGGCCCTCGAGCTCGGCCATGGATGTGATGACCTCCGACTGCGCCTCGTTGATGAGCACCCTGAAGTCGCTCATCGTCTTGGCGTTCATCGCGGTGAGCTTCTCCAAGAGCTCCGTGTGCTTCCTGTCCAGCTCGTCCGGGGCCAGCTGGCCGTGGAGGTTCTTGATCGACTCGGCCGTCTCGAGCACGCCCGCTGCGTCCTGGAGGTGCCCCTGCTTCCGCTCCTTCGCGTCGGGCTCTTCGTCCGAGATCCAGCGACCGAGCCGGTCTCGGTTGATGTAACCCACGATGCCCAAGGTGGTTGCAGCCGCGGCGGCGATTTTGCCGAGGTTGTTGGCGATGACGGGGAGGAAGACCATGAGGGACTCCGGGTGGAAGCTGGGAGGAATTTCCCGAGCCCATGTGCTGATACCCACGGGCGCCCTCGGATTTCGGAAGAAGAGCGGGTAGGGCGGTTGCCCTCCGCTCCTTCTTCGGTTCCGCCTTCGCGGCTGCCTCAGGCGCTGGGCTCGCCTCTTGTTCCTTCGACTCTGCCCCCGCTTGGGGAAGCGACCGTGACCCAGAGGTCTCGTTCCGCCAAGCGAATCTCCCCGCGCCTATGAGCGGCAAAGGGATCCACCACCACGTCGCCAATCCGAGGGTTGCTGTCAGCCTCGAACACTCGGAGGATGACGTAGATGGTATTCCCCCCTTCCTCATGGCACTGGCGGGCCTGGTCCCACTCGGCGCGCGACATGGGGAAAGGGCCGCTACCATCTGTCGATGTCGACTTCACTTCGAGCAGAAATGCGGCGGCTGGCTTGCCGAACAAGCGACCTTTCGGATCGGGAACCTTGAAGTCGTACCCGAGGCCGTCGTTGCCGGAGGCTGGAAAGCCGTATCGCTCGCGCGCCTTCGAAATCCAGCAGTCGGGCCCGTAGTCGGCTCCTAG
>NZ_DASVWK010000570.1:0-1648 GCF_036389735.1 Archangium sp. | reverse complement strand
AGCCGAGTGAGGCCGAGACGTTGACGAGCCCCCGCAGGTCCTTCAGCGTGGCCGCCCCCTTCTTGGCGAGCTTGAGCAACAGGACCGTTGCCCCGCTCGGCTCGTGCGTGGCCAGGTAGACAGTCCCCTCGGTGTAATCGGTCTGCGGCACCTGCTCCTGGAGGAGGTACGGCCCCAACCGCTCCGGGTCGTCCCCGCTCGCCTCGGACTTCTTCTCCTCGTCCATGTGTGCTCCTCGCTGGCCTCTCCGCCCGCCGGAGACCCGAGACGCTTGTTCGCATGGAGCCGCGCCCCACTTCCAGGAGGTGCCTGGTGCCGCCAGGGCGTCCTACTACCCAGGTGTGCACTCCCAATCTCCGGACGGTGTGTCAGGTATTTCGCCTTCAGGACTTCATCCGACTCGGGGGGGAGGCGCACCGGGCCATCCTGCTTCGCGGGCACGAGGGTGTAGCCCTGGCCCCGGTACGTCTCCAGTAGCCAATCCCCCTTGCTCCCCACCGTCTCGACGCCTCGTGGCGGCCGCGGCAAGAGGTTCAGCAGTACGCGGGCGGCCTCTTTTGGAGTCCTTCGCGCCAGCCGCACGTCATGAGAGAGCCTCGGCGGGTCAGCTCTTGGCCTGGGCCACGGCGAGGGGCCGCGGTTGGAGCAGCTCGTGCAGCCGCGCGATGAGGACGGCGGGCTGCACGGGTTTGACGAGGTAGGTGTCGACGGCCTCGGAAAGGCCCGGGCGGGGGGCATGGCCGCTGATGAAGAGGAAGGGCACCTGCTGGAGCGGGGGCTCGGCGCGCACGCGGCGGCACAGCTCGTACCCGTCCATGCCATGCATGTTCACGTCCGACACGATGATGTCGGGGGGCTGCTGGCGCGCCTGGTCCAGCGCGGTGGCCCCATTCTCGGCGAGTGCACACTCGAAGTCAGGGGAGAGCAACAGCCGCAGCGTCTGGCGCATGGACCACGAGTCATCCACGATCAGGACCCTGGGCTTCACGGCACTCTCCGCTTCCACGGGCCACCGGGCCGGAGCGCACCGACCGGGAGTGTCCGCGGGCCCGTACCCCTGGAGCGGACGTGTTCAGTTTCACTCGCTTCTTCCGGATAAGGAAAGAGGGTTGCCCGGCTTTTCCGCTAGCGACCGGGGACAATCTTCCCTGACGCCTCCTGGCTCCTCACTTAGGGAAAGGCCGGTGTGGGGTCCGGAGCTCGGGAGAGGCCCATGACGGTGGTGTCGCTGGACAGCAAGAACTTCGGACCGGTGCTCGCCAGGCCCGGCATCCTGCTCATCCACTGGTGGGGCAGGTGGTGTGTGCCCTGCCGGGACTTCGACCCCATCTTCGAGCGGGTGGCCGAGCGGCACCCGGACATCACCTTCGCCCGGGTGGACGTGGACACGCAGGAGGAGCTGGTGGAAGTCCTGGGCGTGCAGGCGATGCCCGCGCTGATGGTGTTCCGCGACGGCTTCCTGCTGCTCAACCACGTGGGAGTGCTGCTGGAGCCGCTGCTGGAGGACCTCGTCTGGCAGGCCCGTGGGCTGGACATGAACGAGGAGCGGCGCAAGCTGTCGGAGTTGCGCGCCAGCAAGACGCGGGTGCGCGTGGGCCTCCACCCGCACGGGCCCTGACTCCGAGCGCGCGGGGCCTCTGCCCGCGCG
>NZ_DASVWK010000569.1:0-1781 GCF_036389735.1 Archangium sp. | reverse complement strand
ATGAGCGCGCCCTCGCTCTGGCTTGTGGATTTGACTTCCGGGTCGGCGTGCGGAGCCCCGCGCACAAGGAGGCGCTGGAGTTCGCGGCCCGCGATCTTAACGGACTCATCGTCGTCATGGAGTGGTGCTGAGATGCCGGCTACACAAAAAAATCAACTTGGCATGATCGTTTACGCGCCTGCACTCGTGGGCAATGATGGCCGCCCTTTGGCCGTTGTTCATGGAATGGAGCGCGCACTCCCTGGCTTGCGCCTGGATTGGACGATTTCCAGCGAGGGAAAGCGCATCCCAGTGCCGCAGCGCGAGGCATTTCTCGCCCGAGGGAGGTCAAACGGGCGTGGATTTCCGCTCCTCCGCAGCGGGGATGATGACTTCCGGGTCACTGTGACTGGATTGGAACTACCGGCGGGCAGCTCGCCGGGTGGTCAAGCCCAGCTTGATATTCATGCAGTGTTGCCTCTGACCGTAGACGGCATCGCAGCGGCAGCGGAGGTGCTGGAAGCCATTGCGGAGGGTGCTCGCGCGTTCTGGGGGCACGCAACGCCCTTCAGCGCAGGGGTGGACATCGCGCGCCAGACGAAGAATCGGCCAGACGACCTGGAGCCTCCACCCCGAGGGCTGCCGGTAATCAAGTCCCCTGGTGCCATGCGCTCACCTGAGATTCCGCATCACCTCGGGTGGCTGAACTACTGGTCGCCCGCTGCCGCAGAAGCCATCGGGTTTCCGGACCCGGCCCGCAACGCGGAGCTGCTGTCACGCTCACGGCGTACCGCGACGGGTGGGTGGGTCGTGCAGCTCACCGCTACGCCGCTCGACCTGGACAACCCCGCTCACCTGGACGCGCTTAAACGGGCCTACGAACGCTTCCCGGAGATTGGCGGACGCTCCACCCCTTGAGGCTCGGGCACGGCTCGCGGTGGCCGTGTTCAGGGCGCCGCCTGCTGGCTCACCGGGAACGTGACGTTCCCGAGGGTGACGGTACGGGGCCCCTGTGCTTCCCACAGCTTGAGGGTACAAGGGCAGCCGAGCTGCGCGCGCTCCCCTTCAATGCCCACCACGATGGCACCCGCCCCATTCGCGGGAATGGGTGCCTCTTGCCACCGGGCAAGCTCCACCTGTTCCCCCGTCGCGTCCACCAGCACCGCCCCCGCCAGCGTCCAGGGCTCCGCGCCGGGGTTAACGAGGCCCAGCCTCACGGCCACGCTTGCCGGGCGGGTCTCGCCCGTGGGCGTGTAGCTGTAACTCCGGGCTTCAACGAGCCACAGTGCGTTGGCTGGCTGCTCCCTCAGTGCGCACGCTGGCCTCCACCCCCTCCTGGGGTATCCCCGACGGGATTCGAACCCGTGGGCAGGGCGATAGAAAACCCCAAGCAGGATGCGCTGTTACCCGCTATCGCCTTGATTCTCCTTGGGTTCGTCATCCCGCCCCGTCCCATGCTGTTCCCCGGTGTACCACCGCAAACCACGCTGGAGGGGCTCACTGGGGGCACAATGGCCCCATCTTCCCGGCTTCGGCCATCCCCCGCCCCGGGCGGCGTGCGGCTGGCGGGCTCCTAATCTCGGGGCTTGCCGCGTTGGCTTCGGCGATTCTTGGGCTCCCCGAACAGGGACGATGACCGGCAGCCTACAGGCTGGGCGCGAGGCTTGGATGCCCCACACCCGTCCTGTTACGTTGGCCCCACCATGCGCGCTTTCCCACTTCTCAGGTGTGGCCTGCTTCTCTTCCTGATGGCTTCCCCAGCACTGGCCAGGGATGAGGCCGAAAAGCTCACGATTCGAACC
>NZ_DASVWK010000568.1:0-2939 GCF_036389735.1 Archangium sp. | reverse complement strand
ACTCCTCATCGCTGGAGGGCTCATCGGAGCGGGCGCGGGAGCGCACCAGGATGGACGCGATCAGGGCCAGCACGGCGCCCCCCGCGGCGATAGGGAGGTGCTGGAGGCGCTGGCGCCGCTGACGCTCCTCCTGGAGGAGCTGAAGCGAGACCTGTCGCTCGATGGCCGCGTCGCCTCGGGTCTTCGGGAGGAGCCGCTGGTTCTCCGCTTCCATCTGGGCGAGCTGGTCCTCCGAATAGGCGGAGTACGGCGTCTGGGCGCGCGTCCCCAGGTACACATGGCCCGCGTAACCGGCCGCCAGCACCGCGACCAGGAACAGCAACATCCGCATGAAGGAGCTCCTTGGTGGGCGCAGCATACTTCGTCCAGGCGGGCACATGTCCGCCCTGGTGCCTTCCGAGCGGCCATTCCGGGCTCTCGCCCCAGCCCCTCCGCGCCCGCTTGCGCACGGACGCACCTTGAAGAGGAGCCCACCCGACGAGGAGGCACGGCCATGCTCGCTGCGCGCACGACCCTGATGACGGTCCTGCTGTGGAGCACCCTGACGACCGCGGGAGCGGCCCAGCCCCGGGTGGTGCCCCCCGCGCCGTCTCCACCGCCCCCGGAGGCGAGCCCCGCGCAGCGGACCATCCGGGTGGAGGGGAAGGGAGAGGTGAAGGTGGCGCCGGACGAGGCGTTCATCGACCTGGGGATGGAGACGCTGGCTCCCACGGCGAAGGCGGCGGCGGAGGACAACGCGCGGAAGATGGACAAGGTCATCACCGCGCTGGTGCGGGCGGGCATCCCGCGCGAGGAGATAAAGACGCGCAACTACACGGTGTTCCCGGAGTACGTGCCGCAGACGAGGCCGGACCAGGAGCCGAAGCTCAAGGGCTACCGGGTGGGCAACACGGTGGAGGTGCACGTGCGGGAGTTGGCGCGGGTGGGGGCGCTGCTGGACACGGCGTTGGGGGCGGGGGCGAACCGGGTGGAGTCGGTGCGCTTCGGGCTGAGCAAGCCGGAGACGGTGCAGGGCGAGGCGTTGCGCAACGCGGTGGAGCGGGCGAGGCAGGCGGCGCAGGTGCTGGCGGCGGCGCTGGGGGTGAAGCTGGGGCGGGTGCTGGATGCGAGCACGGTGCTGGAGCCTCGGCATCCCATCCCCATGCCCATGGAGGCCCGCTTCGAGGCGAGGGCCGCGGGAGCCGCGGACGTGACGACGCCCATCCAGCCGGAGGATCAGACGGTGTCGGCGACGGTGACGCTCCTCTACGCCATCGAGTAGGGCGCGGGGCCCCGGGGGCATGCGGCCCACCGGGGCTTCGCGGACGCTCAGCGAGGCAGGTCGGCGGCGCGACGCGCGGCGTTCCAGGTGCCGGAGATGTTGGGCGGCATCTCGCTGTCGATCTTGTGCGCCAGCTTCTCGGTGATCTGCGAGAGGATGGACGCGAAGACGACGTGGAGCACGAGGCGGACGCTCTCGGCCTCGATCTGCAGCCGCTCGGCGACATCCAGGTAGAAGTCGTCCTTGTCGAACTTCTGCCCGTTGGCGCTGCGCTCCTTCCAGCAGTGTTGGAAGAGCTGTCGAAGCCCCTCGGGGAACTGCTCCCTCATCTCCTGCACGAGTCCACCGGGGAGCCGTTCACAGAGTGCGCTCATCACCGCATCCGCCGCCTCCGTGGGAGGGTACTCGGGGACTTCGCGGTTGATACGCGCCAGGAAGGACTCCACGCTCGTTCCGACGCCCTCTCCCGACCAGGACTCCGTTTCCAGGTTGTGCATCATGGCCATGGGTATGTCCGCCTCCTTTCCCTGTCAGGTTGGAGACGTTGGACGCGGGCGGCAGCACCTCGGGCTCCCATGCTCGGAGCCCAGCCAGGCAGGTGCCCTGGTCCCGGTCAGGGCGCCGGCTTCGCGCGCCTTCCGGCGTACAGGTCGATGACCTCGCCCAGGGAGCGCTGGCACACGCCGCAGAAGGGCACGCGGTCGCGGGTGAACATCACGCAGTCGAGCTGGGGCCGGTAGTAGCCGCGGGCCTCGTACATCGCGCCCTCGAAGGCGCCCACCTTGCCGGCGTGGGGCTGCCTGGCGAGGAAAGGCTCCTCCCAGTCGCGCTGGGCGGTGAAGAGCGCATCCATGTCCGACTCCGGGCGGCGCTCGGCGCGGATACGGCGGCGCTGCTCCTGCACCTTGCGGGCGTGGGCCTCGTACTCCTCCTTCTTCCACGGCGTGGGCAGCGGCGTGCCGGGTGTCACCAACTCCTTCCACTTGAGCCGGGCCGGGTCCTTCAACGCGGTGACGTTCTTCTCCCAGGGCTCCACGCGCTCCTCGGCGGGGGCATAGGCCGAGTCCGAGGTGTAGTACTCGTCCGCCAGTCCGGCGAAGTGGTGGCCGAACTCGTGGACGAAGACATAGGGGGACCAGAGGCTGTCGGCGGCCACGGTGCCATAGAGGCCGAAGATGCCGCCGCCGCCGTAGGTGTTGCCGTTGACGAGGATTTCGACGAACTCGTAGGGCGCGAACGCGGCCACGTCGCGGAAGCGGCGGTTCTCGAAGGTGAGGACGTAGCGCTCGCTGCCGAAGGCATCGTAGGTGGAGCCCACGGGCGAGTGGCGGTGGATGCCGGTGGACGGGCGCGAGATGCCGGACTGCTGGGAGGCGGGCATCAGCCCCCACACGTTGAAGTCCGCCTTGCGCTCCTTGAAGGGCGAGAAGGTGAAGAGGATGTCCACCAGCCGCCGCGCGTCCTTCTCGAACTTGGCGCGCTCCTGGGCGGTGTAGCCATCGCCGAGGATGAGCAGGTCCACCTTCTGCTCGGACGGCCCGCTCTTGAGGATGGGCAGGAGGGGCCCAGGCGAGGGCGGCGCGGACGTGTCCACGAACATGTCCTTGGGGTCGACGATGAGGGACCAGCGCTCGTGGAAGACGTTCTGCTCGTCGCGCTTCTTGAGGAGCACCTGGAC
>NZ_DASVWK010000567.1:0-3706 GCF_036389735.1 Archangium sp. | reverse complement strand
GTCCTCCTCGCCCTGCCGTTGCTCGTCGCCTCGGGCTACCTGCTGCTGCTCACCCTCCTGTCCGGGGAGAAGAAGGCGCCCCAGCAGGTGCCCGCGCGCCTGAAGTTCGACGTCATCATCCCGGCGCACAACGAGGAGGCGGGCATCGCCCGCACCGTGGCCAACCTCTCGCGGGTGGACTACCCGGTGGAGCTGCGGCGCATCATCGTCGTGGCGGACAACTGCTCGGACGCCACCGCCGAGCGCGCGCGCGAGGCCGGCGCCACCGTGCTGGAGCGGCAGAACAAGGAGCTGCGGGGCAAGGGCTACGCCCTCCAGCTCGCCTTCGAGCACAGCCTGAAGGACGGCTTCGCGGACGCGGTGGTGGTGGTGGACGCGGACACCGAGGTGACGCCCAACCTGCTGCACGCCTTCGGGGCGCGGCTGGAGGCGGGCGCGCAAGCGGCGCAGGCACACTACGGCGTGCTCAACCCGCACGCCTCGTGGCGCACGAAGCTGATGACCATCTTCCTGGCGCTCTTCCACAAGGTGCGCTCGATGGGTCGTGAGCGACTGGGCGTGTCGTGTGGCCTGCGCGGCAACGGCATGTGCTTCACCCACGCCATCATCCGCCAGGTGCCGCACGAGGCCTTCTCCATCGTGGAGGACCTGGAGTACGGCATCCGCCTGGGACAGGCCGGCCAGCGCGTACACTACGCCTGGGAGGCCGAGGTGCTGGGCGAGATGGTGACCAGCGAGAAGGCCGCGCGCTCGCAGCGCCGCCGCTGGGATGGCGGACGCATGGCGATGACGCGCAAGTTCGGCCTGCCGCTGCTCGCCGAGGGCCTGCGCAAGGGCGACAAGGTGCTGGTGGACCTGGCCATGGACCTGCTGGTGCCGCCGATGAGCTGGGTGGTACTGGCCGCGGGCGCGCTGTCGGTGGCCGCGGGCGCGTTGTCGCTGTGGCAGGGGGACCTGGCGCTGTCCGCGTACGCGGCGGCGGCGAGCGTGCTGAGCCTCGTGCTCTACGTGATGCGCGGCTGGTGGGTGTCCGGCATGGGCCTGGAAGGGCTGCTGGCGCTGGGCCGAGCGCCCTTCTACGTGGCCTGGAAGGTGTGGCTGATGCTCAGCCGCTCCGAGGAGAAGAAGGGCGAGTGGGTGCGCACCGCGCGCGAGGGCCAGAAGCCCTGACGGCTGGTTGCCGGCCGCTCTAGACGACGATGGAAGCCCTCCTCTCGCGCACGCCCGTCTTCCTGACGCTGGTGGGCATCCTGGTGATGGCCACGTTGGGGCTGCTCATCGTCGCCCCCGAGGTCGCGCTGTTGCCGGTGGTGCTCACCGCCGTGCTGTGGTGGGTGTGCCGGCAGCCGCTGCGCACGCTGACGTTCGCCCTCTTCGCCGTCGCCGTCACGGTGGACCTCGTCCCCGAGGTCCCCTACGACGGCGAGTGGAAGTCGCCGCTGTACTTCCTTGGCAGGCTGCTCTTCATCAAGCCCAGCTGGTCCTTTCCCTTGCTGGACATCGCCATCCTCGGACTGCTCGGGTTGATGGTCTACCGGCGCGCCAACCGCAGCACGATCGACCCACCCTCGTTCCCGCTGACCAAGCCGGTCATCATCGCGCTGCTGGTGCTACCGGCCACCATCCTCTGGCTTCAGGTCTGGGGCGTCTTCATCAATGGCGGCGACCCGCGCGTGGCCCGGTCGCAGTGGCACCAGATGATGGCGCTGCCGTTCATGGTGATGCTCTTCAACGCCGCGGTGCGCGGGCCCGAGGACTTCCGCACCCTCGGGCGCATCATCATCGTGGGCTGCTTCACCAAGGCCGTCCTGGGCGCCTGGTTCGTCGTGGGGATCGCCCGGCCCCGCGGCTACTACTTCGAGTACGCCACCACGCACTCGGACACGGTGCTGTACGTGACGGGCCTGGCGTGCGTCATCTGGTCCTGGGCGGAGAAGCCCATCCGCAAGCACTTCTGGCGCATGGTCCTGGTGGCCGCCATCATCCTCATGGGCATGCACTACAACGACCGGCGCCTGGCCTACGTCAGCCTGAATCTCGGCCTCGTCGCCTGCGCCATCATCAGCCCGTGGACCGGGGTGAAGCGTCAGGCCACCCGCGTCGCGCTGATCCTCCTGCCCTTGTTCCCCCTCTACCTCAGCGTGGGCTGGCAGAACCCCACGGGCATCTTCGGTCCGGTCGGCATCTTCAAGTCCCTGGTGGAGGGCGAGAACCTCGCCAAGGGGCAGATGGACTACCGCGACATGGAGAACATCAACGTCGTCCACACCTGGGAGCGCAACCCGATCCTCGGCACGGGCTGGGGGCACCCCTTCGACGAGGTGCTCAAGCTGCCCGACATCTCCCATGCCTTCGCCGACTACCTCTACTTCCCACACAACTCGGTGCTGAGCATGCTCGCCTTCGGCGGCGTGCTGGGCTTCAGCGGGCTGTGGATGTGGATTTCCGTCGGCGTCTTCCTCACCGTGCGTGCCTACCATCGCGCACATGAGCCGGAGTACCGCGCGGGTGGATTGGTGGCCCTGTCGGTGCTCGTCGCCTACATCAACCAGTGCTTCGGCGACATGGGCAACATCAGCTGGCTGGCCACGCTGCTGGCGGCGATGGCCCTCACCTGCGCCAACCAGCTCGCCGTCTACACGGGGGCCTGGCCCACCACTCAGCCTCCGCGCCAAGAAGTCTCGGCGCCTGGGAATCCGGGCAGCCCAGTAGGAAATCTGGTATGATACCGCACCGGAAAACGAAGAGGCCACGAAAAGATAACACTCAGGCTCTAGAAACAGCGTCTTCGGAGGTGGCAAACGCCCCGCGAAGCGATAACATGGGGTTGCCCATGTTCGAGCCTCAAGACAAGAAGACGAAGGGCGGCTCGCGCGGTGGAGGCCCCAACCCCCCCGAGCAGCGCCGCGTCGTACAGCCGCTGTCGGTCGTGCGAGGCAACCGCGTGCAGCAGGCCCCCGCGTCTGCGTCCGGACCCACGCTGCCCGAGGAAGGTCCGTCCGAGGTCGTCGAGCAGAAGCAGCCCCTTGCGCAGCAACCCGTTCAGCAGGCCGCCAGCACCATGCCCTCCGGGGCGCTGCTGCACCTGTGGGCGATGCTCAATCAGCGTCACCGGTGGTCATCGCTGGTGGTGGTTCCCTCGCACGAGGGCGGCTCGGCCATGCAGGCCGCGCAAGCCATCCTCGAGGTGGGCAGCCGGCAGAGCACCACCCCCATCCACTTCCTGGATGCCGAGGGGCTGGAGCTGGGCGCCGCGCAGCACGTGGTGAACGAGATGATGGCGTACGTGGAGCAGGGCGACCGCGTGGTGGTCCTCATCGACTCCATCGTCTCCAACCCCGTGGGGCTGGAAGTGGCGTTGGCGGCCGAGCGGGCGCTGCTGTGCGTGAAGCTCGGCAGCTCGGACTTCACCTCGGCCAAGCGTACGCTGGAGCTGATTGGGAAGGAACGCTTCGTCGGAAGCGTTACGCTCCAGCCCACGTCTGGAGCCCCGAAGAAATGAGCAGTGCAGCTTCCGGCGCCCCTGGCGCCGTGCCCCCTCGGCCCGTGCCCCTGCGGCCGAGGCTGAGTGTCGTCGTTGCCAACTACAACCGGCTCGACTCCATCCAGCGCCTGCTCGGGCAGTTCGCCCGGCAGACGCTCCCCCCCTCCGACTTCGAGGTGGTGGTGGTGGACGACGGCTCGCGCGAGCCGGCGGCCCCGCCCC
>NZ_DASVWK010000566.1:0-9987 GCF_036389735.1 Archangium sp. | reverse complement strand
CGCAACCACGTGGACAAGCTGGGGATGTAGGAGCCCCACCATGTCCAAGAGCACCCTGCCCTCCCTCCAGGCGCGGAGGAGTCCCCTCGCCTCCCCCGCCACCCAGCGCGAGACCCTTCACGCCCTCCCGCTGCCGCGCGAGTTCGACGAGGCCCTCCAACAGGCCGGCCTCCACCCGCTGCGGCCCACGCGCCTCGACATCTTCCAGATGAACCTCGGGAAGATGTGCAACCAGACGTGCCGCCACTGCCACGTGGACGCGGGGCCGGACCGGCGCGAGGTGATGAGCCGCGAGACGATGGAGCAATGCCTCGCGGCCCTGGCGAAGACGTCCATCCCCACCGTGGACCTCACCGGCGGCGCGCCGGAGATGAACCCGCACTTCCGCTGGCTGGTGGAGCAGCTGCGCAAGCTCGACCGGCACGTGATGGACCGGTGCAACCTCACCATCCTGGAGACGAAGCCCCACTACGAGCTGCCCGGCTTCCTCGCCGAGCACCGGGTGGAGGTGGTGTGCTCGCTGCCCCACTACCGCGCGCTCAACACCGACAAGCAGCGGGGCGAGGGCGTCTACGAGCAGTCCATCCGCGCCCTCCAGCGACTCAACGCGCTCGGCTATGGCGATGGGACGAGCGGCCTGCGACTGGTGTTGGTGACGAACCCGGTGGGTGCCTTCCTGCCCGCCAGCCAGGCCTCCATGGAAGCGGAGTGGAAGCGCGAGCTGCTGCGCAACCACGGCATCCGCTTCGACAACCTCTACGCCCTCACCAACATGCCCATCAGCCGCTTCCTCGAATGGTTGCAGCAGTCGGGCAACCTGGAGGACTACCTGCAGCGGCTGGTGACGGCCTTCAACCCCGCCGCGGCCCACGGGGTGATGTGCCGCAACACCCTCTCGGTGGGCTGGGACGGGCAGCTCTACGACTGCGACTTCAACCAGATGCTGGAGCTGCCCGTGGAGGCTGGGGCTCCCCGGCACATCCGGGACTTCGACCTGACCGCCCTGGAGGCGCGGACCATCGTCACGGGCCGCCACTGCTTCGGCTGCACGGCTGGTGCTGGCTCGAGTTGCGGCGGAGTCACAATTTAGGGGCCTCACAGTTTCTTCGCCGCATCCCACCGGCTCACAAACAAAAGCGGGGCAACTCCATTTCGTGGGTGGCGGACATGGCGCACACCGCGCCAGCCACCCCAATCCCACACCAATGGAGTCACCCAAGATGAGCATGATGAAGTGGAACGAGGATGAGGCCCGCCGTCTGATCCTCGGGCAGATGGTGTCGCTGGTTGAAGGCGTGAAGACGCTCGCCATCCGCTCCCAACCGGGACCCTTCCGCAAGCGGGAGCCCATCGCCGTCTTCCGGCCCCAGTCCCTCGAGGAGCTGATGGGTCAGGTGGACGTGGAACTGGACAAGCTCATCGCCGACCACGCTCACCTGCGGGACTTCGCCGACGCCATGCGCATCCTGCTGCACCGGCTGCCCACCACCAGCACCCGGGAGATGTACGACGCGGTGATGGACGCCGCCGAGCAGTGGCTGGGCGATGTGGCGGACGAGGACTCCGATGGCCTGCGCAGCGACGCGGCCCAGCCCACGCAGCTCGAGGAAGTCTCCCTGCTCATCGAGGATCTGCGCCGCGAGCGCCGCAAGCCCACCCGGCGCGAGAAGCTGGCCATCCACATGGCCCACGAGGCGCTCGCCAACGGGGCCCGCGTGCACCTGCCCTACAAGCCCCTGCCCATCCCGGGTTTCGGCGACACCCAGACGCACATGAGCGTCACCGACCCGGGCGAGGGCCACATCGCCGGTACCACCACCCGCGAGGAGTGGATGCGCGGCGTGCTCGTCCACGTGGAGCACCTGGAGCGCGGACACCAGGATCGCGAGTCGGTGGAGTGCTACCGGATTCCCCGCATCCTCAACGTGGCCAAGGTGCGGCTGCACGTGGCCGGACGCGCGCCCGTCACCAGCTTCATCGGGCGGCCCATGTTCGATGGCGGCAAGTTCCACCTGGACCTGTGGAAGACGGTGCAGACCATGGCTGGCACCTGCACCGCCATGTTCCAGATGGGCGTGGCCGAGTGCAAGGTCGCCATGGATCGCATGACGGCCTCGCAGATCATCGAGTTCATGCGCTGCCTGCGCACCAACATCCTGCGCGACTCGCGCACCCAGCTCCTGTCCGCGGCCTTCAACCTCAACACCCCCCTCGTGGATGACCGTGACGGTGGCTCGCGGGTGGTGACGGGGCGGCGGGAGATCGGCCTGCTGGGCATCGAGCTCGTCAAGGCTGGTGGCTTCGACAAGGTGACGTTCGATGGCTCGGCGGACACCTACCCCAGTGTGCCGGTGATGGAGCAGCTCACCCACGCCGAGGCGCTGGAGCTCGTCCACCGGGCCCACGAGCGCGGCCTGCGGACCTACTTCTCCGCCGGCTTCCGCTTCCCCCACATCCCCCTGGCCGTCTACACCGGCGTGGACGGCGTGGGCATCGGCGGCGCGCAGATCCTCCGGTACATGGACTCGGAGACCGGCTACCACGGGCCCTTCCAGCCGGAGAACATCTCGCGCATCCTCGCCATCCGCGACGAGGCCGCCCGCGGCCCCCTGGGCCGCGCCGCCGCCCTGCTCGCCCGGCTGGACTGGAGGTCCTTCCAGGGCCGCCTGGATGAGCGCCAGGAGACGTTCCGCGCCCGCCTCTACGAGGCCCTCTCCCGCCAGCAGGTGGACGGTCTGCTCGACGACGCCGACAGCACCGGGCTCGCCGCCTAGACCGCTCCCTCCTCCCCCAGTCCACAACCCCTTCATCCAGGCGCTCCCCTCCCGCCGGGGAGCGCCTCTGTCGGAGACCTGCCTCATGCAAGCCGCAGCCCCGCGAATGGAAGAAGTGCGTGCCGAGCCGTGCACCTTCGTGCTCTTCGGGGCGTCCGGAGATCTGGCACGACGCAAGCTCCTCCCCGCGCTCTACCGACTCGCTCTGGAGGGCTACCTGCCTCCGGAGTCCGCCATCGTCGGGGCGGCGCTCCCGTGGATGAACACCGAGCGCTTCCGCGCCGACATGCGCGAGGCTCTCGAGCGTGCCCCTGGGGTCGGCCCCGTGGACGAGGCGGCCTGGCGCTCCTTCGCCCAGCGGCTCCACTACGTGCCCATGGACCTCTCCCGCGCCGGGGACTACCAGCGCCTGGGGCACCTGCTGGAGCGGGTGGACCGCGAGCACGGCACGCGCGGCAACCGCATCTTCTACCTGTCGCTCGCGCCCACGCTCCACGGCGAGACCGTGCGGCACCTGGGCGAGGCCGGGCTCACGAAGGGCCGGGGGCGGAGCTGGGTGCGCCTCGTGGTGGAGAAGCCCTTCGGCACGGACCTGGAGACGGCCCAGGCCCTCAACCAGCGCATCCACCGCCACCTGGACGAGTCGAGCGTCTACCGGATGGACCACTACCTGGGGAAGGAAATGGTCCAGAACCTGCTCGTCCTGCGCTTCGCCAACCGCATCTTCGAGCCGCTGTGGGACCGCGAGCACATCGACCACGTGCAGATCACCAGCGCGGAGACGGTGGGCGTGGAGGGACGCGGCGGCTATTACGAGAAGGCGGGCGTGGTGCGCGACATGCTCCAGAACCACCTCCTCCAGGTGCTCGCCCTGGTGGCCATGGAGCCGCCTTCCAGTCTCTCACCCGAGGCGGTGCACGACGCGAAGCGCGAGGTGATGGCGGCGGCGCGTGCCTTCTCGCCCGAGCGCATCCGCACCGAGTGCGTGCGCGGGCAATACGGCCCGGGCTTCCTCGCCGGCCAGCCCGTGCCCGGCTACCGGCAGGAGCCGGGCGTCGCCCCCGACTCGAGCACCGAGACGTTCGCCATGCTGACGATGCGCTTCGACAACCCACGCTGGGCCGGCGTCCCCTTCTATGTGCGCTCCGGCAAGCGGATGGCGCGGCGCCTCACCGAGGTGGTGGTGCAGTTCAAGGACGGGCCACTCGCCCAGGGCACCCCCAACCAGCTCCTCCTGCGCATCCAGCCGGACGAGGGCATCGCCCTGCGCTTCGCCACGAAGGCGCCGGGACGGGCGGTGCACCACCATGAGGTGGCCCTGGACTTCCGCTACGAGGACGCCTTCGGCACCCGGCTCGCCGAGGCCTACGAGCGTCTGCTGCTGGACTGCATGCTCGGCGTCTCCACCCATTACGTGCGCAACGACCTGGTCGAGCGCGGCTGGGAGCTCGTCATGCCCCTGCTGGAGGCCTGGGGGCCGGGGCGCGACGAGCAGCCCCTCCGTTCCTATGCCGCGGGGAGCTGGGGCCCGGACGCCGCGAGCCGACTGTTGGACGCACACGGCCGGCGCTGGAACGCGGCCTGAGTCCCATGAGGCAGGCACACGAGGCCGCTCGCCTGGAGAGAGGGCGGGCGGCCTCGTTTCTTACTGAAGTCACACGGCTCATCACAGACGCCAACCGCCCCCTCTAACCCCGCAGTAGCAACGAAACCCAGTCCAGGAGCAAACCAACGATGTTGCATGGTGAAACCCACGTTCGCGGAGTCAACCCTCCCCAATCGCAGTTTCACTCCCGCGGGCGTTTCGGCCGGCTCTTTCCCGGGCTCCCCGCCTTCGCCCAGGACACCCCGGTCATCCGGGATGCGCTCAGCAAGCTCGGGGATCGCGGCGGGTTGATGGACGCCAATGATCCGCCCAATCCCCCGCCCGCCCTCAACGAGGACAATGCAAGCATCTCCTCCGGCTTCACCTTCTTCGGGCAGTTCGTCGACCACGACCTGACGTTCGACCCGACCTCCATCCTGGAGCGGCAGAACGATCCGGAGGCCCTCGAGAACTTCCGCACGCCGGCGCTCGAGCTGGACAACGTGTACGGCTCCGGGCCCCGGGTGTCCCGTCACCTCTACGACGTGAACGATCCGGCGAAGTTCCTCATCGAGAAGACCGGTGGGCCGGGCTCGGCCGACGACATGCCGCGCAACAGCCAGCAGACCGCGCTCATCGCGGACCCGCGCAACGATGAGAACGTCATCGTTTCGCAGCTCCATGTCGCGATGCTCAAGTTCCACAACGCGGTCGTCGACCACGTGCGCGCCAAGGGAGGCACCCCGGAGGCGCAGGTCTTCGAGCAGGCCCAGCGGATGGTGCGCTGGCACTACCAGTGGATCGTCCTCAACGAGTTCCTCCCGAAGATCGCCGGGGGAGACGTGGTGCAGAAGGTGCTGAAGGCCAATCCGCGCCAGCGGCTCTTCCAGTGGAGGAACGAGCCCTTCATCCCGGTGGAGTTCTCGGTCGCGGCCTACCGCTTCGGCCACAGCCAGGTGCGCCCGGGCTACCGGGTCAACTCGGGCTTCGCCGCGGGCATCTTCAACAGCACCCTGGACCCGAGCCTCCCGGATCCGAACGACCTGCGCGGAGGCAAGCGCGCCGAGCGGCGCTTCGTGGAGTGGGACCTCTTCTTCACCATTCCCGGCACCGACCGGCGCCAGCTCAGCAAGGAGATCGACACCCGGATCTCCAGCCCGCTCCTCGCCCTCATCCCGGGGGCACCGGGCCAGATCCCCGGGGGTGCGCCGGGCACGCCCGGCAACCCCCAGTCGCTCGCGCAGCGCAACCTGCTGCGAGGCCTCGCGCTCGGCCTGCCCTCGGGCCAGGCCATGGCCCGGCACATGGGCGTCAAGGTCCTCACGCCCGAGCAGCTCAAGGACCTGAAGCAGTTCAACGTCGGCTTCGAGTCCTCCACCCCTCCCTGGTTCTACATGCTCAAGGAGGCGGAGGTGCTCAACAACGGCACGAAGCTCGGCCCCGTGGGCGCGCACATCGTGGCGGAGGTCATCGTCGGCGTGCTCCAGGGCGACCGGTTCTCGTTCCTCAACGCGAACCCGAACTGGAAGCCGGAGCTCGCCAACGACAAGGGTGAGTTCTTCATCGGGGACCTGCTGAAGTTCGCCGGCGTCAAGGTGGGGCCGTAGGCAGCTCGTAGGCCCTGACCGGGGCCCCCGGGAGGGGGCCCCTCTCTTCTTTCGACCGGAGCAGAACGGACCATGCACGCAACCCACCCCACACTCCTCTGTATCGGCCTGTCCTATCGGACGGCGCCCGTGTCCATGCGCGAGCGGCTGGTGATGTCCGAGGAGCAGCGGATGGAGCTGCTGCGCGGGCTCGGGGAGGCGGCCACCGAGGCGGTGCTCCTGTCCACCTGCAACCGGGTGGAGCTGTACCTGGCGGCGCCGGACGGGGCCCAGGCCCGCCAGCGGGTCCGGGAGGCACTGGGCAGGTTGGGAGGCCCCGAGGTGCTCGACCACCTGTACGAGCACCAGGGCGAGGCCGCGGTGACGCACCTCTTCCGGGTGGCCTCCAGTCTGGACTCCATGGTGCTGGGTGAAGCGCAGGTGCTGGGACAGGTGAAGGAAGCCCTGGAACGGAGCCTGGGAGCGGGCACGGTGCGTGGCGAGCTGTCCCGCATGTTCGCCGCGGCCTTCCGGTGCGCCAAGCGGGTGCGCACGGAGACAGCCATCGGCATGGCGGTCACGTCCATGGCGAGCGCGGCCGTGTCCCTCGCTGGCACGGGCCATTGTGGGATGGCGGGCAGGACGGTGCTGCTGGTGGGCGCGGGCGAGATGGCGGAGCTGGCCGCGCGGCACCTGGTGCAGACACGAGCGGGCCGGATCCTGGTGGTCAACCGCACCCTGTCGCGCGCCGAGGCCCTGGCGGCCAGGGTGGGCGGCACCGCGCGGCCCTTCGAGGAGCTGTTCTCACTCATCGCCACCGCGGACGTGGTGGTGAGTGCCACCTCGTCGCCAGTGCCCCTCTTCACCCGCGAGAACATGGCGGCGGTGCTCGAGGCACGCGCGAACCGGCCCCTCGTCATGGTGGACCTGGCCGTGCCGCACGACATCGCTCCGGAGGTGGGCGAGCTCGTGGGGGTGCGCGTGCATGACGTGGATGACATCCAGCGGTTCGTGGACGGAAACGCGGCGGCCCGTGCCGAGGAGGCCCGGAAGGCCGACGTGCTGGTGGACGAAGAGGTGGCCCGCTTCGTGCGTGACCGGAGCGTGCGCGAGGGGGTGCCCGTCCTCGCCCGGCTGCGCCAGCGGGCCGATGCCATCGCCCGCGCCGAGGCGGAGCGCACGCTGGCCACCCTCGGCGAGGGGCTCTCCGACAAGCAGCGCAAGAGCGTCGAGGCCATGGGGCGCGCCATCATCAACAAGCTGCTGCACGAGCCCACGGCCCGGCTGCGGGCGGTGGGCAGCGAGCACGAGGACGCTCAACTGGCCAGGACCGCCGCGGTGTTGTTCGGGCTGACCGGTTAGAGAATAGTCGTGGCAGGAGGGTTCCCATGTCGACCCAGACGAGCCACGTCTCCGGAAGCGCACCCCGCCACGTCCTCATCGCCGGGGCGGGCATCGGCGGTCTCACCCTGGCCTGTGCGCTGCGCGGGGCCGGGCTCTCCGCCACCGTCTTCGAGCGCGCCGAGGCCCTGCGTCCGGTGGGCGCGGGCATCACCGTCCAGATGAACGCCATGGCCGCCCTGAGAAGTCTCGGGCTGGCGGACGCGGTGGCCGAGGCCGGTGCCTCCATGTCCTCGGCGGCCATGCGGAACCCCTCCGGCCAGAAGCTGTCGTCCCTGGCCTTCGAGGCGCTCCAACGGGAGTTCGGTGTCCCGGTCATCGCCATCCACCGGGCAAGGCTCCAGGCGGTGCTGCTCGCCCACGCCGGGGAGGAGCACGTCCACCTGGGCCGCGCGGTGAAGGGCCTCCACGATGATGGACAGAAGGTCACCGTCGAGCTGTCGGATGGGAGCACCGCCACGGGAGACCTCCTGGTGGGCGCGGACGGGCTGCACTCGGTGGTGCGCCGCGAGGTGCTCGGGGACGCGCCGCTGCGGTATTCGGGCTACACGAGTTGGCGCGGCGTCGCGAAGGCCGCGTCCCTGGTCGAGCCGGGCGCCACCTCGGAGACGTGGGGCCCCGGAGCCCGCTTCGGCATCGTCCCCATCGGGCACGGCGAGGTGTACTGGTTCGCCACCCAGAACGCACCGGCCGGGGGCAGGGACGAGCCCGGCCGGGCTCGCGCCCACCTGCTGGAGCACTTCGGCGGTTGGCACGCCCCCATCGCCGGCCTCCTGGAGGCCACCGCCGAGGAGCACATCGTCCGCACGGACATCAACGACCGACCTCCCGTGAAGCACTGGAGCAAGGGCCGGGTGACGCTGCTGGGGGATGCCGCCCATCCGATGACGCCCAACATGGGCCAGGGCGGCTGCCAGGCCATGGAGGACGCCGTGGTGCTCGCCGGATGTCTGGCCCGGGAGGCGGACGTTCCCAGCGCGCTCGCCGCGTACGAGCGCCGCCGCATCGAGCGGGCCAACAGCTTCGTCTCACGCTCCTTCCAGTTCGGGCGCCTCACCCAGATGGAGAGCGCGGCCGGGCGATTCGTGCGCGACACGCTCATGCGTCTCATGCCGGCGAGCGCCACCGCCAACCAGGTGCGCGCCATCATGGACTTCACCCCCTGAGACAGGGACTCAGAGCGACTTCAGGTACTCGAGCAGGTCCAGCTTCTGCTCCCGCGTCAGCCCGGTCCCGTACTCGTGGCCGCTGTTGTGGTTGCCCGTCTGGCTCACATCGAAGACGAAGACGCGCTCTCCGGTGGGCAGGCTCACGTAGCCGGGCCTGTCGGGCACGCCCGCTACTTGGGAGACATAGCCCACCTGGCCGGGGTCGAATTCCTGGAGACCGACGATGAAGCGCTGTGGGCGCTCCGACACCGGTTGGAGGAGCGCCCACAGCGTGGGCACGGAGCCGTTGTGCAGGTACGGGGCGGTCGCCCAGATTCCGCTCAAGGGTCGGGTCACGTAGCCCTCCGGGCCCCGCCACTCGACGCCCTCCGGTTCGAGTTCCTGGCGCTGCTCGGAAGTGAGCCCCTCACGCGTGAAGGCGCGTTGCTCGACGCGCTCCAGCAGTGCCCCCAGCGCCTCCGGGAAGCTCCACCCGTCGACCCTCCTGCCAAAACTCCTCGCCCGAATCTCATCGGTGCCGATCTCGGACACGGGTACCACCCGACTCCGTCCGGGGCCATGACAGCTCCCACAGTGCTCCGCGAAGAGGGCCTCCCCACGCGCCTTGCGGTCCGACGCCAGCGGTCCGAAGAGCTTCTCCGGCCACTTCGGGGCACTGAGCCTGCCCGAGAGTTCCTCCAACCTCGCGAGGTTGGGCACATGGACGGAGGAGTCGTAGGTCGTGAAGTCGATGAGCGCGCCCACGCCGAGCGCCTGGCCGATGTTGCGCTGCATGATGGAGTTGGTGTCCCCGTCCCAGTGCAGCCACGACTCCGAGCGGAACTCCCAGAGGGAGGGGAAGCTCACGGGAGCGTTCAGCCGCACCCGCTTCGTGGGGAACAACAGCGCGCGAGCCACGCCGAAGGCATCAGTCCTTCCGGGGCCTCCCGGAGTCATGCACTTCGTCAGTGGGCGAAGGCGCGTCAGGTACAGCAGATGCCCACGCAGGAGCCGGATGGCATCCGGTACCGTCCGAACCTGTTTCCTGCTCAGCTCATGGAGGTACTCCACGAGTGGGAGATTGGACGGCAGGGGCTGCGTTTCCACCGCGGAGGGGTCCTGCGTCTCGCACTCCTCCGCTCGCGGCTCCGGGGGCTTGGGGCTCCCCGCTTGCGCCTGGAGCTGGAGGTAGCGCCTCACCTCGGACGCGAGCTTCTCCCGCGCGCTCGCGGTCCCGTCCGGGGAGAGGTCGCTGTCGGGGTAGGCCGCCTGCAACCGCGCGTCCTCGCTCCCGCGCTCCGGGGGATGGGGAAGGTGCTCGGACAGGCGCAGCAGGAAGTCCATGAGCTGCTTCGGCTCCGAGAGCGTCCTCATCATCACCTCGGCGCCCTCGGTGTTGAAGGACTCCAGGCTGAGAAGGCTCGGGGCACCATCCACCCGCACCTTGTCGCCCCGGTAGTGGAACTCGGCGACGTGACAGGCCGAGCAGGTGA
>NZ_DASVWK010000565.1:0-5396 GCF_036389735.1 Archangium sp. | reverse complement strand
TGGAGAAGGTCTCCTTCCGCTATAGCGCCAACTCGCCGCCCGTGGTGCGGGACGTGTCACTGCGCATCGAGCCCGGGCAGATGGTGGCCATCGTCGGCCGCTCGGGCGCCGGCAAGTCCACCCTGGCCAACCTGTTGCTGGGGCTCTACCTGCCCACCTCGGGGCGCGTGGTCTATGACGGGGTGGACCTCCACAACCTGGACCTGCGCTCCGTGCGCGGGCAGATGGGTGTCGTCCTCCAGGATCCCTCCTTCTTCGGCTCCTCCCTGCGGGACAACATCACCCTGGGCAGCCCGGGCCTGCCCCTGGAGCGCGTGGTGGAGGCCGCGAAGCTGGCGAACATCCACGACGACATCCTGGCCATGCCCATGCAGTACGACACGCTGCTGGTGGACCGGGGCCTGTCCCTCTCCGGCGGCCAGCGGCAGCGGCTGGCCCTGGCGCGCTCCCTCGTGCACCGCCCGGCGGTGCTGCTGCTGGACGAGGCCACGAGCGCGCTGGATGCCATCACCGAGAGCCAGGTGCAGAAGGCGCTGGCGAGTCTGAAATGCACGCGCATCGTCATCGCCCACCGGCTGAGCACCATCCGCAGCGCGGACATCATCGTCGTCATGGACGCGGGGCAGGTGGTGGAGATGGGCCGCCACGAGGAGCTGCTCAAGTCCGGCGGCCCCTACGCCCGGCTCGTCGGGGCGCAGATGGAGCAGCAGCAGGAGCCCATCGCCCGAGCCGGGTGAGGGGCTCCCGCTTCTTCCAGCTCAGCCCTTCGCGGCCACGCCCTTGCCCTCGAAGAGGTCATCCATCATCAGGAAGCGCGGCTGCTCCGGGTGCAGCAGCCGGTGGAGGAACAAACCGATCCCCGCCGAGCCACCGCCCAGGTCGCAGCTGATGCGGAAGAGTTCCTCGGCCGCGAAGGCAATCCCCTCCGGCGTGTCGATGCGGTGCGGGAGGATGCCCTCCGCCAGGTAGGAGGCGCTGTTGAGGTACCGCTCGCCCCCCAGCGCGCGATGCATGTCCAGGAGGAACTCGCCGTACCCGGACAGGCCGTAGTTGAACCACAGCTTGTTCGAGTGGCGATCCGAGACCGTGTTGGCGCACCGGTCGGCGAACTTCCGCAGCCGCGTCTCCCCCGTCGCCAGGTAGGCCCTCAGCACGGTGGTGCCGATGCCGGACGTCCCGTAGCGCATGTGGGGCGACTTGGGCTCGCCGGGGCTCGCCTCGACGTGCGGGTACCACAGCAGCATGTTGCTGACGTACTTGCAGTGGGCGATCTCGAAATCGACGGCCTTGATGGCCGTCTCCAGGAAGCCCTCCCCCGGCCGGATCATCGCGAGGTAGATGAGGAAGAGCGCCACGCCCGACTGGCCATGCCCGAAGCCCAGGCGCATCTGGTCGTCCATCATCCAGTACACGCCCTGCGCCGACTCCTTCTTCGTGTGCATCAGGTAGTCGGCGGCCTCGCCAGCGCGCGTCAGGTACTTCTCCTCCCCGGTGTGCCGCCAGAGGTGCAGGTTGGCCAGCCCCCAGCCCGCGTCACCCCAATAGAGGTCGGCCTTCTGATGAAGCAGCGAGGACTTCGCCGCGCCGTCCATGAGCTTGCGCGCGGCCTCGTGCAGCCCCATCTCCTGGAAGGCCACGGCGATTCCCCCCGCGCCGCTGAACAAGCCCGGCGGGTAGGGATGCCGATCGACCTGCTTCAGCATCCACTCGACGATGGGGGCCGGGACGCTGCCGTGCAGGCGGTGCAGGAAGTAGGCGGTCCCCGCCGCGCCGTAATCCAGGTTGAGGGGATTGGTGCCGAAGACGGTCCCTTGCGTCGGCCACAACCGATCATTCCGCGAGTAGTCCGCCTTGGCGAGGATGTAGCGGCTGACCCCCTCGACGGTCTGCTCGAGCTCCTGGCGGAAGGAGGCCGGCGGGGCCGGCAGCTCCGGCGGCTCCTCTCCCATGGGGACGAGCGGCGCATCGTGGTGCGGCACCCCGATGGCCTGGAAGGCGGCGATGACGCGATCCAGGTCCCAGCGTTTGGCGGGGTCCTGCTCCAGCAGCCCGACCACGATGTCGTAGACCTCGAGCGGCAGGTGCCAGTCCTCCAGCGACTGCCGGAAGGAGCGGAGGATTCCCTCCCGGTTCACATCCAGACCCGGCGCGGTGAAAACGATCTGATCGAGGATCATCGCCCCGAGGGAGTAGTGATCATCTCCGGGCTTGGGACGCTCCCAGCGCCGCTGCTCGGGCGAGCTGTGCCCGTCCGTCCAGCTCCGGGCGAAGGGCTCGTCCCTATCCATCTCGAAGGCGAACTCGAGATCGATGAACTTCACCTGATCGTCCTTGGTGAACATGATGTTGGTGCGTGTCAGGTCACGCAGGACGACGCCGTGCTCGTGAATCGTCTTCAGGCCCCTGGCGATTTTGATGACCGTGTCGCGCATGCGGGTGAAGAAGTCGGCCACGCGCAGCTCGGAGGAGGCCCGGCTGAAGCCGATGGCGTAGCCCCAGAGCGTCTCCGCATCGAGCTTCTGCTCGACGAGGAAGCGGTGCTCCCATTCCTGGAAGAGATCCACGAAGCGCGGGGTGAGGCCGGTAGGCTCCAGCCGCTTCAGGATGCGCGCCTCTTTTTCGAGCAGCAGGAAGGTCTCTTCCTTCGCCGGGTCCTTGTTCGTCAGCGGGCGCGCCTCGCGGATGATGACGGGGGCTCCGGTCTGCGTGTCGATTCCCTTGTAGATGCCGCCGGTCGCGTTGAACTTGATGGCGTTCTCGATGCGATACCGCTTCTTCAGGAGCGGACCGCCGCCCTGGGGAGCGGGCGCGGGCTTCGGAGCATCCGAGGCCGTCGTGGCGGGCGCGGCCGTCGTGGCGGGCGCGGGCTTCGGAGCGGGCGCCGCGGGCTTCGGGGCCGCGAACGGATCCTTCACCCAGTACGGCAGGACGAAATAGGGGCGGCGCTCATCGGAAACCCAGTTGCCATCCGGCGCCCTCATCCCGGGAACGCGCACGCCCCGGTGGTCGACCTTCTCCTCGGCCATGTGCGTGCCATAGCGGTAGAAGACGACCTTGCTGCCCTTGTAGGGACGATCCGTCAGCAGATACGGGCCCCACATGCCCTGCGTCACCTCGTGGAGGGCCTCGAGCTGCCGCAGGAAGGCCTCCTCCGAATCCGGATAGATGGTGACGAACTTCCCCGCGCCCGTCCTCGGCGCGTTCTTGTTCAACGACAACCGCAACATGGTGGGGTCGGCGCAGAACTTGAAGCTGAACTTGAAGCTGACGAGCACCGGAAGGGTGCGCTCCAGCAGCTCCACCGCGCTGCTCTCCGCCGCGGCGAGGTGAATCTTCCAACCATGATTCAGGTGATTGGGATTCTTGGGCCAGCAGCGCGTCCAGTAACCACCGACCTTGAACTCCCAGGTGGGATCCACATAGCGCTGGGCAATGTCGAGGTACTCGGAGGACGGTTTGTAGCGGTCCACCGTCTCGAAGAACTGCCGGTCCAGGAACGAGAAGAAGAAAGAGCCTTCAGCCATGGTGGTCGCTCACAGGTTGTTCGGCATCATGACAGCGGGGGATGACAGCCGCTAGCGCGAGACGCTGCTCCGGTCGCACCCGTGCCCCGAGCCCATGTTCCTGGGGCAGACCTTGGCGTCGAAGCGATGACAGGGATTGCGGAACAAAGCCCACGCGCCCCCTGGAGGGTCCGAGGACGGACGCGCTCGACAAGGACCGCCGTGGTACCGGAAAGCCAGGCTGACCTGTGTCAGCACGCAGCCTGGCTCCCCCGACTGGCGTGCTCGAACGCGAGACCTACGCGTCGGCGGCGCTCCAGCCGTTGGCACTGCTCAACGGACTAGCCGTTGTTGCTGCTCACGCTCGAGGTGCAGCTGCAGAAGGACAGACAGCCGTCATCCTGCACGGGCGCCTGGAGAGACTGGAGCGCGAGCACGTCCTGGCCACCGACAACCTGGTCAAGCTCCGTCTCGTTGAGCTGCACGGCATCGAAGTTCTGGTTCATGGCACTTCTCCGTTGTGGGGGTGTGGGGTGTTGCTCGCGGGACGGCGACCGCTGCCGTCCTGATAGGAACCTTAAAGGATGCTTAGCGGGATAGCAAGCGAACCAGCATTTCCTGGAATCTGTGGACAGCCCCGGATTCCCCACCATGGCGCACACCGGGCCTCGGTGACTGGCGCACGAGGTGGAACGCGAGCTTCACCGATCCGGAATGAGGCAACAGGCTCCTTTCTTGGAGGGGCCAACACCTCCCCCCTAATGTCCGCGGCTTCATACACAAGGGGGAAGAATCGTGGTTCGACTCAATCCACTGACACTCATCGCGCTCGGCTTGCTGGCCGCCTGTTCGTCCGACGTCACGAAAACGGAGGCCGTGACACCGCAACCCTCGACACACACGCGGCAGGGCGCGCCACTCCTCGCCGCGTCCACCCTCGAGGTCTTTCCCAGCAGCCTGGATTTCGGTGAACAGCCGGTAGGCACCACCAGCGCGCCCCAGAACGTGAGGGTGCGCAACACCGGCACCGAGGACCTGTTCATCGGCGAGCTCACCCCGGCCGCGCCCTTCGCCGTGTCCCCGACGGGCCCCTTCGCCCTGCCTCCTGGTAGCTTCCAGGAGATTTCGGTGACATTCCGCCCCACCACCGCGGGCGACATCGAGAGCCCCCTCAGCTTTTCCAGCAATGACCCGACCAATCCTCGGGTGACCATTTTCCTCACTGGCCGTGGTCTGAAGCCCGCCGTCACGGTGAGCCCTTCCTTGCTCGATTTTGGAGAGCAGCAGGTGGGCACCACCCGCCCCCTGGTGGTGACGGTGAAGAACACGGGCAACGAGCCCCTGCTCATCAGCAGCGTCACCACCTCGGGAGCGGTGTTCAGCGTCACCCCGCGCGAGACCTTCACCCTGGCGGCCAATGAAACCCGGACCCTCTCGGTGACGTTCAGCCCCACCGCCGAAGGCGCCTTCACGGGCACGCTCACCCTGACCACCAACGACCCAGACAGGCCGACCGTCTCCATCTCCCTGGCCGGCACCGCGACAAAGCCCGACCTGGAGATCACCCCGACCCGTCTCGTCTTCGGCGCGTCCAACGTGAGCGTGAGCGCTCCCCACCAGGAGGTCCGCTTCCACAATCCGAGTGCCACGGAGCTGCGGGTCTCCTCGGTCTCCTTCTCGGGGACGGCCGCGCTCGACTTCAGCGTCCCCCCGCCGAGCAGCTTCCCGGTGACGGTCTCCCCCGGCGCCACCGTCACCCTCCCCCTGCGCTTCACCCCCCAGGCGGTGGGCGCACGCCAGGCCCAGGCCACCTTCACCCTCGACGGTACGGCCCAGGGCACCGCGGCGGTGGAGCTCGTGGGCCAAGGCACCTCGCCGATGGTGGCGGTGACG
>NZ_DASVWK010000564.1:0-12899 GCF_036389735.1 Archangium sp. | reverse complement strand
CTGGGCGAGCAGCGTGGCCTCGGACTCGGACAGGAGCGCGAGCAGCCGCAGGCCGAGGGCCCGCAGCGACGCGTGCTCCGCCTGCACCAACAGTTGGAGCAGCTCGTCCGGCACGGGCTCGGTGCGCAGGTCGCGGCGCAGCAACAGCTCGCCACCCAGCTCCCGCACCTCGGGCAGCGGATGGGCGAGCAGGTCCCTCACCACCTCCAGCCCCACGGGCCGGGAGCCGGGCCCCAGCGCGGCGAGCACCACGCGGGCCACGTCCGCGGCCACCGGCCCATCCTCCTTCGCCTTCATGGACAGCAGCGCCGCCACCAGCCGGCCCACGAGTGTCCGCACCACCTGCGCGGAGAGCACGGAGCCGCGCACCAGGTTGGCGGCGTAGGTGCGGGTGTCCGCGTGGGGCGCGGTGGCCAGCCCCGCGAGGAAGCCAGAGTCCTCGATGAGCGAGTGGCGCACCTCGGCCATCCAATGGAAAGCCTGCTGGCGGGCGGGCGCGTACGCCGAGCGCGCCACCGCGAGCAGCAGGGCCCGGGGCTCACGCCGCGCGTCCAACCGTTGAGAGGCCAGCTCGAAGCCGAGCCGCGCGGTGGGCTCGTAGGGACGCTCCAGCAGCATGGCCACCGCGTCCACGTCGAGCTGGGCGAGGAAACCCGGGCAGGCACGCAGCGCGCGGGCGGCGAACTCGTGCACCGGGGCGCAACGGCTCTCGTCCAGCAGGTGCAGGAGACCCGCCGGGGTGCGCTCCCACAGCGTGGGGAAGGCTTCCTCGCGCATGTGGGGCGCCAGGGCCCCGGGCACGGGCCGGTACCCGCCCTTGCAGCGGAAGAGGAGCGGATTCGGAAGCGGCTCGTAGCGTGGGCTGTGGCGGTACAGCACCTGGTTGAAGGCCCAGTAGGGTGCGTAGGCATCCAAGGGCGTCTCGGACCAGCCCCAGCCCTGGGTGCGCGGGGGCACCGCGTCCGCGTCGCTGAAGGCGAGCAGCACGCCCACCGCCATCTTCACGAAGTCCGGGCTCTCCAGCTCGCCCAGGCGACGCAGCGTGCGCCACACGCGGCGCCGGAGGTACTTGCGCGTCTGCATCGTGTAGGCGCGCGGCCGGCTGGAGCCCAGTGAGCGCTCCTTCTCGTAGCGCCAGGCGATGAGGCCGAACACCTGGCCGTCGTAGCGGTACTCGGCGGCCTTGAAGAGGTGGCGCAGCACCCGCACCGAGCGCGGGGTGAAGGGCACCGTGCGCAGCACGCGCAGCAGCGCGGGCCGCACCGCCTCGGAGTCCACCAGGTAGAGGGGCTCCAGGACGTCGAGGGCGTCCTCCCTGCCGGTGGCGAGGTGCGCGTCGAGCGCCTTGCCGAAGGCCTCCGCGTCCCCGGCCCGGGCCGGCTCGCGCAGCGCGGGGGGCAGCTTCTCCAGCACGTCCCGGCGGAAGTCGGCACGGGTGGCCTCGTCGGAGAGTCGCAGCAACGCCTCGGTGGCGATGCGGCGCACCATGTCCGGCGTGGAGGCGTCCCCGTAGAGCTTCCCGAGCGCGGACACGGAGGCCTCGGTGCCCAGGCGCCCCAGCGCGGCGGCGATGGTATAGGCCCGCAGGGGCCTGGCTCGGTTCAACAGCGGCAGCAGCAGGGGCTCGGCGGAGCGCACGCGCAGCTCGCCCACGCGCCAGATGACGCGCTCCAGCTCGCGGGGCTGGGCGCGCACCTCGGCGCGGCGGAACCACTGCCGGGCGCTGGCCTCCTGCTGGAGCTGCTGGAGCAGGACGCGCTCGCGGGGTGACAGCTCGGACGCCGCCTCCACCCTCGGGGGCGGGGGCTCGGCGGGGGTACGAGGCGCGGGCGGCGACACCGGGGTGCCGGGTGCTCCCTCGCGCACATAGCCCGAGTCCAGCTTGGACTGGACGAGCTTGTCGAAGACACGCCTGGCCTCGGCCTGGGGCACGGGCACGGGCGTCTTCGAGCCGTCCTTGAGCGTGGTGCCCCTCCGGCCGTAGCGGAAGTTCACCACGCACTGGCCGGGGGAGACCTCCAGGAGGTCCACCTCGTACACCTTGTCGCTCTTCCCCTCCTGGAAGAGCAGCGCCACCTGCTCGAGCAGTTTCACGTCAGCTCACCAGCCCGCGGATGTCGCCATGGGCGCGGTAGAAGCCACCGCGCGCGGACGCATGGACGCCCTCCACCACGTAGCGGCCTCCCGCCTGGCGGATGTCCTTGGGGAACTGCACGTGCCAGTCGGGGTGGTAGCCAGGGGACACCACGCGCACGCGCAGGTGGGGACCGTCCTGGTAGCACTCCACGATGACGCCGTTGCCGGCCTCGCGCGTCGTCTCCACGGTGCCGGCGGGCACGGCGGCCAGGGGCATGGGCGCCTTGATGTCGCGGGCCGTGGGCAGCGAGCCGGACTGCGCGGCGCGGATGGCCTTCTCGCTCGCGTCGATGCAGGCGAGCACGCCCTCGGTGGTGGAGAGGTAGAGCCGCTCCTGGAAGAGCTGCATGGAGAAGGCCGAGCCGCAGCCGGTGGACAGCTTCCACAGCCGCTCGCCCTTGTCGTTGAAGCAGTAGACGCTGGACATGTTGTCGCCCGCGAAGACGTAGCGACCATCGTCCACCGCGGCGCAGGAGAACACCGCCGAGTCACACTGCATGACGGGCCCGGCATCCCCCTTCTTGGTGAAGCGGTGCACGAAGCCCAGGTTGGTGCTCGCGTAGAGGGAGGACTCCTCCTGCCAGCCGAAGAGCACGTTGCCCTGGGTGGGGCGGTGCCAGATTTCGCGGCCGTCCTCCCAGTCGTACATGGTCAGGCCGCGGCCGTGGCCGTGGTACATGCCCAGCTCGTCGCAGCGCACCATCCACCCATGGGTGCCGATGCTCTGCTTCTCCCACTGGGACTCGTCCTCGTGGTTGATGGCGGTGAGCTTGCCGCCCGCGTCGGCCACGCCGAGCACGCCGTCCTTGATGTCCAGCCAGAAGATGTCCAGGTCGTCCGAGATGGCATAGGCCACGCGCGGCACCTTGCCCCCGAGGTCATAGACGCGGCCGTCGTCGCACCCGGCGTAGAGCCAGCGGTCATCGGCCACGATGCACTTCACGCCATCGGCGAGGCGGAACTGGGAGAGGGTGCGACCGTCATGGTCCACCGAGTAGATGGAGCCGCTCTCGTTGCCGACCCAGCAGCGCGAGTCGTCCACGAAGATGCCGAAGGCGCGATCGCCGGAGCCGAACTTCCAGAGCAGGGGCGCCTGGGTCGCGCTGGAGCGGCCACTGGTCATCTCGCGGCGGGTGACGGTGCGCTTGCCCCGCTGACCCATGACGGCGGGGGCATAGCCCTTGCGCATCTTCTCGTTGAGCTTCTTGCGGGCCTCGGCGAGCGCCTTCTCGGGAGTCGGGAACTGGGAGACCTGTGTCTGGCCCTTGTCGCCGATGCGGCCGTAGCGAACGGTGAGGGAGGAGCCCTCCAGCTTCACCTCGTAGAACTTGTGGGAGCCGCCCCCGTCCTCCGACAGCTCCAGGTACGTCCGTTCCTCGGCCATTCTCAGGTCTCCCCTCTGACGCAGTACGCGCAGCGTAGTCCGGAGGACTGACGGCGTGGAGCGCGTGCTAGGGTCCGGCGCCGAAAAAAGCCGGGAGGTCCCCTTGAGACGAGTCTGGGTGTTGGCGCTGCTATCCGTGGTGGCGGGTGGCTGCTCGCAGGAGAAGGGCACGGCGGGCAAGAACGACAAGGCCGCGCAAGAGCAGGCCCTCCTCGCGCGCCCGGACGACAAGTGCCCGGGCGGCACGGTGAAGGGGTGCCTGGACGCGGCCCTCGAGGCCGACAGGAAGGCCGACTCCGCGCGTGCCGTCGAGCTGTACACGCGCACCTGTGACGCGGGCGTCGCTCGCGCCTGCGTGACGCTGGGCACCTTCCAGTGGCAGGGTCGCGGAGGACTCCAGGCGGACCCGGCCAAGGCCTATCTCCTTTATATGCGCGGGTGCGAGGCGGGCGAGGCCTCGGGCTGCTTCAGCGCCGGCATCTGCCACCGCACCGGCGCCTGCGCCGAGAAGAACGACGCCAAGGCCACCGAGCTCCTCCGGCGCGCGTGCGACGGCGGAGACTCCCGGGCCTGCGCCAACCTCCCACGCTGATCAGGCGATGATGGTCGGCTGACCCATGGGGCCTTCATTCGGGTTCGGCGCCTCGTGGATGCCCGGAGGCTGGGCCTCCGGCTCCGACCGCCGCATCGGCTCCTCCATGGGCGGCTCGTGCCGGGGAGGCTCCACCTCCGGTGGCTGGCGCGACGGCGGCTCTATCTCCGGCGCGTGTCGCCTCGTGGGAGGCTCCACCTCGGGTGGCCGCGGAGACTCCGGCTCGCGCTGCGGCGTGTTCGGCTCTGGCTCCTTCACGGGAGCCCCAGGCTTCGTCGGCGGTTGAACAGGCATTCTTCCCCTCCGTCGTCTCCAATCTGCTCATTCAGGTGGGTGGAGGTACGAGGCAGTCGGAGAAGGTCTCCCTTGCCTGCTTGCTGCCAAACGCCGGTTGGACGCCCAGTTTGGGTTTCGCTGGAGTTCCGAGGAGGGCGTGGAAATGCGAGCTGGCATGTGGATGGTGGGTGGCATGGGTCTGGGCGTGGGACTGATGTACTGGTCGGATCCCCGGAGCGGCCGGCGGCGCAGGAAGGTGACGCAGGACAAGTTCCGCCATGCCCTCCACGAGACGCAGCTCGCGGCCGGCGTGGTGGCACGCGACATCGTCCACCGCTCGCGCGGCTTCCTCTTCGAGACCGCGAGCCGGTTCCGCCGTGAAGAGGTGGACGACAAGACCATCGAGGCCCGCGTTCGCGCGGCGCTCGGCCGCGTGTGCTCGCACCCGAACGCCCTCGAGGTGAGCGTCCACCTGGGCCGGGTGCGGCTCGACGGCGTCATCCTCAAGGCCGAGCACTCCAAGCTGCTCTCCCGCCTCCGGCACGTCCACGGTGTGCTGGACGTCCTCGACAACCTGGAGGTCCACGCACGGCCCGGGAGCCACCCGAAGCTCCAGACGGGCCCGGTGACGGGGGACCGGCCCGAGTTCCTCCAACGCAACTGGTCGCCCGCCGCGCGCTTCATCGGCGGGCTCGGGGGCGGGAGCCTGCTGACGTGGGGCCTGTGGCGCCGCGGCCTCCCGGGGATGCTGTCCACCGTCCTCGGCTCGCTGCTCACCCTGCGCAGCATCACCAACATCGAGCTCAAGCGTCTGACCGGCGTGGGCGGCGAACGGCTAGCCATCGAGCTGCACAAGGACATCATCGTCCACGCGCCCGTGGAGGAGGTGTTCGGCTTCTGGCGGGCGATGGAGAACTTCCCCCGCTTCATGAGCCACGTGGAGGAGGTGCGCACCAGCGGGGAGGACCGCTCGCACTGGCGGGTGCGGGGCCCGGCCGGCATCACCTTCGCCTGGGACGCCCTCATCACCCGGCTCATCCCCCACCAGGTGCTCGCCTGGAAGAGCGTGAATGGCTCCTCGGTGGAGCACGCCGGTACCATCCACTTCGAGCCCACCCAGGACGGACGTTCCACCCGGCTGGACATCCGGATGACCTACACCCCGCCCGCGGGCGCGCTGGGCCACGTCTTCGCCCGGCTGCTGGGGGCCGACCCCAAGAAGCAGATGGACGACGACCTGCTGCGCTTCAAGTCGCTGCTGGAGACGGGCAAGGCCACCGGGCGGGAGAGCGTCTCGCGCGAGCAGCTCCCGCCCCCGGTGCCGCTGCGACCCGGGCCCCGCTCGGTGCACTGAGGGCGCTCACGCGTTGCCGCGCTGGAGGAACTCCGCGTACTGGGCGTTGGGCACCTCGAGCGTGATGAGGCCCGAGCCCTGCTCGTAGCGCTTCACCTTGAAGGCCTTGTCCGCCTGGCGCGTGTGGGCTTCACAGACGGGCACCTCGAAGGTGACGTGGCCGTCGTCCCGCAGCAGGCCGCCCACCTCGAAGCGCGTCTCCACGTGGCCGGTGATGACGCCGCAGCACAGCACGCAGCACTGGGGCAGACCGAGGCCCTCCAGCGGGGCTCGCACCTCCACCGTGCCCCGAAGCCGCCGCACCTCCACCGTGGCCGCGGGCGCGAGTGCCTCCTCGCGCTCCTTGCCCCGCACCCCCCAGGTGGCATCCCCCGCCACCGCGTACCGCGTCAGCACGCGCTCCAGCTCCTCGGGCCCGTGCGTCCCCTCCAGCAGCCCCTCCACGAGCGCCGTCGGGTCCACCAGCACCCCGTCACGCTCCAGCTTCAGCGGCTCGCCCGGGGACGTCGTCCAGGCCAGGCCGTGCCGGGAGAGGATGCTCCCCAGGTACGCGCTCACCGCGTGGAGCACCACCCCGCGCACCCGCTCGGCCCGATCCGGCGCGCGGTAACCCACCATGCGCGGGTTGACGGTCTCGGCGAAGGACTCCCGCGCCGCGGCGTCCTTCAGCAGCCCGGCCACCCGGGCCAGCGAGAAGTCCGGCACCCGCGCCTGCACCCGGTTGGCCGTCCCCTTCCACAGCTCGCTCCAGCGCGCGCCTACCTCGGACCAGGGGATGAGCGTCAGCGCCTTGGGGCGGAGCTCGTCCGTGTGGTGCTTCTCCAGCGCCTCGGCGTTGGACAGCAGCGTGTACGCGGGCGTCTCGTCCATGGGCTGGTCCGGCACCTGCACCTGCTCGGCGAAGGCGATGCGCTCCTCCAGGCCCGGGTGCGAGTCGAACGGGTCCGTCTTCCGCTCGGACAGCTGCGCCTGGAGCTTCGGCTGCACGCGTTCCCAGCCCGAGCTGCCCACATAGCGGCGGTAGCCCTCGAAGAGGTTGTCCGGCACCACGCCCAGCCGCCCCAGCGGGTACACCTCCTGTTCCAGGAAGACGGAGAAGCCCGTGGCGTGCAGGCCCTCCTGCCGCAGGCCGGTGATGTGGGCCTGCTTACCGGCGATGCGCAGGCTCCACTCGTCCGCCACCAACTCCTGCTGCCGGCTGATGGCCTGGGTGATGCGCAGGTAGATGTGCAGCATCCACTCGAAGGGCTTCCGCAACAGCGTGCGTCCGCTCTCGGCCAGGGTCTCCAGGGTGCGGATCATCGCCGCGCGCGTGGCGTAGATGAAGCCGGACAGCTTCGTCTCACCTCCCTTGAAGTGGCCGAACTCGTGGGCCACGGTGGCGCGGAACTGGGAGAGGTTGTCCACCGCCAGCAGGCCCAGGCCGATGCCCATGACGCGCCGGCCGCCGAAGCCGAGGAAGCCCCCCACCTGGGCCACGAAGGCGTTGACGTCCGGGATGAGGTACACCTCCGCCGGCATCTCCGCCTCCATGCGCCGCGCCACGTCCCGGATGGCGGCGAACAGCCTCGGGTGCTCGGCCCCGGTGAGCCGGGGCCCGGGTGGCTCGAAGGGCACGCGCCGCGGCACGAGCCCCCAGAGGATGGCGCCCGCGCCTACCACGCACAGCAGGGTGAGCTGCCCGTTGATGCGGTGCACCCTCGTATAGAGGAGGTAGGGGATGGCCAGCAGCCCGAGCGCCATGCCCAGCGCCACCCCATAGAAGAGGACGAGAAACCCCACGGCGAGAACGGCGCGGACTGAGTATGAGCGGGCCCACATCGGTGCTTCCCCCCTCCCGGTCAGACGAGCCCCTCCAGTCTAGAGCGGGGAGCATGCGGTGATCCACGAGTTGTGAGACATAGGGCCTCCGCATGCACACGTCCCCCGCCCTCTCGCCCTTGCGCGCCCTGCTGCTCTCCAGCGCGCTCCTCCTCTCCTGCGCCCACGGTCGCCAGCAGGAGCCCGCCCCCACCGCCCCCCCTCGACAGGTGCGCGTCCGGGTGCTGGCCCTCAATGACTTCCACGGCCACCTCGCGCCGCCCCCGGGCTCCTCCGGAGAGGTCCGCATCGGCGGCGGTCCCCTCAAGGTGCAGGCGGGGGGAGCCGCCTACCTCGCCCGGCACCTGGCCACCCTGCGCGCCCGTGCTCCCCAGCACACGGTGGTGGTGGCCGCGGGCGACCTCATCGGCGGCACCCCGCTCGTCTCCGCCCTCTTCCATGACGAGCCCACCATCGAGGCGATGAACCTCCTGGGGCTGGAGCTCGCCGCCGTGGGCAACCACGAGTTCGACGAGGGCGCCACCGAGCTCAAGCGGATGCAGTCCGGCGGCTGCCATCCGGTGGACGGCTGCCAGGACGGCACGCCTTTCGAGGGCGCGCGCTTCCAGTACCTCGCCGCCAACGTCCTCACCGAGCAGGGCACCCCCCTCCTCCCGCCCTACGCCGTCCGTGACTTCGAGGGCGTGAAGGTGGCCTTCATCGGCATGACGCTGGAGGGCACCCCGGAGATCGTCGACGCCTCGGGCATCGCGGGGCTCCGGTTCCAGGACGAGGTGGAGACGGTCAACGCCCTGGTGCCCGAGCTGAAGCGGCAGGGGGTGGAGGCCATCGTGGTGCTCCTTCACGAGGGTGGCACCCAGGCGGGCACGTTCGACGGGTGCGAGGGCATCTCCGGCCCCATCGTGGCCATCACCCAGGGGCTGGACCGGGCGGTGGACGCGCTCATCACCGGCCACACCCACCAGGCGTACAACTGCGTCATCGACGGCAGGCGCGTCACCAGCGCCATGTCCTACGGGCGGCTCGTCACGGACCTGGAGCTGGTGGTGGATGCGGCCACCGGGGACGTGGTGGAGAGCAGCGCGCACAACCTGCCCGTCACCCGCGACGTGGAGGGCGTGCCCGAGGTGCAAGCGCTCGTGGACCGCTACGACGCCATGGCCGCGCCCCTGAGGGACAGGGTGCTCGGCCGGGTGACGGCGCGGCTCCAACTGCCCAACGCCAGGGCGTGGCCCTCGGGCGAGTCCCCCCTCGGCAACACCATCGCCGATGCCCAGCTCGCCGCGACGAAGGACGCGGGCGCCCAGGTGGCCTTCATGAACCCGGGCGGCATCCGCGGGGAGCTCGACGAGGGCGACATCACCTACGGCGAGGCCTTCTCCGTGCAGCCCTTCGGCAGCACCCTGGTGACGGTGACGCTCACCGGTGCCCAGCTGCACACCCTGCTGGAGCTGCAGTGGCAGGAGGGCACCGGCCCCACGCGCATCCTCCATCCCTCGCGGGGCTTCTCCTATACGTGGAAGGCCTCGGCGCCCGTGGGCCGGAAGGTGGACCCGGCCAGCCTCCGCCTCCACGGCCAGCCCGTGGACCCCCAGGGCCGCTACCGCGTCACGGTGAACAGCTTCCTGGCCGGCGGCGGGGATGGGTTCCGCGTGCTCGCCGAGGGCACCGAGCGGCGCGGCGGCGTGGTGGACGTGGACGCACTGGAAGCGTGGCTGAAGGCGCACTCCCCGCTCTCCCCTCCGGAGACCAACCGCATCACCCGCGTCGAATAGCCGCCACCCGACACTCGCGCCGGACAGCGGGAGACAGTTGCCACGCGCGAGCCGGGCATCCCGAGGCGAGAGGTGACAGAGATACGCGCCATGTCTTCCTCGCGTCTTGGAGTCCTGGGTTGTGCCGTGCTGGGTACGCTACTGGCCGCGTGTGCCCATGTGCCCCGCGCCGGAACCGAGCCGCCGCTGGCGACGGGTGAGCACCAGCGTGTCGTCAACGGGGTCCGGCTGTACTACCGCGTCGCTGGAGACGCTCCAGCGGCCCGCGCGCCCGTGCTCTTCCTGCACGGGGGCCCGGGCTACAACAGCTACAGCTTCGCCCGGCTGATGGGGCCGCGCCTGGAGAAGAGCCGGCGCATGGTGTACCTGGACCAGCGGGGCTGTGGCCGCTCCGAGCGCCCGTGGGAGGGCGGCTACTCGCTGGACGTGCTGGTGGCGGACCTGGAGGCGCTGCGCCAGGAGCTGGGCGTGGAGCGCTGGGTGCTGCTGGGCCACTCCTTCGGCGGCACGCTCGCGCTGGAGTACGCGGTGCGCTACCCCCAGCACGTGGCGGGAGTGGTGTTCGTGAGCGGCTTCTCGGATGCGTCGGCCTCGTTCTCCACCTGGAAGCGCGAGCTCGAGCGGCTGTATCCCGGGCGACTCGCGGAGACCGCCAACCCCGAGGACACCTCGGACTATGACCAGGTCATGCGGGCCCTGCGGGGCGTGGACGCGCGGACCTTCTTCCAGTCCCTCCAGTTCCGCAACGCCGTCTACCTCCAGATGCAGGAGGCGGTGGACGAGGAGAGCGGCCTGCGCAACACCGGGGAGCTGTCGCGGGCGCTGTTCTCCAACGAGCTGCCCGCCTACCGCTTCACGACCCCCGAGCGCCTCACCGCGCCGGTGCTCGTCGTGGGCGGGCGGTACGACCACACCATCGGCCTCGAGAGCATGCAGGCCCTGGCGAAGGCCCTGCCCCGCGCCACCCTCCTCGAGTACGAGCAGAGCGGACACTTCCCCTACCTGGAAGAGGCGGAGCGCTTCGAGCGGGACGTGACGCGATTCCTGTCCTCCCTCCCGTGAGAGCCCTCCCCCCCCTCTGCCTCCGGGAGAGGGGACGGGGTGAGGAGAAGGGAGTCCCTGGGATGAAAACCCCGCGCACCCTCACGGGCCCGGGGTGACGCGGCCCGCGGCGCCGCCCACCTCGGTGGAGCCGGTCACTTGGCGCGCGACGCCGTCGAACTCGAGTTCCAGCAGCCTGCCCGATCCCTGGGGAGCCAGAGCGAAGCGCACCCGCCAGTAGTTGGGGCGCACCTGGACGGCCTCGGCGACGTCCGCCACCTCATAGCCGGCCGACATGGCGTATTCCTGGCCGAGCCGCACGATGTCGCGGTAGCCCAATTCCTGCTGGACGGTGTTCGGTGACTCCGGGGTCATCCGGCGCGCCTGGGTCGTCCCGGAGACGCAGCCGAAACCAAGGAGGGTGGACGTCAAAACGAGGGTGAGTGCGGAGCGGAGGGGGGCCATGGCACCTCAAAGGTGCGCATGGTCCGTGCCGTCCGAGCACCGAGCGGCCCGTGGCGTTCTCACACCGACGGGCGCTCTCTCGGGAAGCGACTAGCCCTTGTTGGCGGGCGGGGCGGTGTTGGCGTTGGCCGCCGGCAGGGAGATCTGCTTGTTCACCACCTCGTCGATGATGCCGTACTGCCGGGCCTCCTCGGCGCTCATGAAGTAGTCGCGCTCGGTGTCCTTCTCGATGCGCTCCACGGAGTGACCCGTGTGCTTCACGATGAGGCCGTTGATGTAGGAGCGCAGGCGCAGGATTTCCTTCGCCTGGATGTCGATGTCCGACGCCTGACCCTGCGCGCCACCGAGCGGCTGGTGGATCATGATGCGCGCGTTGGGCAGGGCGTAGCGCTTGCCCGTGGCCCCGGCGAGCAGCAGCAGGGCTCCCATGGAGGCCGCCTGCCCGACGCAGATGGTGGACACCGGACACTTCACGTACTGCATGGTGTCGTAGATGGCCAGGCCCGCCGTCACCGAGCCTCCGGGCGAGTTGATGTAGAGGTTGATGCCCTTGTCCGGGTCCTCCGACTCGAGGAAGAGCAGCTGGGCGACGATGACGTTGGCCACGTCGTCGTTGACGGGCGTGCCCAGCATGACAATCCGGTCCTTGAGGAGCCGGCTGTACAGGTCATACGCGCGCTCGCCCCGGTGGGTGGTCTCGATGACGAAGGGGATGTTCATGGCGTTCCAACACTAATGCGCCTGCCCTCCCAGCGCCCGCCCCTTCTTCGCGGATCGTGCGCCAGACCACGGTTGGGGGTTTTTCGGCTCCCCGCTCGCCCTCCACCCGGGCACGGGGCCGGACATGGCCGATCGCGCCCACCGCACCCCACCCTGAGTTCCCGGGGGTGTGCGCATGGGCTTGGGAGAGATCGTCGGTCGAGCGGTGGGGACGTTGTGGGGACCACAATTCCGGGCCACCTCAGAGCGGCGTCATGCCCGGGCGCTGCATGCCGAGGGCATCTGCCTCCAGGCCGAGGTGGTGCCCGTGCAGACGGACCCGCCCTTCACGGACGTGGCCGAGCGGCTGGCGGGCTCGGCGCTGGTGCGGCTGTCCACCGCCACGTGGCGGGGCGGGCGCGAATGGCCGGACATCCTCGGCGCCTCGGTGCGCTTCCGGCGCGACACGCATCTCAGCGCGGAGGCCGCCCCGGGAGACCAGGACGTCCTCTTCGCCACCCTGCGCCATGTGGTGACGCTGGCCCCGGCCTTCCTCAGCACCCACGTCCACGACTGGCTGGACAACGACTACTACGGGCTGGCCCCCTTCACGGTGCGGGGATTGGGGAAGGCGAAGCTGCGGCTCACCTCGCTGCGCGCAGACTCCCAGCGGCACGGCTCGCGGGTGGAGCGGCTGCGGGACGCCATGTACGCGGGCCAGGCCGTCCTCACCTTCGAGGTGCTCCCTCGGGAGCGCGGGCTGCCCCACACCTGGACGCCCCTCGCGGAGCTCTTCCTGCGCGACGAGGTGGTGCTCGACCCGGAGCGTCTGCGGTTCGATCCCTTCCGCGACGGGCTCGGCATCATCCCCCGGGGCTTCCTGCACGCCATCCGGCTCCCCGTCTACCAGCAGAGCCAGGAGGGGCGCTCGGTGCACTGAGCGGCGGGGAGCCGACGCCTCTGGGGCTTTCCATCGCCTTGTCCACGGGTTCGATTCCCGCTGCCTCGAATAGAGGTTGCCCGCTGCCTTGAGTCGAACCCACTCTTAACGAGGAGGCCACGGATCGCATCAGGGGACCAAATCGGTTCTTGTTGGAGCCAGAGGGGGGTGGGAGGCGCGGTGCTGCTCGGGTTCGTCGGCGCCAATTGCAAGGGTCCGCTTCCGCTCGCCCTCTCGCCGAGTCTCATCTTAACCCTACTGTCCACGTAACCGGCTCTCCCGCAGTTTGTGTGAATCCTGGGCGCAGGCGGGGGGGGAAGCACGAGTGAGGTTCGCCTGCTCGCCGCCCCTGCACCACACAAGGTGAGGGAGAGCCGTAACCGGGGCAAGCCCAGTTCTGCCCAGTCCACTCGCGG
>NZ_DASVWK010000563.1:0-7451 GCF_036389735.1 Archangium sp. | reverse complement strand
ATCTGCATGTCCACCTACCGCATTCGCCAGGGCGACACCCTCTCGGCTCTCGCCTCTCGCTTCAAGACCAGCGTCTCGGAGCTGGCGCGCATCAACAAGATCGACAACCCGAACCTCATCTACGCGGGCAAGTCCCTGCGCATCCCCGGCCACGCCCGGAACGACAGCTTCGAGCCTTCCAAGGGCGGCGGTACCCGCGGCGGTGGCACGAAGGGTTCCGATGGCGCGGGTCGCAGCGGCGGCACGAAGGGCGGTGGGCAGGTCAATGAGAGCCGTGGCACCGGGAACTCGGGCAACGTGACTCCCGCGATGCGCAAGCTCGCGACCGCGGGCCGTGCGGCCGCGATGAGCATCGGTGGGTACAAGAGTCAGGGCCTGTGCGCCACCGGCGTGAGCAGGGCCATCCAGAACGCCTTCGGCTTCAAGGTCTGGGGCAACGGCAACCAGATCGACAACAACCTGCCGCGCGACAAGTTCAAGCAGGTCAACATGTCGCTGGCCGAGGCGCTGAAGACTCCGGGCCTCGTGCTCACCTGGGAGAAGACCTCGTCGCGCCTGGGCAGCATCTACGGCCACACCGCCATCACCACCGGCGACGGCCGCTCGTCCGTGAGCGACTTCATCGAGAGCAACACGCTCGGCGCCGGTGGCCGCTCCGGGCTGAAGATCTTCCGGCCGACGCTGTAGCTCCCGCCGCACGGCACAACACCGTCGCAACTGTCGCCTCCGGGGCTGTCGACCGGGGGCGTTGTTGCGTCCGGGCCCTGCTTGGGTTGTCCTGGCCGCGCTCCGCTCGTATTTTCGGCCTTGAGGATGAAGGGGGGGATCCATGAGAAAGACGAGAACTCGTATCGCCGTGGTCGCCACGCTGGGTGCTGTCGCCGCGGCCTCCTGGTGGTGGCGACCGGCCACCGCCCAGGCCCGGGATATTGTTTTCAAATCCACCCTGGGCTTTCGCGATCAGTCCATGTCGATCGACGGTGCGTCGTTTTCCGAAGTGCCGTGCTCCAAAAACGCCCAGCAACCCTTTGTTTTTGGAACCATCGCTCTCGACCGGAATACGCTCGCGCGCCTGACGTGTGCCGATGATTACCTGGGGGGAATTTCCCTCTTGTACACCGATAAGAAAGGCGAAGCCCGATCGCTCAACCTGGCTGGGAGCGATGGCGATGCCGGTGACGCCTGGGATAGGCGCTCGTGGATTTCCGCCGACACCGGTTCCTTGAAGGTGCTCACCGTCAGCCTGTCGAGCGCCAATGACACCGACACCGGCCAGCTCTTGACGTGCAAGGTCACACAAACGAGCTACACCTGGGACCCTGAAAACAAAATCCTCGCCGAGTCCGAGCCGATGACGAAGCTCGATCCGCGCGCCTTCACACCGCCCATCGCCGTCGTCAAGGAGTGCTTGGATGACCGCGGTTTTTGGAAGGGGAAATAGCTGAACCCGGCCACCGTCGGTGCCCACCTGCTCGCCCGCGTCCGGTCGAGCCGGAGGGGGTATAGAGTGCGCGAATCTCCATGACCTCCACCGCGGCCTCCACCCCTGCTGATTCGAGCGCGCTCCGCGTCCCTGGCTACCGGACCTTTCTCATCACGTTCATGTTGGCGATGATGGCCGACAACATCGAGCACGTGATCAGCTACTGGGTGGTGTTCCAGAAGTTCCACTCGGCGGCGCTGGGTGGCTTCGCGGTGGTGTCCCACTGGCTGCCCTTCTTGGTGTTCTCGGTGCCGGTGGGCGCGCTCAATGACCGGTTCGATTCCAGGCGTCTCATTCAGGCCGGGATGGTGCTCTTCATCATCGCCTCCGTGGGATGGGGATACTTCTTCGTCACGGACTCCTTGCAGCTGTGGCACGCGATGGTCCTCCTCACGATCCACGGCTGCGCGGGGGTCCTCTGGAGCACCTCCAGCCAGATGTTGCTCTACGACATCGTGGGCCCGGGCTTCCTGCCCAGCGCGGTCCGCCTGAACGCGACGGCCCGTTATCTCGGAGTCCTGGTGGGCCCCGGCGTGGGCAGCATCATCATGCGGACGCTCGGGCCTACCCGAGGCATCTTCGTCAACACGGTGTTCTATCTGCCCCTGCTGCTCTGGCTGGTGAGCGCACCCCATGGCCGGCACTTCCGCGGGGTGACGACTGGCCCCAGGCGTGTCGTCCGGGGCTTCACCGACATCATCCAGACTGTCCGCGACGTGCGCGAACTGCCCGTGGTCGCGGCCATGGTGCTGCTGGCGGGGGCGGCGTCCTTCTTCATCGGCAACAGCTACCATGCGCAGATGCCGGGCTTCGCCCATGATCTGGGCCATGGAGACCCTGGCCTGGCCTATACGCTCCTCCTGGGAGCGGATGCGGCCGGTGCGCTGCTCGCGGGCATCCTGCTCGAGACTCGCGGAACCTGGCTTCGGACGGAGCCCGCTTCAGCGCTGAAGCTCGCCTTCCTGTGGGGATGCGCGCTCTTCACGTTCGCGTTCATCCGCTGGTATCCGGCGGCGATCCTCGTGCTGTTCCTGGCCGGGTTCCTCGAGCTGTCCTTCAGCAGCATGAGCCAGGCGCTCGTGCAGCTGAATGCGCCAGACACCATCCGAGGCCGCGTCCTGGGGCTCTTCAGCATGTCGGCCTCCGGCCTGCGGGCCTTCAGCGGCGTGACCGTGGGGCTGCTGGGCAGCGTGACCAACACCCACACCTCGCTCGCCGTGTCCGCCCTGGCCTTCGTGACGGTGGCCGGCCTGCTGCTTCTCCGCCGACGCCAGCAGGGCGCATAGCAGCGAGACAGGTGTCAGACGACTCGTAGAGACGACCCGGAGAGCACGTGGTGTCGGACGTAGTCCTTTCGGGCTAGTCGAGGACGCCGATGGTCTCGGTGCGGTCCACGGCCTCGCCCTTGGTGGTGTAGCCCGAGTACCAGGAGGTGTCCTTGGTGCCGCTCTTGTCCTGGTGGAAGTGGGTGTGCTCGCCTTCGTCGCCGACCTGGCAGCGGTCGCACGTCTTGTCGACCGAGGCGGCGGTCTTGACGAAGTGCCACACGCGGAACGTCCAGCCATCCGCCCAGTGGTGCCTGGCCTCGTTCCCGTTGCCGGACCCGGAGGAAGTAACACAGGCGGTGGTGGTGCTCTGGATGGTCACGTTCCAGTAGACCGAGCCCACCACGCCCGTCTCCACGCCCCAGGAGTTGCAGCTGGCGCCGCTGGCGATGTCCACCGCGCCGTGGAACGAGCCGCTCGAGTAGTACGTGGTGGCCAGTACCGTACCGGGGTGCGGTCCCTTGACCGTGTGCGCGCTCACGGCCGTGGGGAGGAGCGCCAGGGAAGCCAGCGCCGCCAGGGTCATCTTCATCGTGTGACGCATCGTGGGTCCTCGTGCTCCAGTGGGGCTCCACCTCTATAGAGACCCTGGAAAAGCCATCGTCCCAAGAAAAGATAAAAAACCTGGATTATCGGGGTGGTTTTCCCGCCTCCACGACGAGCCCCTCCGGTGGGCCCTCCGGAACAAGCGTTTTCAAGGCTCAACCTCGGCCGTAGGAGTGCGGCGCGTCGGCTCCGGAGTTTCATTCAACTCGGGAAGAAGCACTCCGCCACGTCTCCCCCACGTGAGCACGATGGTGGCGAAGGCCGCGGTCCCGATCAGCGAGGCGGCACGCACGCCGATGAGGTCTCCCAACCCTCCGATGACGGCGACGCCCAGACCGTAGGAACCATCAACTCCGGCCGTATACAAACTCGCTACCCGACCGCGGACGGAGCGGGGCGCTCGCGACAATGAGACGCTCTTTCCTCCGCTCATCATTGCCAGATAGGCAGCACCCAGAAGGGTCATCACCACCGCCGCTGTCGAGACGGTGGGCATCAGCCAGAACAACGCGTCGAAAATCATCAGCGCGATCGCGGCGCCAGCAATCCACCTTCGCGTGCCAAGAATCTCCATGCACGCCGTGGAGGCAGCGGCCGCGACCACGGCTCCGAGCCCCTGCACCGTCATGAGCAGCGAAACACCTGATGCGTCGGAATGCAGGTCGCGAATCACGAAGATCGGCACCAACCCCATGAACGGTGCGACCAGCAGGGACGAGCTCATTGACAAGGTCAACGACGTTCGAATTCCAGGTTCTGCTCGAACCGCGTCGATGCCTTGCCGGATTTGAACCCACAGGGGCTCGCCCCCGGAAGACTCCGGCCGCTGACGCTTGAGCCCCATCACGACCGGGAGAATGGCCAAGAAGCTGAGCGTGTTGATGGCGAAGGCCCAGGGCACTCCTCCTACCGCGATGACCGCGGCGCCAATGGCGGGGCCGACCATGCGCGCGAGGTTGAATTGCCCCGAATGGAGCACGATGGCGCTCCGCACCACTGCCTCGGGGACCTGCTCGGTCAACATGGCGTTGAAGGCGGGCCACATCATCGTCGCCGAGCATCCAATGCCTACCAACAGAACCAGCAACACGGGCATCGAGAGTTGCCCGCGAAATGCCAGCAACGTGAGCAGCGCGCTGACGAGAATCTGAACCCAGACGATGGTCAGCAGGTAGCTGCGGCGGTCGAAGCGATCGCTCAGCGCTCCCCCTACTGGAGCCATCACCAAGGAGGGAAGAAAGAGCGCGGCCGCGGCCAGGCCACTCCAGCCTGAACGACCGGTCGATTCGGCGACATAGACACCTACGGCAACGCGCTCGAGCCACGTTCCAAGGTTCGAGACGAACGCGGAGATCCACAGCGAGCGGTACAGCGGCAAACGCAGCGCACCCCAGGAAGAAGCACGCGGCGGGGGCGAGGAGGAGTTCATGGTGCGCCTGCCTCGTATCATGCTCGTTCCGCGGATGCGACGCGCTGGGACTTCGAAGTGGAGCACCTCCAGCCAGATGTTGCTCCACGACATCGTGGGCGCGGGCTTCTTGCCCAGCGCGGTCCGCCTGAACGCGACGGCCCGTTATCTCGGGGTCCTGGTGTGGGCAGCATCAAACGGTTTCAGCCTGATGACCGCCACCTACTGGGCCGAGTAACGTCCGGCTTCACTCCAGGCGCGGGGTTCCGGCTGCCCCGCGCCTCCCTGGACCCACGACGTGGAGAGCTCCCATGACCCCGTCCGAATCCAGCCCATCCATCAACCCACGGACGCTCCGTGGCATCGGCCAGCTCTTGAAAGCCGAAGCCCTGGGTCTGCTGCGCACCTGCTGGCGAGCATTCTGGTGCACCACGCTCATCATCGCCGCGCCGATCGCCCTCTACTGTCTCCACAGCCCGTCCGCCACCCGGCCGGGGGACGACCTCGCTGGCCTCGGCATCTCCCTTTTCCTGGGCGCGCTGGTGGGCCTCGTGGCGGCGGTGCTCATGGGCCTGTGGCGGCTCTTCGGCGGCTGGATGGTCGTGCCCATGATCGTGACGCCCCTCGTCTTCATGGGCCTGGGCTGGCTCTTCAGTGGGCTGGTGGATTGGCAGACGGACAACTTCTGGCGGATCGTGGCGCAGCATCCGCTGCACCACAGTGCCCGGGATTTCATGGGGACGCCCAGCGGGCCGGGCGGGATCTTCTTCGTCGTCATGGCCTTGCCGTTGCTCCTGGTGAATGCGATCTTCATCCTCCTGACCCCCAAGGTCCTGTTGCACCTGGCCCTGCTCGTGTTGATCGTGGGCAGCCTCATCCTGCTGTCCGCGCTGCTCACGCTGGTGCTGTGCCTGCCGGTGCTCGGCTGGTCGATGGTGAAGCGGATCCAGTCCCGGAACGTGTTCAGCCGCGCCGTCACCCGCCCCTTGAGCTCCCAGATGGAGCGCTACGGCGAGTGGACTGGGCCGAGTTGCTCAAGAGGACGTTCGACTTCGATGTGTTCGCCTGCGTGAGGTGTGGAGGCAGGCGGCGGGTGGGCCCTCCCCGGCCACACGAACTGCGACTGCCGTGTGCCACTCCCCTCGCATGCTCGTTCGTCGCTGTCGGAGCGCGTAGGCTACTCCGGACAGCCGCGCTAGGGCCCATCTGGTCCTGAACTGGTGGAGGACGTAGCCATGCGTTTCCGAGCGTGCATCGCACGTCTGCTCTTTGTCTCAGCCTGCGCTACGTCAGCGCCGAGCCCAAGAAAGCCAGCGGCCCAGGAACCGAGGCTTGCCAACCTTCAGCGAGCGGCGACGCTGCCCTGGACGGACGGGGGGCGGTGCGCCGTCCGCGAAGCTTCTGAGTCTTGGCCCGTGCTGGTGGAGAGGTGCTTTCGTGCCCTCGACCATGACCGGCTCGAGTTTCACGACCCCACAGGACGATGCGCCGTTGCCTCTGCTGGTGCCGCTGCCGTGGGAATCGGGGTCTGCGTCCTGGCGGCACCGGAGCTCTTCGTGGGAGCGGTGCTCATCACGGGTGGGGTGGTGGTGGGATTCGCCATCAAAGAGGCCCTGGATGCGCATGAACTGAAATGGGCCGACCCCGAAGACGCAAGGCCCCGGCCTGAAACGCGGCCCGTGACTGAAACAAAGCCCACTCCGCAGAAACCCTCGCCGAAACAAAGGCCCAAGCCGGAGCCAAAAGGGCCGGATTTGCCTCCTCTGGGGCCATTCGAAGTCACGGAGCGAGACCGCCGCCCGGAGTGCAAGCCCGTCCCGGTGCCACACCTGGGCGGTAATGACCCGCACAACAAATGCGCCGACAACATTCCGAACAACAGCTTCCCCGGCTGGGATGTGTTCGTGAATGGGAAGAACTTCGACGCGCTGCAACTGACAACGCGCACGCCGTGGGACGTCAAGACGGATGACTTTGAAAAACAACCGCCTCGCTCTCAAGCTTTCTTTGTCAGAATGAAGCTGCCGGAAATACAGCGAGAGCGAGAACTCGCCAAGACCTGCGGATATCGCTTTGTCGTTGGCGTGCGCGGCAAGGCACACAAAGAAGCTCTGCTCAAGGCAGATAATACCCTCGATGTTGTGGTCATGGATTGGTGTTGAAATGTCAGCCAACCAAAATCATCTCACCCTCGGCGTTTACGCGCCTGCGTTCATGGGCAACGACAGCCGCCCTCTCGCCATCGCTCATGGTCTGGAACACGCCCTCCCCGGTTTGCGCCTGGGGTGGACGATGACAGAGGCGGAAGGACTTGTTCCATTGCCGCAGCGAGATGAGTGGGTCAGGACACAGAAAATGGCAGACGGGGGACTTCCGTTCCTCTGCAACGACGACGAGAACCATTCCGTAACGCTTACCGGCTGGGAGATACCTGCGGGGCAGTGCCCGGGCAACCAGCCGCAGCTTAAAGTCTCCGCTAGTCTGCCACTGGACGAGGCTGTTATCACTGCCGCGGTGGACATATTGGTGGGAGTGGCGGAAGGCGCGCGCGCGTTGTGGGGCCATTTGACGCTGGATAGCGTGATGCTGGACATCGCGGACCAAACAGGTCCGAAGCTGTATGGGCCTGAAAAGCCGCCACGGGGGCTGCCTGCAATCAAGTTCCCAGAGGAACTCTCTTCGCCTGAGA
>NZ_DASVWK010000562.1:0-3695 GCF_036389735.1 Archangium sp. | reverse complement strand
ACACCTTGATGTCGGTGACGTCGTTCTGGAAGGACAGCTCGAAGAGGGTGTTGGAGGTGCCGGGGAGGAAGTGGAGCTCGGCGCCGCGCATGTTGGGCGGCATGAGCACGCCGTCATTGGGGTAGACGAGGTCGGGCCTGCGGGTGGCGTTGGCGGGGCCGGAGAAGCGGGCCGAGGCATCCGTGGGCACGGTGGGGGAGGCCGGGTCCTTCACGCTGGCCTGGAGCTTCACGGACACCCGGGTCGTGCCACGCACGGTGCCCGCGAGGGCCGACACCGTGGTGACGCCGCCCTGGTTCTTGTAGGTGGTGAAGGTGCTGCCCGAGAAGCCACCGATGAAGGTGTTGTCCACGGAGAAGCGGGTCTGCGCGGTGATGTCGCGCTGCTGGCCGTTCTCGAAGGTGCCGAGCGCACGGTAGGTGAGGGAGGCGGGCGTCTGTCCGGCCTCGACGACGAGCACGCCGTCCGCGGGCTCGAGGGTGAGGGCGGTCAACCCGGCGAGGGACTCGTCTTCGCCGGGAGTCCCATCACCCTTCGACGGGTCCTTGCCACAACCGGTGGAGGCCAGGAGGAGCACGGCGAGGGCCGTGGAGAAAAGAGCGGGAGTGCGCATGCGGCGCAGTGTCGCTCGAACGGGGCCCTCGGGAAAAACGAAGAGGCCGACAATTCCCCGGTGAAGAGGAACTGTCGGCCTCAAGAGAGCGGCGGACCGGGTTCGAACCGGCGACCCCGAGCTTGGGAAGCTCGTGCTCTACCAACTGAGCTACCACCGCGTCGCAAGCAGAGCCAAAGTAAGGACCTGGGCCCGGCTTGTCAACGAGAAGTAGCGGGGGGTGCTACTCGCCCTCCTCGACGGTGAGTTGGTAGGCATCCTGGAAGTTGGCCTCGCGGTTGCGGGCGTCTCGGACCTCCAGGAGGTAGACGCCGGGCTCGGCGCTGTAGCGGATGACCTCGGGCTGATCTCCCTTGGCGCGATCGGCCGTCTGCACGAGCGCCGGCTTGCCATCCTCACCCACCCGGTAGAGGTAGAGGCCCACGTCCACCTTGAGGATGCCCAGCAGCGTGGCCTTGAGCGGGGTGCGCACGGGCCGCTCCGACAGGTCCAACCGGTAGTAGTCCACGTCCTTGAGTGGATAGACGGTGCCTCGCACCGCCCGGCCCGTGGCCAGTTCCATTCCCCGATCCGGGGCGTTGTTGGGCTCGCGCTCCTCGCCGCCGTTGTCCGGGACGGTGGTGACGGACAGGCGGTAGGGCTGGTCCGCGTTCTCGTAGTCGCGCACCCACTTGTTCTCCACCTTGCGCGCGGCCCCCTGCACCCGGAAGTAGCAGGTGCCGTTGCAGGCCACGTTGTTGAGGCGCTCGGGCTCCTTGATGGCACCGTCGTTGGCGCGCTGGACCACCGTCTCCTTCTGCCCGTCGCCCGTGGGGGGCTCGATGACGGACAGCTCCAGGTCCAGCCGCTCCACGCCGGCCAGCTCCAGCTTCGCCAGCACCGGCTCCGTCGTCTTGAGGACGAAGTTGTCCATGTCGCCCTTGGGCGAGAGGAAGCCCTCCTTGAAGCCGGACAGGGGCAGGGTGGTGGCCTTGAAGAGCTCGTCGTTGGGCTCCAGCTCCGCGTTCGCCCCGGCCTCCTCCAGCGACACCGTCAACGTGTAGGGCTTCTCCGAGTTGAAGCCACGCTTCGCGTCCTTGCCCGTCCCCGACCAGCCGCTCTTCACCACCAGGTACACCACGCGATCGCTCGCCCGGACGCCGATGTTGCGCAGGGCGAAGCCCTCACCCTCCTTGCCCTTGGGGGTGGTGAAGAGGGGGGCCTCCGCGGCCGAGAGCACGGACAGATCCGCCCGCACGCCCTCGATGCTGGTGAGTTCGATCTTCAGCGCCACCGCGGCCGGCTCCTCCGTCGCGGCGGGCTGAAGGCCCTGGCCCGGGACGGGCACGGGCACCTGGAACTGGGAGGGGTTCCCCGGCTGCTGCGCTTGCGCGCCCAGGTCGGACGGAGTGCCCTCGCCGGTGGGGGCGTTCGCCGCCGCCTCGGACGGGGGCGGGGTGCCCTCGGGGGTCGTCGGCTGGTCCGGAGGGGCGTCCGTACCGGGAGCCGGGGGGGTCTCCGTGCCGGGGGCCGGAGCGGGCGCTGGAGCCGGAGCCGGAATCGCGGAGGGGGACGGCTCGGGCAGCTCCAGCCGGTACCAGTCCTCGTCGCCGGCGTGGCCGAGGAAACCCATCACCGCCTGACCCATCTGGAGCGGGGAGGCGTCCACGGCCCGGTCATTGGGCTCGCGCTCCACACCGTCCTCGGGCTCGTGGTAGCGCAGCTCGAGGGTGTAGGCGCCCCCGGTGCCCTTGCGCGCCGAGACGACGCGCACCCAGCGCTCGCGCTCGACATAGAGGTTGGGGAAGCGCTCCGGCTTGCCTTCGCCGGCGCTGTTGATGCCGGCGCTGCGGATGCCGGGGGCGTCGTACACCTCCAGCAGCACGTCTCCGCCGGGGATGCCGGAGACGGTGACGTCCGACACGCGAGGACCGGCCGGGGCGAGCCGGTACCAGTCCTCATCGGGCTTGGACGGATCCGCCCCCAGGCTGGCACCTACCGTGGCGTCCCGGCCGAGGGTGAGGGCCTGCTCGGGCCGGTCGTTGGGCTCCTTCTCGCTGAGCTGCTCGGGCCCCGTGATGACGGGCCCGGCATCCGGCGCCTCGGTCTCCTTCTTCGGGCAGCCGGCGAGCAGAGCGCACAGGCACACCCATCCCAGACGTCGCATTCCGTTCCCTCGTGGCATTCGGGCGCCTACTCAATCCCCTGGCGCCCGGGTGTCAAGGTTCGCCAACAGACAAGCGGGCGCTTTCATCCCGGGAGGGGGAAAGAGAGAGGGCGGAGCCGTGGCGTTCCCGGCCCGCGGGGAGCGGGCCCGGACGAGGGCAGGGCAAGGCGAGGCCCCGAAGGGGCATCAGACGGCGGCCGACTTCTTCTTGCCACTGAAGTGGCGGAAGAACTCGATGATTTCCCGCTCGGCGATCTTGGCGTCGGTGGCGTCGGCGAACTCCGACTCGAGGAACATGCCACCGCAGGACTCGCAGGTGTCGTAGTGAAGCGGATGTTGCCGATCACCACCGTCTACCCGGATGAGGTCCACCTGGCACTCGGGACAATGGCCAGTGAGGGCATCCGCGTCGACCTTCCCACCCTGGCTCTCCAGCCCGGGGAGGTTGTTGTGGAGGAGGATCCGGTTGAGATCCGCGACGTCGATCCAAAGACCGCCGCACTCTCCACACTTTCGCAGCGTCTCATGGTCTCCTTCGAGATCGGCCATTTCGACACTGCAACCGGGGCAATTCATGGGGTGGGTCATTCTCCTGTTGGGGGGAGCTGCGCTCCCGTGAGATCCGCCCAGGGAGCAAGTCGGCCCCCCTGCACGTTCAGAGAATGATAGGTCGCATGATTTTTCGGATGCAACCCAACCGCACCATTGTGTTCACGGACGCAACCCTGGGAGCCCCCCGGGATTAGGCCTTGACCCGGCGGATATCGGCCCCCAGCTTGCGCAATTTGCGCTCCAGGCGCTCGTAGCCGCGGACCAGGTGGTAGATGCGGGCCACCTCGGTCTTGCCCTCGGCGCGCAGGCCCGCCAGGACGAGCGAGGCGCTGGCCCGCAGGTCCGTGGCCATCACGGGGGCCCCGGAAAGCCTCTTGACCCCCT
>NZ_DASVWK010000561.1:0-1504 GCF_036389735.1 Archangium sp. | reverse complement strand
GCCCCGATGCCGCCATCAGCAGGCCCAGCGTGTTCGGCCCCCCCTTCAGCACCTCCGAGGCCATCACCGGCATCAGCACCGCGAACGGCAGCCCCAGCAGGCTCACCATCGCCAGCAGCAGCAGCAGCGAGCGGATGGGCGGCGAGTGCGCCACGTAGGCAATCCCCTCCTTCAGCTCCGTCAGCAGGTGCTGGGGCGCGTGCTCCCGCGGGCGCCGCACCACCCGCATCGCCAGCAGCGAGGCGATCACCGCCAGGTAGCTGATGGAGTCGATGAGGAAGCAGCCCCCCTCCCCCACCCAGGCGATCAGCCCTCCCGCCACCGACGGGCCCAGCAGTCTGGCCGCGTTGAACATGGACGAGTTGAGGGCGATCGCGTTCGGCAGATCCGCCCGATCCTCCACCAGCTCCACCACGAAGGCCTGCCGCGCCGGCAGGTCGAAGGCGTTGATGAGCCCCTGCACCATGCTCAGCACCGCGACGTGCCACACGGCGATGATGCCCGAGAGCGCCAGCACCGCCAGCGCCAGCGACTGGAGCATCGCCAGCACCTGCGTCACCACCAGCAGCCGGTGCCGGTTCCACCGATCCACCAGCACCCCCGCGAAGGGCGCCAGCAGGAAGGTGGAGATCTGCCCGCAGAAGCCCACCACCCCCAGCAGCAACGCCGAGCCGCTCAGCCGGTACACCAGCCAACTCGTCGCCACCCGCGTCAGCCACGTGCCCACCAGCGACACGCTCTGCCCGGCGAAGAAGAGGCGGTAGTTGGGGTGGCCCAGCGCCCGGAGCAGGAACCTCCACCCGCTCCGCCCCTCCCCCACCGCTTGCTCAGCCATTGACGTGTGCCTCCGCGAGCGAACTCCACCGCCTCCCGTTAAAAATAGGATTCAGCCCCTCCCCTGCCGCTCCCCACCACGCCGTCATCCGAGGAGGCGCTCGGCTGGCGGGCTGCCAGACACGGATGTCTCTTCAGGTCATGATGCGGTGCGGTATAGAAGGCTCCTCGCCCTTGGTACGTGGTTCAACCACCTTTCGGATTTTTCCGGACTGTAATATTCTGCTGGAGTTGTTCACGAGGGGCCTGACTTCGTCAGGGGGACAGCCGTGGAGCGCCTGAAGCCGTCGCCATCGGAAACGCAACCGGCCCTACCGGAGACGGAGGGTTCGTGGCATCCGGACGACTGCGCGGGCTGTGACGTGTGCGACGCGGACGCCCTGGAGCGCGAGCTGCTGCGCGCCCACGCCCAGGCGGCCGAGGCCGAGGGAGAGCCCACGCGCGTCGTCGGCCCTCCCGCGCCCCTGCCCCCTCCGCCCGCACCGCCCGAGGCGCTGCCCCGGGGTACCTCGGTGGGGCGCTACCTCGTGCTGGAGCGGCTGGGCGCCGGCGGCATGGGGGAGGTGTACGCGGCGTTCGATCCCCAGCTCAACCGCAAGGTGGCCCTCAAGTTGCTGCTGCCGGGCGGCGAGGGGCTGGGGCGGGACGAGGCCCACTCGCGGCTGGTGAG
>NZ_DASVWK010000560.1:0-7770 GCF_036389735.1 Archangium sp. | reverse complement strand
TGGTGGCGCTGGTGGGACGTCATCTCCAACAGGGTGGGCGGCGTGCGTCCCGCCCGGGCCATCAGCGCCACGGCGGAGTGGGAGATGAAGGCGGCGGCGTCATGGTCCGGGTGGCCCCCCTCGTACGGATGGACGACCAGGAGCGTCGGGCGCAGGGCCTTCACCAGGGCCATGAGGTAGTGGGTGAGGGTGACGAGCTCCAGCGTGGCCTCCTGGTCCACCGCGCCCAGCGAGAGGAGTTGGTCCGGGGCGATGCCGGCCAGGCGCATGGCCGCGATGGCCTCCTCCTCGCGCAGGCGCGCGTAGCCCTCGCGGGTGGGGGGCGCGCCCTGGGAGCGCAGCGAGGCGTCCCTCGGGGCACCGTCGGTGACGTGGATGACGTGGCAGCCGGGACTGCGGCGCAGCAACCACGAGGCCCCCAGCACCTCGTCATCCGGGTGCGCGGCCACGAAGAGGACGGAGCCGCGCAGGGCCTGGGGAGGCAGCAAGGGCGCGAGGACATCGGCGACGGTACGCCCGTCCTCGGCCGGGTGGCTCCGCAACCAGGGTGATTCGTCAGGAGGGCGCATGTCCGCGCCCCCTTCCAGGTGCCCTCTCCATCGCCGCCTCCCATCCCTCGGCCCCCCTTGGGGGCACGCCACCTGTCAGCCCCTCTCCCCTGGAGAGGGACGTGCCGCTACGCGTAATGCCGCGTCCTCACCCGCTTCATGCCGACTCCTGTGGTGTGGAAGGAAGGGTAATGGCCCCGAGGGCCTCCTCGAGGAGGCGGCGCACCTGGGGCGCGAACCGGACCCGCGCGAGCCGCCAGCGCTGGGGAGCGCTCAGCCGCTTGAGCGTGTAGTTCACCTTGCGGCGCTGGTGCTCGAGGGGGAAGTAGCGGACGAAGCCAGAGGCGTTGAGCGAGAAGAAGGAGAGGGCGTCCGCGTCGTTGAGGAGCGTGAGGCCCACGTCGCTCTCGGGCTGCTCATGGCGGCTGATGAGCCAGCGCACGCGCTCGCGGGTGGCCTCGTCCACGCCCAGGTCCGTGAGCAGCGTGCACGCCAGGTCCGCGCCCCGTGCCGCATGGGCGTCCTTGAAGGACTGGTAGTCGGAGGCGTGGTGCTCCACGCGGAGGTCGGGCTCGGACAGCAGCCGCTCCACGTCATGGAAGAGGGCGGCCACCTGGAGGGCCAGGTCCGCCCGTGGGGCGAGCCGCAGCACCCACTGCCAGCAGTCCAGCGCGTGCCGGTAGTCCGCGACGACGAGCGGCTTGCTGAAGTCATGCAGGGCCAGGTGCCGCGCGAGGATGGCGTCGAAGAGGGGCCCCTCGGAGGCGGCGTTGCGCCGGCCGACGAGGCCCTGGTAGCGCGTGAGGACTTCCAGCGCCGTGGTGCCCAGCGCCTCGCGTGGGGCGCCGGTCAGGTGCACGGCGAGGCAGTTGCCTCCGCGACACTCGCCCGCGGCGCCGAAGACGCGCTCATCCCAGGTGAAAGGGTCGAAGCCTGGGGCGCGCCACTCCTGGGCATCCAGCTTCAGGACGTGGGTGTTGCCACCCTGGGCCGGTGGCTGCACGGCGATGGTGGGAAACTCCTCGGCCAGCAGGAGGAACGCGCCGTTGGTGACGGTTTTCGTGCCACCAGCTTCGGTTTCGGACAGCAGAAGCTGTCGGAGCATCGCGCTCTCCCGCGGGTGACCCGCACGTGAGGACGCGGCAAGTTGCGGTCGCGACTTCCGAAAGGCCAGGGTCCCAGGTGTAGACGCGTAGGCCACAACACTGGAGGGCGAATCCGTCGTGCACCAGTACACGGGTGCTCGGGTGGAGCCCGTGCGCTGGCACACAGTGGGGGCGGAACACCCCCGAAACCACTCGACTACGGCCGGCCGTTATCCGCCGGCTGGTCGTAGGCGTACTGCTCCGCGCGAGGCGCGGCGTCGTTGTGGAACAGTGGGCACTTCTGGCAGGAGAAGCCCTCCCAGTCCTCTTTGACGGCCGCGTCGATGCACCTCGCGTAGAAGCGGCAGTGGACGTTGCGGTAATCCTCGACGCGGTGGTGGTCCGCCCACATGGGCAGGCGGAGCTCGGTGGGATTGGGCTTGGGTTGCGCACAGGCCATGTCGCTGAACTCCCTCTCTCGGAATGGGTCCCCCCTCGGGACTACTGAATACCCGCTGGTGCGTCGCGTCATTCCCGAGCCAGGAGCCTCGTAGGGACCGTGACCGACCCTCGCACAACAGGCGAGGGAGCGTGCCCTTCAGCGCCGGGGCGTGGCACCCGCGAGCTGCACGGCCTCAACGAAGGCCTCGTACGGCTGGCAGCCCACCACCCGGGCAGTCCCGATGAAGAAGGTGGGGACCCCCTGCACACCCTCGCGCTGGCCCTCTTGGGCGGTCGCCTCCACGCGGGCCTGGTACTCGGGGGCGTCCATGGCTTGACGCGCTCCGTCTCCGGGCAACCCCGCCTGTTCGGCCAGCCGGGCGAGCACGTCCGGGTTCTCGAGGTCCTCGCCGCGCTGCCACTGCGCCTCCATGACCGCGTCATAGAAGGCCTGGAAGCGGCCCTGGTCTCGGGCCCACTCCGTCACCGCCAGCACCCGGCGCGTGTTGGAGAAGTGCTTGGGTACCTTCAGGGTGACGCCGAAGCCCTGGGCGAACCGCTCGACCTGTGCGCGCATCGACTCCGTACGGGCTCCGAAGAGCCGCTCCAGGGGCACTCCACCCCGGGGCGTGCCCGGGTTCAGCTGGAAGCCCCGCCACTCCACCTCGACGTCATACTCCTCTTGCAGCCTGACCAGGCTGCTGTGCTCCGCGACGAAGCAGTACGGTCAGACGAAGTCCGAATACAGCCGGATGCGCACGGGCATGGGTCACCTCTCCAGGGTCCTCGAGTCCTCTCATAGAGACTGCCGCCGTCTCCGGCCGTGACACGCTCGTTTCCAGGCGGTTGCCCGCCCGGTGGGCGGACGGAGAATCACCGCTTCAACCGGGCGCCGCTTTCCCCGAAGATGGCCGCGTGCGTCCCATGCCCATCCATCCTTCCTCGTCTCCGCCCCGTTGGCTGGGGCTGATCGCCCTGTCCCTCTTCGCCCTGCTCACGGCCGCTGGCTGTACGGCCTTCTCCCGCGCGATGAAGGAGGGAGACCAGTTCACCTCCCAGCGGAAGTGGGCCGAGGCCGAGGCCGCCTACCAGCGCGCCCTCGCCGCGGAGCCCGATGACGCGGAGGTGAAGGCGAAGCTGCTGGGCATGCACAAGCACTGGAGCGCCGAGGTGCTGGGCAATGCGCGGGCGGTGCACGGCCAGGGCGACCTGGCCGGGGCCACGCCGCTGCTGGTGCGCGCGCTCCAACTGGACCCCGGCAACGGCGCGGCGCGCGAGCTCCTCACCCAGACGTTGGACACGCGGGCGGAGGGGGCCCTCCAGGCGCTGAAGGAGGAGAAGCTCCAGGAGGCGCGGGCCGAGTTCGACGCGGTGCTGGCGGTGGACCCGGAGCACGCGGTGGCGAGCAAGGGCGTGGTCTCCGTGCAGACGGCGTGGGCGAACCGGTGGTTCACCACGGCGCAGCGGCTGGAGGAGGAGGGCAAGCTGGGCAACGCGCTGCTGGCGTACGTGCGCGCGGACCAGGAGCGGGTGGGGGCCACGCCCGCGCGTGAGCGCGCCGAGGAGATGCGCCGCAAGCTGAAGGACGAGGTGGCCTTCCTCGTGGTGGCCGCGCCCGCGGACGACAAGGCGGAGGCGCCGGACGTGGTGCAGCGGCTGTCGCCCGGACGCCTGTCGGCGCTGCTGCCGCGGGACGTGCCCATCCGCGTCATCACCACCGAGGCGCCCAAGAACCACGAGGGCGTGCGCCTGGGCGTGGCCCTGGAGCGGGTGATGCCGGTGAAGTCGGTGGAGCAGGCCCAGCGCTCGACGCGCTACCTGGTGACGAACAAGGCCGTGCCCAACCCGCGCCGCGCCGAGCTGGAGACGGCCCTGCTGACGCAGGAGCGCAAGCTGGAGGAGGTGGAGCGCAAGCTGTCCGGGGTGCTGCGCGACTACCTGCGCAAGCAGGACGAGCTCACCCAGGTGCGCGAGGTGGCCACCCGCTGCCGTGCCCGCGAGCGCCAGACGTGCGGCACCGCCCTGTCCGAGTGCATCCGCGGCTACAGCCAGGCCAAGCCCGGCGAGGTGCCCAAGGAGTGCAGCCCCTCGCGCTGCAGCCCCCAGTGCGAGGCGGAGGAGGGCACGCTCAAGCAGAAGGACGTGGGAGTGCAGGAGCTGGAGCGCCGGGTGGAGGCGGGGCAGGAGGCCGCGGAGGCGCAGCGGCGCGAGGTGCAGCGCGGCCGGGACGCCTACTACCGCGAGCCCCTCACCGTGGAGGAGCCCGTCTACGCCGAGTACCCCTATGACGTGGAGCTGCACCGCTTCACCATCACCGCGAGCGTCACCGAGCGGCTGGTGGACCTGGCCAAGGACGCCGCGGGCGCCTCGCCCCGCACCGCGGACTACGCGGCCATGCACGAGGACTCGTCCAACAAGGCCTACGACAAGGTGGGCGTGCTGGCGGACCCCGTGCAGCTGCGCACCGAGGCGGAGCTCCGGGTGGAGGCGGGCGACAAGGCCATGGCCTCCATCGCCGAGCGCGTGAAGGAGCGCTTCAACAGCTACCGCCAGCGGCAGGTGGAGGACGCGCGCCGGGGCATGGTGCGCCCCTCCGCCGAGGACGTGGTGGAGAAGGCGGTGCGCGCGCTGCTGCTCACCGCGGACGCGCCTCCCCAGGACATCCTCCTGCCGCTGGCCCAGGCGCGCGGCCTCACGCGCCCCGAGTCCATCTACGGCGACTGAGGCCTCAGGCCACCGCCTCGGTCGGGCTCCACAGCGACGTCTCGGCCGAGTGCATGCAGTCCCCGAGGAAGCGCAGGTAGATGTCGAGCGCCTCGGAGCCGAGCTCCGCGAGCGTCCGGGCGTTCTCCGGCATGAGCTGGAGCAGCTCCTCCATCATCCGCGCGTGCAGCTCCATGTGGCCCACGTCGAGCCGCACGTGCTCCTTGATGAAGCTGAGCCCCTCCAGCGTCTCGCGGCCGAGCACGCGCACCACGTTGGACAGCAGGTGGGGCCCCAGCACCGACGACAGGTTCTCTATCTCGAACTCGATGGCGATCTGCCCCATGGGCAGGTCGCTGCCGAGGGTGTCCTCGTGCAGTTGGCGGTAGGCGCGCATCGCGTCCGTGGGGTGCTGGTGGAGCAGCCGCTCCATCTGGAGCAGGGGCCGGCGCCGCGCGTTCCACCGCCGCACCAGGTGATGCACGTCCTCCACCATCATCAGGTCGTGGCCGGACTCGTGCTTGGAGTGGATGAGGAGGGCGCGCCCGAGGGAGTCCAGGCCCTCGGCGATGCAGCGCTGGCCCGTGCGGCGGATCCACCCCTCGACGGGCTCGGTCATGTACACGCCGAGCGAGTTGAGCTGGATGAAGAACCGCTCCAGGACCACCGGGTCGATGGCGGGGTCCACCAGCCTGCGCATCACGGGATCCGTCGAGATGCGGGCGCGTGCCGGGAGGACATAGGGCTCGTACAGCTCCTTGACCAGACTCATATCGGGGACTCCTTCGGGTGCGGCTGATGCGGCTGATGCGGCGGGTACGGCTTCAGGCGGTGCGCTGCTGCCGCGGGGGAAGGCGACCCACGGTCGCCTCACTGACGTGCTCCAGGAACTCGGGGAGGAGCCGGGCGGAGAGCAGCCACAGGCAGGGCTGGGCTCCGGGCTCGTCGCGCAGGCGGGCCGCGGCGGCGTAGCTGTCGTCCTCGTCCTCGCGCACGAGCACGAAGGAGGAGCGGCCCCACTGCGCGTACCACCGGCGGGCCTCGTCGAGCAGGGCGACGTAGGCCTCCCGGCCCTCCGGGGCGAGCGGGAAGAGGCGCGCGGTGTCCAGCAGGCGGAAGAGGTTCGTCCCCGGGTGGCCCAGCTCCAGGACGATGGCGGCCAGCGGCACGTCGTCGCGGCGGGCCACCAGGACGTGGCGCTCGCGCTCCAGGCCGGCGGCGTTCCACGTCTCGCGCACCTCCCGCAGCTCCAACCGCTCGCGGGAGAAGTCCAGCGCGTCCACGTAGCAGGCCGGGCGGTGGAGGGCGATGTGCTCGGCCAGGAGGGACTTCTCCTCGAAGCGGGCCGGGCCGAGCTGGAGCCCGTCCGCGGGCAGGCCGCTCTCCTCGTCGCAGCTCACCTGCATCAGGCGCACGGGCATGACGAGCGCCTCACCCTTCGCGGCATGGGCCCGGGCGAAGGCGAGGTGCACGCGCTCCATGAGGGGCACGGTGGACTCGGCATAGGCGACGAGCCACCGGAAGTCGGGATCGGCCTGCGCGTGCTCCAGCGTGCGCACGTGGATGTCGCGCAGAATCTGTCCGGGCACCTGGGGGGCCTCGGGCTTGCCAGGGCGCTTGGCCAACTGGTGCACCAGCCAGCCATGGCGGTAGGGGCGCACCGAGGAGAGCGTGGCCTCCACGCCCCGCTCCGAGGGCCACACCGTCTGACAGAAGAGTCGCGGCAGGCGCGCGGCGCGCTGGCTCAGCTCCAGGAAGTGGGCGCGCAGCTCCTCGAAGTGCTCCGACGTCCTGCCGGCCAGGTTGAAGTAGCCCGAGTCGACGAGCAGCTCCCACAGCTGCTCGGGGTACTGCTCGCCGCCGCGCGTGGTGGGGCAGAGCGCGCGGGAGACGAGCTCCACCCAGCGCGCCTCGTCCTGGGGCGAGCAGGGGCTCACCTGGATGCCGCACACCCGCTGCCCGTCCGGGCTCTTGTCGGAGACGTAGCGGACCTCGCCGCGCAGGAGGATGGGCTCGCCGTCCTCGCCGCACACCTCGATGGACCGCAGGAGGAGGCCCGGGAAGACGAGGTCCTCGGCGGGGCTGAGCAGGCAGAGTCCGGAGAAGGAGAGGTCCACGGCCTCACGCTCCCGCACGCCCAGCTCGGCCCACAGCGGGTGGTGGAAGCGGGCACGCAGCCCGGTGGGGGCCGGCACGCGCCGGTGCCAGCGGTGACGCACCTGCCACAGCCGCCGGGGAAGGGGCGTCACCATCCGCTCGCCCCGCGTCTCCAACGCCGGCACGCGCATGCGGTAGGCCGAGTTGTAGCCCACCACCTCGATGTCATAGGGCGCCGCGCCCCACTCCGCGTCCGGCTCCTCGCGGCGCCAGTGCAGCAGCGAGCCCTCCACGTCGAAGTACTCCAGGGACACGCGCAGCGTGCGCCCGAGCTGCCGCAGCGTGCCCTGGTGCTGCATCACGCACACGGACTTGAGGATGGAGCGGATGCGCTCGGGCTCGACGAGGGACTCCTCGACGGGCAGGGGAGACACCGCGGGCTGGGCGTGTCCCTGGCGGGTCGCCGCGTCCAGGAGGGAGAGGATCTGCTGGCCCTGCTCGCGCGACACCCCCAGGAGCTGGATGCCGATGGGCGCGTCGCTCCGCCGCGGATCGCTCCAGAGCGTCTCCCCGAGCAGCGGGCCGATGGTGGAGCCGTGGCCCTCCAGCAACAGGCGCAGGGGGCGGTCGCGCGGGGGCAGCTCGGCGCCGGCCTCGGGGAGGGCCCACACCGTGGTGGGGCTCAGCCGGGTCACCCGGCTACAGCTCAGCCCGGGCTGGGACAGGATGAGGTTGATGCCGTCCTCGGGCGTCCGGGCATGCAACGAGTACCCCGAGTAGCTGCTGACGGGGAGGCTCGTCCCGGCCGATGTCTCCATGTCTCCACGCATGTGCTTCTTCCCCCACTGTGGTGACAGCGGCGTGCTGGCGGTGGTGTCGTGAGTCATTTGCTTCCA
>NZ_DASVWK010000559.1:0-7942 GCF_036389735.1 Archangium sp. | reverse complement strand
TGGTTCATCCCCAAGGGCTACGACGGCTCGGGCCGCAAGCAGTTCATGTACGTCAAGAACAACTCCGGTGCCGACTACGAGTCCATGACCGCGGACGGCTCGTGGATCCGGCTGTGGAAGGACACCTCGTGGGCCTACCTGTCCGGCGGGCAGTACTGCGACGAGCAGTGCGGCTCGACGGGTGTGCCCACCGACTGCCGGCACCAGTGGAACAACGACCCTACCCCGCAGGGCTACGCCTACCAGGCGCCCAAGGACACCGGGGACTGGGGCGGCGCGAAGCTCATGCCTCGCTACATCGACACGGCGATCACCACGACCGTCAACGTCAACCTCTACATCGATGCGCAGCGGGAGACCGGCGGTGGCGCCTGCGGTGACTGCCAGTCCTGGCACGAGGGTTCTGGCGGCCAGACGTACCAGATCCAGTTCCTCGCCAACAAGACGAACCCGGCCACCGGGTTCAACTACACCAACGTCATCAAGAAGACCATCACCGGCGGCATCGGCGCGGGCGAGGTCTACTACTACGGCTTGAACAGGGGTTGGATTGGCTACGAGGTGCCCAGCGCCGGGTACAGCGACTGGGTCACCAGCACCGGCGCGGATGTCGCCAGCCCGAACAACTGCGCCAACGGGACTGTCGGCAGCATCTGCTGAGGTCCTCTCGAGCTGAGAGGCTTCAGCGACTCGAAGGATGACACCGGGGGACGCACCGTCGAGAGCGGGCGTCCCCCGAGTTCTTTTCGACAGGAGGGAGAGCCTATGGGGCGGCCAGCGTCCATCGAGGACCACGGGGTCATTGGGGATCTGCGCACGGTGGCGCTGGTGGCCACGGACGGCACGCTGGACTGGCTGTGCTTCCCCCACTTCGACAGCCCGAGCGTCTTCGCGGCGCTGTTGGACCCGGAGAAGGGGGGCCACTTCCGCATCGCCCCCGACCTCGACGGGTCGGCCGTGGTGCACAAGCAGTTCTACTGGCCGGACACCAACGTGCTGGTGACGCGCTTCTACTCGCCGGACGGGGTGGGGGAGCTGGTGGACTTCATGCCCCTGGGCAAGGAGCACCGCATGCGCGAGGTGGTGCGGCGCATGCGCGTGGTGCGCGGGCAGATGACCTTCCACCTGGAGTGCCTGCCCGCCTTCAACTACGCGAGGGATCCGCACACGGTGCGGCTGCTCCACGGCGGGGCGAGCTTCCTCTCCGAGACGCTGAACCTGACGTTGGCCACGTCGGTGAAGCTGGACACGGACGGCCAGCGGGTCACCGGGAGCTTCACGCTGCACGAGGGCCAGTCGGCGGTGTTCAGCCTGCGCGAGGGCGCACCGGACTCATGTCATGACACGGTGCTGGGGCACGAGTCCTCCGAGGCGCTGTTCCGCTCCACGGTGGACTACTGGCGGCACTGGCTGGCGAAGTGCACCTACACGGGACGGTGGCGCGAGACGGTGCAGCGCTCGGCGCTGGTGCTCAAGCTGATGACGTTCGAGCCCTCGGGGGCCATCGTGGCGGCGCCCACGTGCAGCCTGCCCGAGTCCCCGGGAGGGGTGCGCAACTGGGACTACCGCTACGTGTGGATCCGCGACGCGGCCTTCACGGTGTACGCGCTGCTGCGCATCGGCTTCAAGGAGGAGGCGGGGGCCTTCATGCGCTGGCTGGAGAAGCGCATCGCGGAGCTGCCCGAGGGCGAGCCGCTGCCCCTCATGTACTCGCTGGATGGCAGCGAGGTGCCCAGGGAGCAGGAGCTGTGGCACCTGGCGGGCTATGGGGGCGCCAGGCCCGTGCGCATCGGCAACGGGGCGGCGCACCAGCTCCAGCTCGACATCTACGGCGAGCTGATGGACTCGGTGTACCTGTACAACAAGCACGGGGCACCCATCTCCTATGACTTCTGGAGCCACCTGCGGCGGTTGGTGAACTGGGTGTGCGACCACTGGCGGGACAAGGACGAGAGCATCTGGGAGGTGCGAGGGGGCAAGCAGCACTTCGTGTACTCGAAGATGATGTGCTGGGTGGCGGTGGACCGCGCCATCCGGCTGGCGGACAAGCGCAGCTTCCCGGCGGACCGGGCGCGGTGGCTCCAGACGCGCGACACCATCTTCGAGGAGATCATGCAGAAGGGCTGGTGCGCGGAGCGGGGCTCCTTCATCCAGTCCTACGAGTCGATGGCGCTGGACGCGGCGAACCTGCTGATGCCGCTGGTGTTCTTCCTCTCGCCGGTGGACCCGCGGATGCTCTCGACGCTGGAGGCCCTGCGCCAGCCGCCGGCCAAGGGAGGCCTCACGTCGGACGGACTGGTGTTCCGCTACGACGTGGAGGCGACGGCGGACGGGGTGTCGGGCAAGGAGGGCACCTTCAACCTGTGCACCTTCTGGCTGGTGGAGGCGATGACGCGGGCGAGCGTGACGAAGCCAGAGCTGCTGGACGAGGCGCGGCTGATCTTCGAGCGGATGCTGGGCTTCGCCAGCCACGTGGGGCTGTACGCGGAGCAGACGAGTCCGGCGGGCGAGGCGCTGGGCAACTTCCCCCAGGCCCTCACGCACCTGTCCCTCATCAGCGCGGCGTACAACCTGGACAAGGCACTGGGCCACCGGGACTGAGCACTCCTCCCCTTCGTGTCGACCCGGAGAAGAAGGACGCGGGAGCGTCTGTACGTCGCGCGACATCTCGTGGGACCGACGTTGTGGGTCGGGGCGCACGTGGTATGGCAATCTTCGTGGAGAACCCAGCCCCAGCACCTTCGCCAGCTCCCGGTCCGCTCCAGCCGGAGGGCTCCGCTCGGCGGATGTCGCAGGCGGTGGATGCCCTCGAATCCATGAGCGACGCCTTTCTCGCCCTCGACGAGGACTGGCGCATCACGCTGGTGAACGCGAGCCAGGAGCGGATGTCCCACAAGCGTCGAGGCGAGACCCTGGGGCGCGTGTTCTGGGAGGTCTGGCCGGAGACGAAGGATCCGAGCACGAAGACCTGGACGGAGTACCACCGGTGCATGCAGGAGCGCGTGCCGGTGCGGTTCGTCGAGCACCATGCCTCCCTGGACGTCTGGACGGAGGTGCGGGCCTACCCCTGCCAGGTCGGGGGCATCTCCGTCTTCTTCCGGGACGTGAGCCAGCAGATGCGGACCGAGGCCGAACTCGTAGATGCACTGCGTCATGTGGAGACGACCCGCCGGAGCGCCGAGTTCGAGCAGCAGCTCATCGGCATCGTCAGCCATGACCTGCGCAACCCCCTCCAGGCCATCCGCCTCTCCGCGGCGCACGGCCTCAAGGGGGTGGGGCAGGAGACGCGGCAGCGCCGCTCCTTCGAGCGCATTCTCAGCTCCTCGGACCGGGCCCTGCGGATGATCAACGACCTGCTCGACTTCACCCGCGTCCGTCTGGCTGGCGGCATCGGGGTGGAGCGCGGCGAGCCCGTGGACCTCCACTCCCTCGTGACCCAGGTGGTGGACGAGGTGCTCTTCACACGGCCCGAGCGTCAGGTGGTGGTGGAGAGTGTCGGGGAGGTACAGGGCCGTTGGGACGCCGACCGCCTCGCACAGGTGGTGCAGAACCTCGTTGGCAATGCGTTGCAGCACACCACCGAGGACGTTCCCGTCCGGGTGCGCACGTGGGGCGAGGGCGAGGACGCCGTGCTCGAGGTGCACAACGGGGGGGCTCCAATTGCCGCGCAGGACATGCCCCGGCTGTTCGAGCCCTTTCAGCGAGGCAGTGGAGCGAGGCCGGATGGAGGCCGCAGCATGGGCCTCGGTCTTCACATCACCTACCACCTCGTCCAGGCGCACGGCGGCGGGATCCGCGTGCGGTCGAGCGCCGACGAGGGAACGACCTTCACCGTGAGGCTTCCACGAGATGGATAGAACCGAGCGATCCCAAGACAGGGTTCCCACGGGCGTGCCGGGCCTGGACGACGTCCTGCACGGCGGCTTCCTGCGTCAGGGCGTGTACATGCTTCAGGGTCGCCCGGGCGCGGGGAAGACCATCCTCGCCAACCAGATGTGCTTCCATCATGCCGCGCAAGGTGGCCGCGTCCTCTACACCACGCTGCTGGCGGAGACGCACGAGCGCCTGATCTTCAACCTCCAGCCGCTCAGCTTCTTCGACACGTCCCGCATCCCCGAGCAGATCTCCTACCTGAGCGCCTTCGGCACGCTGGAAGAGGGAGGCTTGAAGGGGCTGGTGGAGGTGCTCCGGCGCGAGGTGCGGGCGAGCAAGAGCACCCTGCTCGTGGTGGACGGCCTCGTGGCGGTGGAGGAGAGCGCCGCGACGAAGAGGGACTTCAAGAAGTTCATCCACGAGCTTCAAATCCACGTCAGCTTCCTGGGTTGCACCGTCCTGCTGCTCACCAGCGCGAGCGCGGAGCCGGTGGGGCCCGAGCACACCATGGTGGACGGCGTGCTCGAGCTCCACGACAACCGGATGGATCGGCGTGCGGAGCGTGAGCTGGAGGTGAAGAAGTTCCGGGGCAGCAGCTACCTGCGCGGCGGCCACGCCTTTCAGATCACCCGCGACGGCATCGTGGTGCTCCCGCGCCTCGAAGCGATGTTGCAGGAGCCCTCCCGTGAGGACCCCTGCAAGACGGACCGCGTCTCGACGGGAGTCCCCCAGTTGGACCGGATGCTCCACGGGGGCCTGCCCTGCGCCTCCACCGCCGTCCTCTTCGGCTCCACCGGGTCGGGCAAGACGACGCTCGGGCTGCACTTCCTCGATGAATCGAGCAAGTCCGAGCCGGGTCTCCTCTTCGGCTTCTACGAGACGCCGCCGCGCATCTTCCTCAAGGCCCGCGCGCTGGGGCTCGACCTGGAGAAGAAGCACCAGCAGGGCGTCTTCCACATGCTGTGGCACCCGCCCACCGAGCGCATCCTCGACGGGCTCGGCAACAAGCTCCTCACGGCGGTGCGCGAGCACGGCATCAAGCGACTCTTCATCGACGGGGTGGACGGCTTCCAGAGGGCGGCCGCCCATCCCGACCGCATCAGCCACTTCCTCGCCGCGCTCACCAACGAGCTGCGGGTGCTGGGTGTCACCACCATCTACACCAGCGAACTGCAGGACATGTTCACCTCCGACGTGAAGTTGCCAATCAGCGGCATCTCCAGCCTCGTCGAGAACATCCTCTTCCTGCGCTTCGTGGAGCTGCGCTCGCGGGTCTACCGGATGCTGTCGATCGTCAAGGTGCGCGACAGCGACTACGACTCCTCCCTCCAGGAGTACCGCATCACGTCCCGAGGCATCGAGCTCACCGACACCTTCGAGAGCGCCGAGTCCGTCCTGACGGGCGATGCGAAGCTGGCCAGCCCCCTCAAGCCCAAGCCCAAGCGCAAGGGCCTGCTCAGGAAGCGGAGCCGGTAGCCGTGAAGACCCTCCTGGTGGTGGACGACGAGGTCGGCATCACCGATGCGCTCCATGACCTTCTGAGTGAAGAGGGTTTCGCCGTCCTGACCGCTCGCAACGGGAAGGACGGTCTCAAGCGCATCGACGAGAAGCGGCCTGACCTCATCCTGCTCGACTACATGATGCCGGTGATGGATGGGCGCGAGCTGTTGCTGGCCCTCCAGGCCGACGCGGCCTACCGGGACATCCCGGTCATCATGATGAGTGCCATGCCCCGCTCCAGCATTCCCGCGGACTGCAAGCCCGCTGCCTTCCTGCGCAAGCCCTTCGAGATCGATCGGCTCCTCGCGGAAGTGAGCCGGCAGCTCACCGGGCGAGGTTGAAGACAGCCCCCCTGGCGGACCCGGTGAGAAGCGTCACATCCGCTCTTCACGGACTCGACCTCCATTGAGCCCTCGGGCTCACCCGACAAGGAGGTCGGACATGAAGAAGAACGAAAAGGACACCACAGCCCAGAAGGGAAGGAAGCCGTTCTTCGCGCGCTTGCTGGAGGCGCAGGAACTCGAGCACGTGGCGGGCGGCGTTCGCCCCTCCTCGCTCACCAGGAAGGCCCCTTCGGACCATGAAGAGGTCTCCACCACCGAGAAGTACCCCTCGGACAGTGACGAGGTCGCCACCACCCTGAAGTACCCCTCGGACAACGAGGACAGCTGCCGCTAGCTCTCCCCCAACCCCTCCGAGGACCCATGCTTCCCGCTCGCGACATCGTCCTGCTCCTCACCCACGGCGGCGACTACTACACGGTTGATCGGGTGGCGCGGGAGTTGTCGCGGCGGGGGGCGCATCCGTTGCGCCTCAACACGGAGGGCTTTCCGGCGCAGCTGGAGTTGACGACGGCGCTGGGGCGGATGGGCGAGGAGGTGGCGCTGCGCACGGCCGATGGCGAGCTGAGGGGAGAGGCGCTTCGCGCGGTGTGGGTGCGGCGCATGGTGCTGCCCCGGCTCGACGAGGCGCTGGAGCCCTCCTGGCGAGAGGGCTGCGTGCGTGAGTCGCTGGCGGCCTTCGAGGGCTTCCTGGAGGGACTGGAGGCGCGGGGCTGTCGCTTCATCAACCCGCTGGTGGCGGGGCAGGCCGCCAACAACAAGCCGCGCCAGCTCCGGCTGGCTCAAGCGCTGGGGCTGGAGGTGCCCCGCACCCTGGTGACCAATGACGCGGCCCGGGTCCGCTCCTTTTTCGAGCAGGTCGAGGGCCGGATGGTGGCCAAGATGCTGACGCCCTTGAGCCAGTCCATGGAGGGGGGCAACCCCTTCGTGTACACGAGCGCGATCGGCCGCGAGGACCTCGAGGCGCTCGAGGGGCTGCGCCACAGCCCCATGGTATTCCAGGAGCGCATCGACAAGCGGCGCGAGCTGCGCGTGGTCGTGGTGGGCGGGCGCTGCTTCACGGGAGCCATTGATGCCTCGCGCTCGGTGATGGGTCGGGTGGACTGGAGGCGGGCGGGGCCCCAGGAGTGCCGCTGGGAGCCTGGTGAGCTGCCCGCCGACGTGGCCGAGCGCCTGGCGCGCCTGGTCGCCGCGCTGGGGCTCGTGTACGGCGCGGTGGATCTCATCGTCACACCCGAGGGACGGCACGTCTTCCTAGAGGTCAACCCCGGGGGCGAGTGGGGGATGCTCGAGCACGAGCTCGGCCTGCCCATCGCCGCGGCCCTGGCCGAGGCGCTCCTCGACGAGGGCGCCGCCCCCCGACACCCTTCGCAGGAGAACGCATGGCCATCCTCATCGTGACCCACTCCACCGACAATGAGTCCCCCCGTGCCGTGGCCCGTGCCCTGGAGGCCCGGGGTGAGCGCGTCTATCGGTTCGACACGGACCTGTTCCCCACGGAGCTCCAGCTCTCGCTCGATGAAGGGGGCGGCGGGCGCATCTCCGGGAGGGCGGGGGTGCTCGACTTATCGGAGGTCTCCGCGGTCTGGTATCGCCGCAACGCGACGGGGCTGCGCATCCCGCCCGAGGTGGATCCCCAGCTTCGCCAACCCTCCATCGAGGAGAGCCGGCGCGTGGTGCTCGGGATGATGGCGGCGCTGGGCGTGTTCCAGATGGATGCCCTCGAGGTGGTGCGGCGCGCGGAGCAGAAGCCGCTTCAGCTCAAGCTGGCCCGCGCGTTGGGATTGGAGGTGCCACGCACCCTGATGACCAACGACCCGGAGGCGGTGCGCGCCTTCGCCCGGAGCTGTCCCGGGGGTGTGGTGACGAAGATGATGGCGTCGTTCGCCGTCTACGGTGAGCGGGGCGAGGAGCAGGTGGTGTTCACCACGCCATTGGATGGGAAGCAGTTGGAGCATCTGGAGGGATTGGACCTGTGTCCGATGACCTTCCAGGAGCGGGTGGTGAAGGCCCTGGAGCTGCGGGTGACGGTGGTGGGCGAGCGGGTGATGGCGGCGTCCATCGACTCGCAGGCGAAGCCGGGGGCGGAGGAGGACTGGCGCCGCGAGGGGGTGGCGCTCATCGACGCGTGGCGGCCCCATGCGCTGCCCGAGCTGGTGCGGATGCGCGTGCTGGCGCTGATGGGGGCGCTGGGGCTCAACTACGGCGCGTTGGACTTCATCGTCACC
>NZ_DASVWK010000558.1:0-43735 GCF_036389735.1 Archangium sp. | reverse complement strand
CGGGGAGGCCGAAAGGCGTGCCCATCACGCACGGGTCCATGCGCGGCTACCTGGAGTGGGCGCTGGAGGCCTTCGGGTACGACGAGGCCGACATCCTGCTCGGGACGTCGTCCTTGTGCTTCGATGCCTCGGTGCGGCAGGTCCTCGGCCCCCTCATGGCGGGGGCCACGCTCATCTGCTGCCCTCGTTCGCTGGCGAGGGATCCGGAGCGACTGCTGGAGACCGTGGACCGCGAGCGCGTCACCGTCTTGAGCACCGTGCCTTCGCTGTTGGCGCGCCTGCTCCGGCATGACCTCCAGCCGCTCGAACGGCTCCGTTGGTTGAAGGTCGGCGGGGAGGCCCTTCCTCCCGGACTCATCCGCATGTTGCACGACCGGCTCCGCGGTGCACCGGCCGTGGTGAACCTGTACGGGCCGACCGAGACCACCATCAACGCCACGTGGCACGTGGTGCGCGGCCGCCCGGCGGACGAGGCCGAGCGGGTTCCCATCGGTCGTCCCATCGGGGGGGCGACGGTGCACGTCCTGGCGGAGGATGGCACCCCGTGCGCTCCGGGAGTGCCTGGGGAGCTCCATGTGGGGGGACGCGGGCTGTCCTCGGGGTACCTCGGGGAGCCGGAGCTGACGCGCCGCGCGTTCATCCAGGGCCCCGGGGGAGCGCGGTTGTACCGGACCGGAGATCGTGTGGTCCTGCGCGAGGACGGGGCGCTCGACTTCCTCGGGCGGGTGGACGACCAGCTCAAGGTCCACGGTCACCGCATCGAGCCCGGGGAGATCGAAACCGTGCTCGCGCGCCACCCAGCGGTCACGCTCGCGGTGGTGCGGGCCGTCGGGGAGGGCTCCGACCGCCACCTCGAAGCCTGGCTCCAGTTCCGGGAGGTGCCTCCCACGGAGGATGCGCTCCGCGACGTGCTTCGCGAGCACCTTCCGGAAGCGATGTGGCCCAGGCAATTCCACATGCTCGACGTGCTGCCGACCACGGTCACCGGAAAGGTGGATCGCGCGACGCTCGAGGCGCTCTCCGGTGCGGCCCCCGCGCGCACGGTCCGTGGTGGGCCGCCCCAGACGGACACCGAGCGTCATGTCGCGGAGGCCTTCGCGCGTGTCCTGTCGCGGGCCGGGGTCGGACGCGACGACGACTTCTTCGAGCTCGGAGGCGACTCGATGGCCGTCCTGGAGGTGTTCACGCGGCTGGAGGCCCTGGGGCTCCGGCTGCCACGCCCCGCCACGCTGTACACCGCTCGGACGGTTCGAGCGCTCGCGACGGCTCTCGACACCCACGCCGCCCGGAGCGTGCCGGGAGCCGGTGTCGCGCGTACGGAAGCAGGGGAGGAGGCGGGGTTTCCGTTGTCACCTGCCCAGCGAGGGTTCCTCGTGGCGCGTGCCGGAGCGCCGGAGGGGCAATCCCGCTGGGCCGCGCGACTCCTGCTGGAGGGGAGGCTCGATGCCGCCGTCTTCCGCGAGGCGCTCCGTTACGTCTTCGAGCGCCACCCGATGCTGCGGGCGGTCGTGGAGACGAGCCGGCGTCCGCCCACCCAGCACGTGCTGGAGCCAGGAGAACCTCCGCTGACCGTCGTGGACCCGTGTTCGCCCGACGAACTCCAGCGCCTCTTCTCGGAGTCTCGGCACCGGCACTTCGATTCCGAGAAGGCGCCGCCGCTCGAGCTGTCGCTGTGCCGCCTCGCTCCCGACCGGCACGTCCTCCTCGTCGCCGCGGACCACCTCATCGGAGACGCGCTGAGCGGTTGGCTGTTCGTTCGCGAGCTCCTCCAGACGTATGACGCGATCGCGCGTGGGGAGGAGCCGGGGCTTCCGCCGCTCCGCTCGACCTTCCGCGACTACGTCTCCCTGCTGGCGGACCGGGCCGCGGCCCAGGTGGACGCGGCGTTCTGGCGTCAGACGTTCGCCGCTCCGTACGCCCCCCCACGCGCCTGGCACAGGCCCGAGGGCCCCGCCCCCACTCGCGATGAGGTGACACTCTCCTCCGAGCGTGTGGAGGCACTCCGGGCCTCGGCCGCGCGCCGGGGCGGCACATTGTTCGAGATGGTGCTCACAGCCTGGGCATTCGCGTTGCGCCGCCTCACGGGGCAGGAGGACCTCGTCCTCGGTACGGCGTTGTCGGGCAGGGACGCGCCGTTGCCCGATGTGCATCGCGTCTTCGGGCCCTTCGCTACCGCGGCCCCGCTGCGGATCCGTTGCGCGGAGTCGACCCCCCTCGAGCTCCTGGAGGTCGTCCGTGGCGAGGTGGCCGAGGCCCGCGCGCACGCACTCACCCCGGGGGAGATCGCCCGCGCGATTCCCGGGGGCCTTCCGCTCGAGGTGGCCGCGGGCACGCAGTTCTTCTTCACCTTCATGGACTTCGAGGCGTTCGGCTCCTGGGAGAGCGAGCGCCTGCGGGTTCACTGGGAGGACTCCGTGACCGAAGGGGACGTGCCCAGGGGAGTCGATCTCCAGCTCGCCGCACGCCGCATGGGTGGAGCGCTGCGGCTGTCCTTCCACGCGGCCCCGACGGCACTGGGGCCCCAGGGGCTCGCGCGCCTTCGTGCGGAGGTCCTCGGCGTGCTGGACGCGCTCGCCAGGGAGACGACGGACGTGCGGTGGGGGCCCATCGAGGTGGGCTCGTTACAGGCCGCGCTGGTGGGGTACCTACCCGTGCCGGAGGACGTGACGAAGGCCCTGGGCCTGGAGCTGGGTTCCGGGTTCCGGGAGTCGCTCCGCCACCTGCTCTTCCCGGGTGGTGCCCCTTGCTGGCTCGAGCGCATCGACACCCCGCTTGGCGCCTCGGGATTGCTGTGCCTCCCACTGTTCGCGGACGAGCTGGGCACCCGGCCCCCGGATGCGCTCGCCGAGCAGGTGGCGGACGCGGTGCGGCTGGCGCGTCGCGCGGGAGTGCGCGCGTTCTCCTTCGCGGGGATGCTCCCCGCGCACACCGGGTTCGGCCTGGAGGTCCTGCGCCGGCTCGGCACGGAGGCCGGAGCCACCGGGGACCCGGGATTCACCACCGGGCATGCCACCACCGTCGTCGCCGTGGTGCGCAGCGTCCTCGCCGCCGCCGACGCCGTGGGCATGGACCTGTCCCAGGAGGAGGTGGCGTTCGTGGGCGTGGGGTCCATCGGTGCCGCCGCCGCGGAGCTGCTCCTGCGGGTCGCTCCCCATCCCCGAGGCCTCATCCTTTGTGATCTCCCCCAGGCGGCACGCCGGATGGAGGAGGTGGCCATGCGCCTTCGCGAGGAGGGCGGATTCCGAGGCCGCATCGAACCCGCGCTGGCGTCGGGAGCCGTGGCGGACGCGGTCTATCGTGCGCGGCTCATCGTGGGCGCGGCGAGCACCCCAGGTGCACTGGCGGTCGATCGGCTCGCGTCGGGCACCGTGCTCGTCGATGACTCCTTCCCGGCGCTCGTCGACGTGCCGGCCGCGCGAGCGCGGATGCTCACGCGGGGAGACGTTCTCATTGTGGGTGGGGGCCTGCTCGATTGTGGCGCCGTGACACGCACGGTGGACGACGCCTCGGTCCCGTCTGGACTTCGCCCGGCGCTGCTGCGCGGCATCACGCGGGCGGGCGTGGCGAGCTGTCAGCTCGAGCCACTCCTCCGTGGGGCACATCCAGAGCTTCCGTCCGTGACGGGACCGGTGGATGCCAGCACGGCCCATCGCTACTGGCGGGTCGTGCTGGCGGCGGGCATCCAGGCCGCGCCGCTCCATCTCGGCACCGAGCTCATTCCAGACAGCGTGCTCTCGGCTTTCAGGGGATGGAGACGCGCGGGGTAGCCGTCACTCGGCTTTCTTCGGGGCGCTGGTCGCGCCCACCACGCGGTGGACGGGGTAGAGCTCGCCCACCGTGATGAGGCCGTCGAGGAACTGCCAGCGGCAGAAGCCGTCGTCGGAGTGCGGCTCGAGCAGGTACACGGCCAGGGTGCCGGCGCGCTGTGCCGTGGGCACGTACAGGGTCCCCGCGGGGACCTCGCGGGTGCCGCGCTCGGGGGCCACCGTGAGCACGGTCTCGAAGCGCACGGGCTTGGGCTTCTGGCTGAGCGGGACCTCGGCCTGCCCGGGCGGCGGAACGTTCGCGGCCACATCGGGGCTGAAGGTCTCCTCGCGCCGGGCCACCCGGTAGCTGTCGACCGTGAAGCGCCGCGGCGCATCCAGGCGCTCGAAGCGGATGCCATGCCCTTCGAGGCGCGGGGCGAGCTCCGCTGGCACGAGGTACGCCGTCGGCGTGCTCACCGCCTGCGTGGGCACGAAGGTGCGGTAGTGCGGGCCGCGGTAGCTGCGCCGACGCTTTCCCGGGTAACGCCGCTCCGTGATGCTCGCCTCGTCGAAGGCCAGGATGTCGGCGTGGTCGCCGGGCTTCGCGTGGGCGGGGTACTCGAAGACGAGCTTGCCCTTGTCGTCGCGCGTGGCCACCCCGTAGTTGATGCCCACGAGCGCCTGCACATCCGGCGATTCACCGCGCGAGACGATGCGCTCCTCCTCGTTCCCGGTGGCGGCGCGGTAGGAGGTGGCGTTCTTGGCTGCATCGCGGAACAGCTCGAGCAACCACGCCCGCATCACCTGGCAGCGGCGCTCGTAGCCGATGTAGCTGTAGGTCTCGAGCAGCACGTCGATCCGGCCGAGCAACCCGCGGTAGTGGCTGCCGAAGCGGGGGAGGGCGGGGTAGGTGTGCCAGCCGGAGCGGGGATCGCCCTCGTCCTTGTAGTTGCCGTACCAGAAGCTGTCGAAGCCATGGCGCTTCCGCACCGCCTTCGCCACGCGCTCGAGCATCACGCGGTTGAAGGAGCGCAGCTCCGAGAAGAGCGGCTCGTTCGAGTGCGACGTGTCGAAGGTGAGATCGAAAGCGTGGATGCTGCCGTCGGTGGTGTGGCAGTCGATGAAGACGTGGGGCCACCACGTCTGATGGAGCCGGGCGAGCGCGCGCGTCTCGGGCGCCTCCTGCTTCATGTTGTCGCGGTTGAGGTTCCACCCCTCGCCCGTGTAGCGCGTGCCCACGCCGCCCTCGGGGTTCACCTGGCCCTCGAGGTTCTTCAGGTCGAGCTTGCGGTTGTTCGGGCTGATGCGGTCGTTGCCGTCGGGGTTGAAGTTCGGCACCAGCACGAGGCAGAGCTTGTCGAGCAGCGTCTTGCCGAGCTTGGTGAGCGTCAGGTCCCGCGCGAGCGCGAGCACGGACTCCTTGCCCTCGACCTCGCCGGCGTGGATGTTGGCCTCCACCATCACCACGACCTTCTTCTGCTTGAGGGCGAGCTCGGGGGTGAAGCAGCCCCGGTCGCTCACGATGATCGCCACCATGGGCTGGCCCTCACCGCTCTTCCCGAAGTCCACCCGCCGGGCGAGCTTCGTGCGGCGGCAGAGCTCGTCGATGAAGGCGAGCACGTCGGAGTGACGCGAGGTTTCCTTGTAGTTCGACGCTTCGGCGCGAGTGAGCAGCTCGGTCATGGGCGCGCATCCGAGCGCCCCCATGTCGCGGCGTCAAGCCTTCTCACTCACCTCGGGCCCGGCTCTCGAAGCGCGTGTATTCGGCGAGGAAGATGAGGTCGATCTCTCCGATGGGGCCGTTACGCTGCTTGGCGATGATGAGCTGCACGGGGATGGCCGAACTCGCGCGGGGCTCTCCACCGCCCTCGGCGTCGCTCTGGTCCTCGCGGTGGATGAACATCACCACGTCGGCGTCCTGCTCGATGGAGCCCGACTCACGCAGGTCCGAGAGCATCGGCTTGCCGCCCTTGCGCTCCTCCACCTTACGGCTGAGCTGCGAGAGCGCGATGATGGGCACCTCCAGCTCCTTGGCCAGCTGCTTGAGGGCGCGGGAGATCTCCGCCACTTCGAGCTGGCGGCTCTCCACCTTGCCCTTCTGATGCATGAGCTGGAGGTAGTCGATGACGATCAGCGACAGCCGGGGATCCCTCTGCTTGAGCCGCCGCGCCTTGGCGCGCAGGTCGAACGGGGACAGACCGCCCGAGTCGTCGATGTAGATGGGGGCGTTGTAGAGCTTGCCCGCCATCTCCTGGAATTTCTCCTCGTCGTGCGGGGTGAGCCGGCCGCCGCGCAGCTTCTTCATGTCCACGCGCGCGCTCGAGGCCAGCAGACGCATGAGGAGCTGATCGGCGGGCATTTCCAGGCTGAAGATGGCCGCCGCCTTGGGCTCGTCCGCGAGCGCCACGTGCGTGGCGATGTTCATCGCGAAGGACGTCTTTCCCACGCCGGGACGCGCCGCGAGGATGATGAGCTCGCCCGGGTGGAGGCCCGTGAGCTGGTTGTCCAGGTCGACGTAGCCCGAGGACAGGCCGGTGATGCCCGAGGACGCCGCCTTCATCTTGTCGAGAAGGTCGAGCGTGTGCTCCATCAGGTCACTGACGGGCCGCAGGTCTCCCTCGCGCTTCTTCTCCGCGAGGAGGAAGACCTTGCGCTCGGCCTCGTCCAGCAGCACCTCCAACTCGCCCGTGTCCTGGCTGGCGAGATCCTGGATCTCCCGGCCCACGTGGGCCAGGCGCCGCCGGATGGCCTGGTCCTTGACGATGTGCGCGTACTGGACGGCGTTGCCCGGCACGGGCACCACCTGGTCCAGGCTCATCAGGTAGGCCGGGCCACCCACCGCCGCCAGCTGCCCGAGCACCTTCAGCTCCTCGGCCAGCGTCAGGTGATCCACCTGTCGCGACGAGCCGTCGAGCTTGATCATCGCCGCGAAGATCTGCGCGTGCGCTGGACTGGCGAAGTCCTCCGGATGCACCACCTCGCCAAGGCTGGCGATGAGCGTGTTGTCGCCCAGTACCGCGCCCAACACGGCGCGCTCGGCGGCCAGATCCTCGTGGGACCGCCGCCCTCCTGCTCCTACCCGGGGAATGTCGAGGATGTTGTCCATGGCTGCTCGCTCACTCTACAGGCGTCCGCAACGGGGCTGTAGCGCTCCGGAGCGAGGGCTCCTGGGACACGGGGTGCGCCCTGGCGGACGCCCTCCCGCAAAAGCAAGGGCCGCCCGGGGGGTAATCCGGACGGCCCTGAACTGCTCAAGTGTGAAGCGGTGACGGGGGCCCTGTTCAGGCCTCCGCCGCGACCTCGACCTTGATCTTCGCCACCACGTCGCGGTGCAGCCGCAGCTCCACCTCGTACTGACCCGTGGCCTTGATGGGCTCGGGCAGGTGGATGTGACGGCGATCCACCGTCTGGCCCTGCGCCGCGAGCGCCTCGGCGATGTCCAGCGCGGTGACCGAGCCGTACAGCTTGTCCTGCTCACCCACCTTGCGGCGGATGACGGCCTTCACGGCGCCGATCTTCTTGGCCTGCTCCTCGGCGGCGCCCTTCAGCTTGGCGTTGCGAGCGCTGATGACACCGCGCTCGTGCTCGAGCTGGCGCACGTTCTGCTCGGTGGCCAGGACCGCCAGCTTGCGCGGCAGCAGGTAGTTGCGGCCGAAGCCGTCCTTCACCGTCACGAGCTCCCCGGACTTGCCCAGGTTCGCGACGTCCTCACGAAGAATGACCTTCATGTGATGTCTCCGTTCTTTCGTGGAGTCGGCGGACTAGCCGACCATCGCGTTGTAGGGAAGCATCGCCAGACCACGAGCGCGCTTGATCGCCGTGGCGATCTCACGCTGGTGCTTGGCGCAGTTGCCGGAGATGCGGCGGGGGATGATCTTGCCGCGCTCGGTCACGAAGTACTTCAGGGTCGACTGATCCTTGAAGTCCACCTTCGAGTTCTTCTCCGCGCAGAAGCGGCAGACCTTCTTGCGGCCGAAGCCGCGTCCGCCACGCTTGTCGTCGTCGCCGCCAGCACCGCCGCCGCGACCACCGCCGTCCCTGTCGCCCCTGTCCCGATCCCGGTCACCGCCGCGGGACGCGTTCCTGTCATTGCCGATCATGAATGTTCTCTCTTCTCTGGAGTGGGTCCGTGGAAGACGACCGCGGGGGCACTAGGCCTCCTCGGCGACCTCCTCGTCAGCAACCTCATCGGGAACCTCGACGACGCGCTCGACAGGCGCGGGCGCCATGCCCGGACGGGTCTCCTCGACGTCACCGGCCAGCTTCACGTCCTCGAGCACCGGACGGGTCTCGGGATCCACCTCATCCGCCAGCTTCACGGACAGGTAGCGCGTGACCTCGTCGTAGTTGCGGAGGTTGCGCTCGATCTCGGCCACCAGCTTGGTGTCGCCCAGGAAGCTGGCGTGCACGTAGATGGCGCGGGGCTGCTTGGCGATGGGGTAGAGCGTCTTCTTCTTGCCCCACACCGTGAAGCGGAGGACCTTGCCACCCTCACGGCTGACGATTCCGCGGACGCGCTCCTTGATCTTGTCCACGGTGTCGTCGGTGAGGTCCGGCCGGACCAGGAAGATGGTCTCGTACTCACGAAGCCGCTTGGCGGCCTGCGTCTCAGCCATGTTTCTCTCCCCTTGGGGTTGAGTGCCCCCCGGGAAATCCGAGGAGCGGGGAAACGGTCGGTCGGTCCAAGGGGGACCTTCCGCCGGGAACGGGAAAACCACGCGCCCGTCTCCCTCGCGCTTCGTCCCGGATGCACGCACCCGGGATGATGGAAAAGAACAACACCCCCGCCCGTCCGGGACTTCCGGGCCGGCGGGGAACGGGCCTTCTACGGGGGGGTCGCCCCAGAGTCAAGGCGCCCGCTTGTTGTACCGGTTCATGGCCGTGGCCAGCCCCTCGCGCACCCACGACTCCGCCGCGTCCGCCGCCTGGGGAATCAGGTCATCCAGTTGCCGGCGCTCGGCGTCATCGAAGTTGGACAGCACGTAGCCGGCCACCCGCTCCTTGGCGTTGGGGCCCTGGGGCTTGCCGATGCCGAAGCGCAGCCGGATGAAGCCATCCGCCCCCAGGCTGGAGACGCTGCTCTTCAGCCCGTTGTGGCCCCCGCTGCCCCCGCCCACCTTGAGCTGAAGCCGCCCGAAGGGCAGATCCAACTCGTCGTGGATGACGAGGATGTCCTCCACCGCCACCTTGTAGAAGCGCGCCGCCTCGGCCAGCGAGCGGCCAGACAGGTTCATGTACGTCTGGGGCTCCAGGAAGAGGACCTTCTCGCCCCCCAGGGAGCCCTGGCCCACCCGGGCCTGGAACTTCTCGTGGTTGAGCTCGGCGCGCGCGCGAGACAGCAGCGCCTCCACCACCATGAAGCCGATGTTGTGCCGGTGGCGCTCGTACTCGCGCCCGGGATTGCCCAGTCCACAGATGAGCTTCATGGCAGTGACTCCGAAAAACAGACGGGGCCAGCCCCTTCGAGCTGACCCCGCGTGTACTGCAGGACGACGAGCTTACTTCTTCGCGCCAGCCGCGGGCTTGGCCGCCGCGCCAGCCGCGGGCTTGGCCGCCGCGCCCGCCGCGGGCTTGGCCGCAGCCGCCGCCGGAGCCGCAGCCGCCGCCGCCGCGGGAGCCGCCTCGACCGCGCCCTCGGGCGCGCTGACGACGGCCAGCGTGAAGTTGACGTTCGACTTCACGACGATGCCCTCGGGCAGCTTCACGTCGTTGATGTGGAGCGCCTGGGCGATCTTCAGGGCCGTCACGTCCACCTCGATCTTCTCGGGGATGGCGCGCGGCTTGGCGTAGACCTCGATCTCACGGCGGATCTGGCTGAGCAGACCGCCCTCGGCCACACCCTCGGACTTGCCGATGAGCACCACGGGCACGTTCACCTTCACCTGCTCGTCCTCGCGAACGGCGATGAAGTCCACGTGCAGCATCTCGCGGCTGACCGGATCCTGCTGGTAGTCCTTGAAGAGGACCTGCTGGTCGGCGCCCAGGCCCTTCAGGGTGATGAGGGTGTTGAGCTTGTGCGGGGTGTTGAGCGCCTGGCGCACGGCCTTCGCGTTGACGGCGATGGACATCGGCTTCTCCAGGTGCTTGCCGTACACGATGGCGGGCACGAGGCCCGTGGCGCGCAGCTTGCGGGCGGCGCCCTTGCCGGCGCCCTCACGGGTCTTGACCTCGAGCGTGCTCTTGTCGACGGACATGGATTTCCTCGGTATGCGGACTGCGATGTGACCCGCCGGAACCCCGGCGCCTCTGGCATCCCGCCCCAGTGGCGGGCCCCGAGACGGCGCCTCATGGAAGTGAAGGGCCGGCGTGGTGTGGGGTGCGACATGCCAGCGTGGGCGGCTGGAGTCAAGCCGCCCGGCGGGCAGGGGAACCCTCTTCCGGCTAGACGAAGAGGGAGCTGAGCGAGTCGGCGCGGTGGATGCGCGCGATGGCCTCACCGAAGAGGCCCTCGGTCGTGAGGACGCGGATCTTCCCGCAGGCCTGGGCGGCGGGCGAGAGGGGGACGGTGTCGGTGAAGATGGCCTCCTCCAGCACCGAGTCGGTGAGCCGCTGGATGGCGGGCCCCGAGAGGACGGGGTGGACGGCGTAGGCCACCACCCGGCGAGCGCCCCGGTCCTTCAGGGCGGCGGCTGCCTGGGTGAGCGTGCCCGCGGTGTCCACCATGTCGTCCACCAGCACCGCGTCCTTGCCGTTCACATCGCCGATGAGGTTCATCACCTCGGAGGAGTTGGGCCGCGGCCGGCGCTTGTCGATGATGGCCAGCCCGCAGTTGAGCCGCTTGGAGTAGGCCCGCGCCCGCTCCACACCGCCCGCGTCCGGCGAGACGATGACCAGGTCCTGCGTGTCCGGGAAGTTCTTGCGCAGATCGTCCAGGAACACCGGCGAGGCGTAGAGGTGATCCGAGGGGATGTTGAAGAAGCCCTGGATCTGCCCGGCGTGCATGTCCATGGACACCACGCGCGTGGCCCCCGCCACCTCCAGCAGATCCGCCGCCAGCCGGGCGGTGATGGGCGTGCGCGCCGCCACCTTCCGATCCTGCCGGGCATAGCCGTAGTAGGGGATGACGGCGTTGATGGAGCCGGCGCTCGCGCGCTTGAGCGCGTCGCAGATGATGAGCAGCTCCATCAGGTGGTCATTCACCGGCGGGCAGGTGGATTGGACGATGAAGACGTCCGAGCCGCGGACGTTCTCGCCGATCTCCACGTGGATTTCCCCGTCCGAGAAGCGGCCCACGGACGCCTTCCCCAAGGGACGCTTGAGGTAGTCGCAGATGCGGTGGGCCAGACCCGGGTTGGAACTCCCGGTGAACACCTTGAAGTCGCGCGGCTGCATGGGCGCGCTCTAGCGCGGCCCGTCCCGGAAGGGAAGCCCCTTCAGCGAAGGAGCTTGCCCGGTTGCCCTCAGTCGTGCTCGACGGGCGCGAAGAGCGGCTCTCCCCCGCCCGTTGTCTGCAGGTGGCGCTCGTACTCCGAGAGGATGGCGCGCTCCATCTGGTTGCGCGTGTCGGCGTTGAGCGGATGGGCGATGTCCTTGTACGTCCCATCCTTCCGCCGCTTCGCTGGCATGGCGATGAAGAGGCCGGAAGCGCCGTGGATGACCTTCAAATCCCGGATCACGAAACAGTGATCCAGGGTGATGGTCACGTAGGCCTTCAGCTTATCCTCTTCGACCGGGTACACCTTGACGTCGGTGATGTTCATGGTCCCCCCAAGACCCGTACGGTCCGAGCTAGCGAGGGAGCCTCCGTCAGTCAGGCCCGGAAAAGCAAGCCTGTCGGGCTTCTTATGTGGCTCAACCGACGCCGTGCAGGCACAGATGGGCCAGGAAGGCGAGGTGGTACACGTCAATGACGACGTAGAGCGCCGCCCCCGCTTGGATGGCCCGCTGGCTCAGCCGCATGGAGCGGTGCAGGCACAGCAGCGTCAGGCCCAGGCTGACAATGGTGACCTTCACCGCCATGAAGGCCATGGGCGAGTGCTCATAAGCCACCCGCATCAGCGGGTTCAGCTCCTCGGCCACATCCAACTGTAAAAACGTCAGGGTGAAGAGCCCATCCAGCAGGTTGAGCACCAGCAGCAGCACCGCCGCCGGCGTGATGTGGAACGAAGCTCCCTCGATACCCACCCAACGCGTCGCCTGAGTCGTCCCCGCCACCCGTGACCTCCCGTTGGAACCCGGGGTAGGTCTTTTCAAGATGCTTGCCAGCGGAGGCGGGCAACGGCGGGCGCGCCAGAGGGGAGTGGGGCGCGCCGCTTGCCCGCCTGCCCGGACTTCATGGAAGTTGACGTGCCAGGGGGGCCGTGACAGAGGAAACCCGCGCTCCCGCACAGGCCCCGTCGAGTCCTCCTCGTGCATCAATTTCCCAAAGACATCGGGTGGATAGAGGTCATCTGCGGCTCGATGTTCTCCGGAAAGACGGAGGAATTGATTCGCCGCGTCAAGCGTGCCGTCTACGGCAAGCAGGCCGTCCAGGTCTTCAAGCCGAAGATGGACAATCGCTATGACGAGAACCAGGTCGTCAGCCATTCCAGGCTGAAACTCACGTCCATTCCGATCGAACGGGCTGAAGAAATTTTCCTCCACCTGTCCCCCAAGACGCAGGTGGTGGGCATCGACGAGGTGCAGTTCTTCGGGTCCGAGGTGGTGGCGGTGTGTGAGGCACTGGCCACTCGGGGGATGCGCGTCATCGTCGCGGGGCTGGACCAGGACTACCAGGGGCGTCCCTTCGAGCCGATGCCCCAGCTGCTGGCCGTTGCCGAGTACGTGACGAAGGAACTGGCCATCTGTGTCGTGTGTGGGAATCCCGCCAACCGCTCGCAGCGGCTCGTGGACAACGGGGAGCGCGTGATGGTGGGCGCCGCCGGGGCCTACGAGGCCCGCTGCCGCAAGTGCCACCGGGCCGAGCCCACCGAGGCCACCCCGCCCCAGACGCTCGACCTGTTCAAGTTCAAGGACTGACGCTCCCGGAGCCGCATGCCATGCGCGATACCCTCTACGCCAACGTGCCCTTCCGGTTGAGCGAGATGCCCCATCGCTACGGCCCCAACGTCCACCTGGTGGGCAATCCCTTCCTGCTCTCCCAGCTGGCGCGGCTGTGCGCCAAGGGCACCGGGCAGCCGGAGATCAACCGGCTGGTGGCGCTGCTCTACTCGGACCTGGTGAAGGCCGTCATCAACGCGGAGTTCCCGCGCAAGATGGCCTCCCTGCCCACGCGGATGATCGATCACACCCCCCAGGGCATCTACCAGGGCGAGGTCATCGACCCGGACGTGCGCGCGGTGACGGTGAACATCGCCCGCGCCGGCACGCTGCCCTCGCAGGTGACGTACGACCTGCTCAACACCACGGTGGACCCGGTGCTGGTGCGCCAGGACCACATCATCATGAGCCGGATGATCGACGCCAAGGAGCACGTGGTGGGCTCGAACATCGGCGGGGCGAAGATTGGCGGGGACATCGACGACGCGTTCGTCCTCTTCCCCGACCCCATGGGCGCCACCGGCGGCAGCCTCAGCACCGCGGTCGCCATGTACAAGGAGAAGGTGCCCGGCAAGCCCCGGCGCATCCTCAGCCTCAACCTGATCGTCACCCCCGAGTTCCTGCGGCGGGTTTCGCGCGAGCACCCGGATGTGGTGGTGTACGCGCTGCGGTTGGATCGCGGGCTGTCGCCCCCCGAGGTGTTCGGCACCGTCCCCGGCGAGATGTGGGAGCTGGAGCGGGGGCTGGATGATCGGCAGTACATCGTCCCCGGTGGCGGCGGCTTCGGGGAGATCATGAACAACGCGTACGTGTAGAGGTTGGCCGTGGCTTTCTACGAGCAGGACGTCGGCATCCACATCGACGAGCAGAAGCTCCAGGCGCGCGTGCGCGAAATGGGCGCGCAGATCACCCGCGACTACCAGGGCAAGGACCTGACGCTGGTGTGCGTGCTCAAGGGCTCGACCTTCTTCGCCATGGACCTGGCGCGGGCCATTGATCTGCCGCTGACGCTCGAGTTCCTCGGGGTGTCCTCGTACCAGGGTGGCACCGAGACGACGGGCGAGGTCCGCATCACCACGGACGTGAGCAAGCCCATGGCGGGCAAGCACCTGCTCGTCATCGAGGACATCATCGACACCGGGCTCACCATGAGCTTCCTGCTGGAGAACCTGCGGGCCCGGCACCCGGCGTCCGTGAAGGTGTGCACGCTGCTGGAGAAGCCGGCGCGAGCTCGCACCCAGGTGCCCATCGACTACAAGGGCTTCGTCATCGACGACGTCTTCGTGGTGGGCTACGGCCTCGACTACGCCGAGCGCTACCGCAACCTGCCCTTCATCGGCGTGATGAAGGGCAAGTAGGCGCTCCCAGGGTCGTGCTCACTACGTAGTCGACTACGACCGAGACCCTCTCGGTGGGCTCAAGCGCGCCGGGTCCGAGCAGTGGCCGGGGTCTTCTTCGCAGCGGCTTTCTTCGCCGGGGTCTTCTTGGCGGCGGACTGCCTGGCGAGGGGCTTCTTCGCGGCGGCCGGCGCGGACTTCCGGCTCGGGGCGCTCGGGGCCTTCGTCGCTCCCGGCGCGCCACCGTCGAGCTGCGCCACGAGCTTCTTGGGGGCCACCGCCCGGTAGCTCTCGTCCAGCCACTGGCGCAGCATCTCGAGCGGGGGCGTGTCCTTGGCTCCGAAACTGGCGCTCACCCAGCCGCTCTTGCCCAGGCCGTACCCGGTCGGCTGGGCGAAGGGCAGCATCAGCGCCGCGCCATTCGACTGGGGCAGCTTGACCGACAGGAAGAGGCCCTCCTCGCCGTTGATGCCCATGAAGATGAAGGCCTTGCCCTTCACCTTCAGCGTCCGGTGCCCCCAGGGGAAGTCCTCGGTGACCTCGGGGTAGGCCATGCCCGCCTCACGCAATGCCAGCTCGAAGGGCTCGAGTCGCTTCATCTCGGGGGGGACCGGGGTCATCGTCATCGCGTGCGTCTCCTCGTGGGGCCCCAGGTATACCGCACGCGTGCGCGGATTCAGCGCGTCGGACTCGCGCCGCTCTGCCCCGTCCCGGTGGGGCGCTCCTGCGTCTCGCTGTCGGAGGTCCGCACGCCCTGTGCCGGCTGGGGTGCTTCGGGCGTCGTCGGGGCTCCGGGCGCCGGTTGCGGGGGGGCTGCCTGCTGCCCCTCGGAGGCGGGTGGGGGGATGGGCGTTTCGCCCAGGCTGGCGTCCACGGCCCGCAGCGCCTTCTCCAGCGCCTGCGCCGCCGGGCCCACCGAGGTGAGCAGTTGGTTGGCCCGCTGCGTGTTCCGGTTGCGGCTCTCCGCCGCCAGCTTCAGCTGTGCCATCGCCTCCGTCACGTCCCGGCGCGCCTCCTCCAGCTTCTGCCTCGCCTGGAAGAAGGCCACGTCCGCCTTCATCGTCTCCAGCGTGCGGCGCTGCTCCTCCGTCAGCCCGGACAGCAGTTCCGCCCGCCGCAGGTAATAGAGGCCCTTCTCCAGCTTGGCCGGCTCGTCCGATAGCACCCGCGGCCGGGCGAGCGACTCCAGCAGCGGGAAGAGGGCCCGGTCCAGCTCGTCCCGCTCGGTGAACTTCTGCTCCAGCAGGGACGAGACATCCTGCCCCTCCAGGGGGACGGGGGCATAGGTGTCCGCCAGTCGCGGGTCCCCGGGGCGGAAGGGCACCGCCCCCATGGGCAGCATCCGGCCCTTCATCACCACCAACTGCCCGTTGTCCTGGGCCAGGGTGAAGGTGCGCGCGTTGAGCTGGGCGAGCAGGAAGGCCACCGCCCCGCCCAGGCCGAGAATGAGGAGGGTGACGAGGAGCCGGGTGAAGGCGCTCGTGGCCCGGCGGCCGAAGCTCTGCCGGTTCTGCGGGTTCATCATGGGATTCATGTCGCTTGCTCCCCAGACGTCCGAGCGGAGAGGCGATTTCCCGCCTCCAGTGCTTTCCTTGGGACAACCGTCCCCAGGGCTATACTCGGCCGCCCTAACTCATGCATCCCACATTCCGCCGACTGGGGACCAGCGAGCTGTTGCCCCGGTACATCTTCGCGGAGGGTCTCTTCGCACGCCGTCGCGTGTTGGAAGTGGACTCCGTCGCGACCACCGCGGGCGAGAGCGCGCGCTTCCTCCTGGAGCGCGGCGCCCGCACCGTCGTGGCCTGCGACGCGGACCTCAAGGCGGTGGAGGCGGCCCAGAAGGCCCACGGCAGCGCCACGCTGCGCTACCGCGCCAACGTCTACGACGACCTCGAGCCCGGCAGCTTCGACCTGGTGCTGGTGGCCGACCTCGCCCCCTACGTGCGCGCCCCCACGCTGCTCGCCGAGCTGGCGCGGCTGGTGAGCCGCCAGGGCTACCTCCTGGGCGGACTGAGCAACGCCGCGGGGCTCGCCCTGTGGCAGCTCATGGAATTGGAGGAGGGCGTACCGCCCACGTACGGGCAGTTGCTCGACGCGCTCTCGCCACACTTCCCCCATGTGGAGGTGGCCACCCAGTCCCCGGTGCTGGGCTACCAGCTCGCCTTCGAGAAGGGCGATGGCCTCCAGGTGGACGGCACCCTCATCCGTGGCAGCGAGGCCGCCTACTTCGTGGTGGTGGCCGGCGCCGAGCCCGCCCGCGTCGTGGACCCCACCTGGGTGCAGTTGCCGCCCGAGCCTCTCGCCTTCACCCGAGGGAAGCTGGACGAGGTGGCCCAGCGCGCCAAGGGATGGGAGGAGCGCACCGGGCGTCTCAAGGAGTCCCTCACCCGGGTGCGCGCGGAGCTGACCGACCGCGAGGCCGAGGTGGCCCAGCTCAAGCCCTCCCTGGAGATTGCCCGGGAGGACGTGGCCCGGCTCACCGCGCAGCTGGAGCAGGCACGCGGCACCCCCGAGTCCGTCCGCGAGCGCGACGAGCTGTCCTCCCGCCTGCGCCGCACCGAGCTGGAGCTCCAGGTGGCCCTGGAGCGCGTGTCCGACGCGGACCGGCGCCTCTCCCAGCAGCGGCTGGAGCTGGAGGCCGCGGAGCGCACCCGGAAGGAGTCCGAGGTCCAGGCCCTGGGGGCCCAGGAGGCGCAGCGCCTGGAGCGCGCCCGCCGCGAGGAGCTGAACACCACCCTGGAGGAGTCGCGCGAGCGCCTCGCCCAGGCGTACACCCGTGTGCGCGAGCTCCAGGACGACCTGGCTGGCCTGCGCGTCGAGCGCGAGAAGGATCGGCTCTCGGCGGAGCGCGCGCGGGAGCAGCTGGAGGACGTGCGGCGACAGGCGGAGGCGGCCCGCGAGCGCGAGCTGCGCATCGCCGAGCAGTACTCCACGGCGCTCGCCGCGGTGGAGCACCTCAAGGCGGACGTGGCCCGGGCGGAGGAGTCGCGCAAGGCGGCGGAGGACTCGCTGCGCCTGCGGGACGCGGACCTGGCGCGGTTGGCTCGCGAGGTGGAGGATGGCACCCGGCGCGTGTCCTCCGCGGAGGCGGGCCGGCGGGACGCGGAGGTGCGCCTGACGGCGCGCGAGGCCGAGTGGCGCGGCCTGGAGACGGAGCTCACCGCGGCGCGTGCCGAGGTGGAGCAACTCCAGGCGGAGGTGGAGGCCCGCTCGCGCGCGGAGGAGAACGTCCGGGGCGCGGCGGCGAAGCTGGAGCAGGCCCTGCACGAGGCCCAGGGGCGCTTGTCGTCACTGGAGCAGGAGCGGGTTCGCGCCGCGGCGGAGCTGGAGGAGACGATCGAGGAGGAGCGCCGGCTCGCCGAGGAGCGGCTGGCGCGGGCGGTGGCCCAGGAGCGCGCCCGGACGGAGGAGGCCACGGCCGAGGCCGCTCGGGAGAAGGCCGCGCGCGAGGCCCAGCAGCGTCGGGCCGAGGGCCTCGAGAGCCAGGTGGCGGTGGAGGCTGGCGCGCGCGAAGAGGCGGCACGCGCCCTCGCCGAGCTGGAGGCCCAGCGGCAGGCGTTGGTCGATGAGCGGGGCACCCTGCGGCGGCGCGTGGTGGAGGTCGAGGAGACACTCGCGGAGCTGGAGCGGGTGCGGACCTCGGACGTGGAGTCGATCTCCCGGCTCGACGCGGCACTGAAGCAGGCGCGGGCGAATGCGCTGGCCGACCTCGAATTGGAGAAGCAGGGCAGGGCAGGGCTCGAAGAGGCCCTGGCGCGGATTCAGTCCGAGCTGGAGGCCGAGCAGGCCCAGCGCACCCAGGTGGAGGCGGCGTGGGCGGAGGCCCAGGCGGACTTCAAGGCGGAGCGGCAGCGGCTGGAGGAGGCCAAGGAGGCGCTCGCGCTCGCCCGGGCCGAGCTCAAGTCGGAGCGGCAGCTTCGCACCCAGACGGGTGAGGAGACCGCGCGCGCCCTCTCCGCGCTGGACGATGAGCGCCAGCAGCGGGCCCAGCTGGAAGAGGCCCTGACGCGAGTGCGCGCCGAACTCGACACGGAGCGGCGGCAGCTTGCCCGGGCCGAGGAGTCGTTCGCGGCGAGCCGCGCCGAGCTGGACTGGGAGCGCGAGAGCAAGGCCCAGGCCGACGAGGCCCTGCGGCTCACCCGGACCGAACTCGACACCGAACGGCAGCAGCGTGTTCAGGTCGAGACCTCCCTCGAGGAGGAGCGGCGGAAAGCGGATGAGGCACTGGCCCTCGTGCGCGCCGAACTGGAGACGGAGCAGCGCGAGGCGAGCGAGAGCCTGGCCCTCGTGCGCGCCGAGCTTCAGACAGAGCGGAAGAAGGCGGACGAGGCCCTGTCTCTCGTGCGCGCCGAGCTTCAGACGGAGCGGCGGGAGCGGGAGACCGTGGAGGCCACCCTCGCCAGCGTGCGCGCTGGGCTCGAGGAGGAGCGGCGGGCACGGGCCCAGGGTGAGAGCGGGCTCTCGGAGCTGCGCTCGGAGCTGGAGGAGGCGGGGCGGAAGCGCGAGGCCCTGGAGGCCTCGCTGGCACAGGCCCGTGCCGAGGCGGCGCAGGCCCTCGCGGAGACCCGGCGCGCGCTGGAGTCCGAGCGCACCGGACGCGAGGCCGCGGAGCAGTCCCTGGCCGAGGCGCGCACGGACCTGGAGTCCGCTCGAGCGGGCGCGGACGAGCGCGAGCGGGCGCGGCTCGAAGCGCTGGAGACGGCCCGACAGGAGTCCTCGGCCCTGCGCGCGGAGCTGGAGACGGCCCGGCGTGAGGGGACGGAACTCGGCTCCTCCGTGGAGGCGCAGAAGCGGCTCGTCGAGGAGCTGCGGTCGAGCCTGGAGTCGGAGCGCGGCACGTCCAAGGAATTCCAGGAGACGCTCTCGCGTCTGCGTTCCGAGCACGAGGCCGAGACCACCCGCTCCTCCGGTCTGGACACACGCACCCGTGAGCTCGAGGAGTCGCTGAAGGCGACCGAGGCTCGGCTCTCGGAGGCCCTGGCGCGCGAGGAGGCCATCTCTACGGAGCGCGAGGCCCGCAAGCGCGACGCGGTGGAGGTCCGGATGGCGCTGGAGGACCTCCGGGACGATGTCGCCAAGAAGGACGCGGAGCTGGCGGCGCTGCGTGCCCAGTTGGCTCCATTCGAGGCCATCCGGTTCCAGGCGCAACAGGCCTCGATGGCCCTCCAGCATGCCCACCAGGGCCTGCGCGATCGGGATTTCCACATCGCGCACCTCCAGCAGGAGCTGGCCGGGGAGAAGGCCCGGCTCTCCGCGGAGCACGAGCAGATGGAACTGCTCACCCTTCAGCTCGAATCGGCGCGGCGCATCGCGGGCAAGGCGCCCACGCTCGAATCCGCCCTCCAGGAGGAGCGTTCGGCCCTCGAAGCCGCCCGGGCCGAGCTGGAGAAGGAGCGCACGGTAGTCGGGACGACCCGGGCCCAGCTCGACGACGTGCGCGAGGAACTGCTCCGGACCCACGCGTCCTCCGTTTCGGAGCGGGAGCGGGCAGCCGAGGCGGAGCGGTCCGCGAGCGAACTCGAGGCCCGTCTCACGGAGGTCAACGAGGGCCTGGTGGCCACCAAGGAGACCCTGGCCGAGCAGGAGGTCGCCGTGCGGACGCAACTGGCCGAGGCGGCGGCCCGGGCGGACGAGGCCGAGCAGCGGGCCCGACAGCTGGAGGCGTCCATGCAGGCGAGGCTGGCCGAGCTGGAGTCCAAGGCGATCGAGGCCGAGCGGCGGGCTCGGGAGCGCGAGGCATCCACGCAGGGCGTGCAGGAGCTGCTCGTGAAGCTCGAGTCGGAGAAGGGCTCGCTGACGTCCGAGCGCGAACGGCTCAACTCGGATCTCACGGTGGCCCGCGCGGCCCGTATCCGGCTGGAGGGCCGGGTGAACGCGCTGGAGGCGGCCTCCGCGGAGGCGGTGAAGTTCCTCGATGCCGAGCGCGCGGAGAAGGCGAAGCAGGCGCAGGCGGCGGAGGCCCGGCTCCGGTCCCTCGAGGGCGAGCGGACCCGGCTGCTGGAGAAGCTCCAGCAACTGGAGTCGAGCAAGCCGGTGTCGGACTCCGAGTCCGTGCTGGAGCTGTCCGCGGAGGTGGAACGGCTCCAGGGCCAGCTCGAGACGCTCCAGGGCTCCCTGGCCGAGCGCGACGCGGCGCTCGAGGAGCAGAAGCAGCGCGTGGAGGCCCAGCAGGCCGAGCTGGCCACGTTCAAACGCATGTCGGCGCGGGCGGGGGCGAACACCGTCCAGGACATCTACGCCCGCGCCAACGCCGAGCTGAACGCCGTGAAGAATGACCTGCTGCGCCGCCCGAAGGGGAGCACTCCCTCCACCGGCCCGCAGGCACCCGAGGCCGTTCCCACCGCCCCCAAAACCGATGAGCAGGGCTGACGCGGCCCGGCTAGGATTCGAGAGATGAGCAGTCCTGGCACGGAGTTCTTCTTCAAGTACCAAGGTCTCGGCAACGACTTCATCGTGCTGGATCGCCGCAAGAGCGGCAGGGACATCGACGCGGAGACCTCGCGGCTGCTGTGTGACCGGCGCCTGGGCATCGGCGCGGACGGCGTCCTCTCCCTGCTGCCCTCGGACTCGGGCTTCGCGAAGATGGTGGTCCACAACGCCGATGGCAGCATCGCCGAGATGTGTGGCAACGGCCTGCGGTGCGCGGTGAAGTACCTCGTGGACAACGCTGGCGAGCGGCCCGAGCGCATCGAGGTGGAGACGGGCACCGGGGTGCTCGTGTGCTCGCCCGGGTACGGCAAGGACGGCGTGACGGAGGTGGACCTCTCCCTGGGGCCGGCGCGGCTCGTGGCGCCCAACCTGCCCTCGGGGGCCACCAGCCAGCCGTTCCTCGACGCGCCCGTGCCCGGCTATTCCGGGCTGCGCGGCTACGCCATCAACCTGGGCAACCCGCACCTCGTCCTGCTCGACCAGTCCCTGGAGGACGCGGGCCGCCTGGGCCCCGAGCTCGAGCGGCACCCCGGCTTCCCGGACCGCACCAATGTCGAGTTCACCCGGGTGGACGCCGACGGCCTGACCGTCGTGGTGTGGGAGAGGGGCTGCGGCCTCACCCAGGCCTGCGGCACCGGGGCCAGCGCGGCGGCCGTGGCGGCGGTACTCGCCAAGCGGCTCCCAGCGGATGCCTGGCTGCGTGTCACCCTGCCGGGCGGCGACCTGCACATCCGGGTGCCCTCGGACCTGTCCGACATCCGCCTCCGGGGGCCGGCGGCCTTCGTCTTCACGGGCGTTGTCCCGGATCTCCAGGGCCGGTAACCTCTCGGGGCCCCCTCACCCTCCCGAGTCCTCACCCCGTGGCTGGTCCGATCCTCGTCGTCGACGACGACAACTTCTTCCGGCAGCTCGCCTCCGACATGCTCAGCCGGAAGGGCTACGCCGTCGTCACCGTGGACAGCGCCGCCGCCGCGCTGGAGGAGGTGGGTCGCGCCTCCTTCGACCTGGTCATCACCGACGTGGTGATGCCCGGCATGGATGGCTTCGCACTCACCACCACGCTGCGCGAGCGCGACCCCGACCAGGAGATCATCCTCGTCAGCCAACGCACCGACGTGAGGGGCTCGGCCATGGCCTTGAGCGCCGGGGTAGCCGTCGTCCTCACCAAGCCCGTGGATGAGACGGACCTGCTGCTCGCCACCGAGCGCGCCATGGAGCGCGCCCAGCTTCGCCGTGAGCGCACCCAGCTCCAGAGCGAGAACCTCGAGTTCGCCCGCTACCAGAACCTCCACCAGCGCTGCCTGGAGCTGCTCTCGCAGCCGGACCTGGAGTGGTTGCAGGAGCGCGTGGCCGCGGAACTCGCCTCGGTGTGCGACGCCCAGAGCGCCGCGCTGTGGATCGCCGATGACCGGGGGCAGCTCGTGCTGCGCGCCTACCGGGGCCTGCTGGACAAGCAGTTCCTCGCCGAGCGCATGAGCCCCGAGGGTCCGCTCGGCAACCGCCTGCGCGAGGCCATGCCGTGGATCGCCCGGGACGAGCGCTCGCCGGTTCTCTACGTCCCCTTCGTCACCAACGGGGACATCATGGGTCTGGCGCAGCTGTCGGACCCGCTCGCTGGCGACTTCCGCACCGAGCACGTGCGCTACGCCAAGATTCTCGGTGACTCGGCCGCGGTGGGCATCAAGAACGGCCGCAAGATGCTGGCGCTTCAGCGGCTCGGTCTGAGGGATCGGGACACCGCCGCCTACAACCTCAGCTACTTCACCGACTACGCCTCGAAGGAGATCTACAAGGCGCGGCGCTACGGGCGGACGTTCTCGCTGCTGACGTTCTCCGTCGACAACCTGAACATGGTGAAGGTGCGCCTGGGGGCGGGGGACGCCAGGCGCGCGATGCGCGGCATCATCAAGGCGCTCTCGAAGATCGTCCGGGACTCGGACGTCATCGCCAAGGCGAGTGACCAGGAGTTCTACCTGCTGCTGCCGGAGACGGACTTCTTCGGCGCGATGATGTTCGTGCGCCGGGCCCTGGCCGCGGTGCGCGAGGAGCCGGACGCGCAGGAGGTGGAGGCGCGCCTGCCGCTCGCGCTGGTGGGCGGGGCGAGCACCTTCCCCAAGGACGGCGAGGACTTCGACGACCTGGTGCACCGCTGCCGCCGGCGCATGGACGAGCGGCGCTCCTCGCTCCAGCGCAAGCTGATGCTGGACACGCTGCCCTTCTGGGACGAGGTGGACCTGCTGCTCGGCAACGCCTCCAGCCCCAAGCTGCCGGTGGAGGAGAACGCCGAGCCCTCGCGCCGCGGCAAGGTGTCCGACGTCCTCTTCGACGAGCTCCAGATGGAGATCGCCCGCGAGCTGATCCGCGACCCGGGCTCGCGCGGGCTGCTGTACGTGGGAGGGCCGGAGATCCGCTCGGACCTGCCCATCGCGCTGGGGCTGGAGTCGGCCCCGACGGACATGGCCTCGCGCATCTACCTGCTGGGCCGCCGGATGGACCTGGAGTCGCACCCGGCGCTCACGCCCGTCTTCCTGGAGGGCGACGAGCGGATGGCCCGGCACGAGTTCCTCCTGTGGCTGTCGGAGAGCGCCTCGTACGCGCTCATCCAGCGCCGCGGGCTCGGGGCGACGTGGGGGTTCCACTCGTCGGACACCGCCGTCGTGGACGGGCTCATCACCCGCCTCCAGGCGGAATATGACTTGCAGCCGTACTGAGTAGGGGAGCGCCCGTGGCACAGGTCCGAAAGATCCTCATCGCCGACCCCGACCTCGAGTCGGTCCGCCCGCTCTCCCGTGCCCTGCGCACCAAGGGCTATCAGGTGCACTACGCGCCGGATGGCTCGCGGGCGCTGGAGGTGGCGGTGCTGCGCCATCCGGACCTCATCCTGTTCGATGAGACGTGCCGGATGCTGGACGCGCGCACCTTCATCAACATCCTGCGCAGCAACCCGCGCACGGACGACATCCCGGTGGTGGTGTCCACCAGCAGCCTCGAGGCGGACAAGCTGCGCGGCCTGCGCGACGGCTTCCTGCGCAAGCCCTTCAACATCGACGAGGTGCTCTCGCGCATCGAGCACATCTTCCGCCGCAACGAGGCGGCGAAGGACCTCAAGAGCGAGGTGCAGGAGATCGAAGGCTCGCTCAGCCAGCTGAGCATCCCGGACCTGATGCAGATCCTCGGGATGAACAAGCGCAGCGGGAAGCTGACGCTGGAGCGGGGCAACGAGCGCGGGGAGATCATCGTGGCGGACGGTCGCCCGGTGAACGCGCGCACGGGCCGGGCCGAGGGAGAGAAGGCCCTCTTCCGGCTGCTGGTGTGGGCCGAGGGCTCGTTTACCTTCTCCCCGGGTGGCAGCGGCGGCAAGCCGCGCATCCAGCGAGGCACGGACGACGCGCTGCTGGAGGCGATGCGCCAGGCGGACGAGCTGAACCGGCTGATGCCGGGGCTGCCGTCGCGCAACACGCGGCTGGTGCTCGCGCCGGACGCGGACCTGACGCAGGACCAGCACCCGGTGACGGCGCAGGTGGTGGAGCTGCTGCGTCAGCCCCGGGCGGTGGGCGAGGTGTTGGACCTGGCGCCGGCCCCGGACCTGGAGGTGGTGGGCGTGCTGCACACGCTGCTCCAGAAGGGCGTGGCGCGCATGACCGAGGGCGGCGAGAAGGAGGGGGGCACCGGTCCTCTGCTGGGGCCCGCCGAGCTGCACGCGCTGCGCGGGCGGATCCTCCGGGGCAGGGGACCGTCGAAGGAGGCCACGGCGAAGCTCTTCGTGTGCGGCAGCGGCCCGGCGGTGGCGCGCCGGGTGCTGTCGCAGGTGCCGGGCATCGAGGCGGTGGCGGCCGAGCCCACGGCGGTGAAGAGCGGCTTCGGGACGCTGGGGCGGTTGGACCTGCATGAGCTGCTGCACCTGGACTTCTGCGTGCTGCCTCCGGCGGAGGCGGCGAGGCCGCTGTGGAGGCCGTTCAGCGCGGGGGCGGTGGGGGCGGTGCTGTTCGACGTGTCGGAGGCGGCGGTGAAGCTGGCGCACTTCCTGGCGTGGGACATCCGCATCCCGGTGGTGGTGGTGGGCCACCCGGTGCCGACGGAGCTCCAGGGAGCGCCGGCGGGTGCGGCCAGCGTGGGGGAGGACCTCTCGGAGGCCCTGCGCACGCTGCTCATCCTGACGCTCAACCCGGCGCCGCTGCTGCCCGGGGTGCAGGTGCAGCGGCCGGCTTCCGTCGCCGTGTAGCCCGTTCTCCGGTTACCCGGAGGTCCGCGCCCCGGGGAGGGTGAAGAAGAAGGAACTGCCCCCATCCGTCCTACTCTCGGCCCAGATCCTTCCGCCGTGAGCCTCCACGATGCACTTGGAGATGTAGAGCCCCAGGCCCAGCCCTCGTTTGTCGCTCTCCAGGACCTGCCAGAAGCGCTCGAAGATTCGCTCCAGCATGCTCTCGGAGACCCCCGATCCCGTGTCGGCGACGGAGAAGCGGACCTCCTGCTCCACGGGCTCGACGCGAATCGAAATCCTGCCTCCCTCGGGGGTGAACTTGATGGCGTTGCTCAGAAAATTCGCGAGCACCTGAAGGATCCGCTCATGGTCGAAGCGGGCCAGCAGGGAGTCCCTGGCCACTTCCGCATCGAGCGAGAGGCCCTTGGCGGACGCGGCGGGCTGGAAGGTCTCCACCGTTTCCCGGACAAGGCGAATCGCATCCTCTGGCCGGGTTTCCACCGAGAGCCTGCCCGCCTCGATGCTGGCCACGTCTATCAAGTCTCCGATGAGCCGGTTCATTCGAGCCGTGAAGTGCTGAATGCTCCCCGCGTCCCTGCGGGTTCTCTGCCCGGCCTCATCCTCGGAGGCGTTCCTGACGAGCATGGCCGCGCGCATGGCGATGCCTCCGAGCAGCGTCCTCAAATCGTGGCTCACCATCCCCAGAAAGTCGTCTCGCGCCGCCAGGGCTTCATCCGCGCGCGCCCGTTCCGTCAACAGCTCCTGGTCCGTCGTCGCTCGTTCCAACCGGAGGAGGCTCGCCAGGGCGCGTCGACGCGCCTCTCGCTCATCCCGGAGCTTTTCGTCCGAGGTGGTCCGCTCCCGCTGAAGGGTCGCGTCCTCCTGGACCCGCTCCCTGGCCACGCTCTGGCGTTCCTGCTGCGGGGCCTCGCTCCGCGCCAACCGCTCATCCGTTTCAGCCCGGGTCACCTTCAACGACGTGTCCGCGGTGGCCCGCGCGTGCTGGACGACCGCATCCGCGTTTTCCTCGATGGAGTCCCGCTTCTTGCTGAACTCTTCGTCGGTCTTCTCCCTCTCCTGGCGAAGACTCTGGTCCGTGCGGTCCTGCTCCGGTCGCGGTTTCTTGTCCTTGGGCTCCATGCGCAACCCTTCTAACAGGAACCGCAGGACGTTCATGCCCCTCCTCGAGACTGAAGAGGGGGACAATCGGGGGCTACCTGAGAGTTCGGGCCGAAAATTACCACTTCTGGAGTCAGGGTCTCATGATGCCTCCGGATGAAACGCCCCGTCCTCCTGCTGCCCGGCCTCCTGCTGACCCTCGTGCCGAGAGGTTCCTCCGCCCACGCTGACGAATCGGTGGGCCCGAGGACGCTCGTCTCCGCCGTGGACGCCACCCTGGCGGAAGACACCGCCTGCCACGAGGCGAACGCGGCGCTGCGCGGGGAGAACGCGCAACTGAGTGCGGAGAACCGGCGGTGTCGCCGCCAGCAGGGAACGCCCGAGGCCGCGCTGTTGAGGCTCCTGCTCACTCCCAAGGTGGAAGCGGCTCTCTTTGATAATCCGCACCCTCTCCGAGGCCGGGTGGGCCCACTGGAAGCCGAGGCCCGGGTGTTTCGTGCCGCCGGCTACATGGGACTGGTCGTGAGCGTGTCCCACTCCACCGTCAACGGGGAGAAGCCCTGGGAACTGGAGAAGCCCATGCTGGTGCGCGCCGCTGGTGGCCCTGGAGCGGGCGGGGTGGAGGTGAAGCTCCTCCTCCTGCACGTGGAGTCAGGCCCCCTCGCTCCGGGTCAAACAGGGCGTTTCGTCCTCATCTATCAGGCGTCGATCAAGGATGACGCCGGACCGCTGCGCCTCGACCTGTTCGAGAAGGGCGGCGCGCGTCTCATCCGTCTCAACGATTAGAGGCCCTGGCCATGCCGCAACCCTTCACCCTCCATCCACGCTACCTGCCCACTGGTACCAAGGTGGGCCTGTGGACCGTGGTGCGCCTCCTGGGGAGCGGTGCCTTCGGCGCCGTCTACGAGGTGGAGCGAGATGCCTGCCCCTATGCCTTGAAGATTGCGCTGAGTCACCCCCAACCCGATGACGCGCAGGCACTTCGGGCGGATGCTCGGGCCGAGCGGGAAGCCACCTGCCTGCGCCTCGTCAAGCATCCCAACATCGTTCGCATCCATGACGAGGGTCGTTGGCCCCATCCCGAGACGGGCTATCACTATTTCGTCATGGATCTGGTGGAGGGCGTGTCGCTCGCCGATTGGCCGAAGCGGACCCGTATCACCGCGTGGCGGGTGGCCCGTCTTTTCCTGAAGCTCGCCCGGGCCGTGGACGAGGCACACCAGCGCGGCGTGCTGCACCGGGACCTGAAGCTGGAGAACATCCTCGTACGCTCGGCTGACGAAGAGCCGGTCATCGTGGACTTCGGAGCCGCCGAGCACTCCAGCGCCTACACCCTCACCGAGGCCGGGCTGCCCCCGGGCACCCCGCGCAGCCGCAGCCCGGAAGCAGCCGCCTTCGAGCGGCAGGGTCGTGCGGGAGCCGGTGAGAGTTATGTCTTCCAGCAGTCCGATGATCTCTACGCCCTGGGAGTCGCCCTCTATGAGGTGGTGACCGGGGGCCCTCTCTTCCCGGAGCACCTCTCGCGCCAAGCCTTGATGCGGGCCATCGAGCAGCTCGCGCCCCAGGCCCCCCGGGCCCTCAACCCCCGGGTGCCCCTGGCGCTCGACCTCCTGACGATGCGGCTGCTGGCGAAGAGTCGGGAGGACCGATTCGCCTCGGCCGCGCACCTGGTGGAGGAACTGGAGCGGGAGCTGGAGGCGGCCGATGCCTCGTGGGACGAGCCCCTCTTCCTCACCACAGAGGAGCAGAGGGACCCGGCCCATCGGGAGACGGAGACCGCCTTGCGTCCACCCGTGGGCCCGCCACTGCCCACCTCGGAGGAAGAGGCTCACCTGCGTCGGATACAAGTCCCAGCGGCGACCGCCGCCCCACCCGAGCCTGAGACTCCGCGACCGGAGGCGCCACCCCGACCCGTGCCCGCGGTCCTTCAGCAGGTGGAATCACCTCGACCCGAGGAGAAGCCCACCCCCGCCAACAGGCGATGGGCCGTGAGTGACCGGAAGCTGTTGGCCGTCGTGGCGCTCACCGTGCTGGCGCATCTCCTGAACTTCCTCGTGCTGTGGAAGAAGGACGGACCTACCCCACCGCCGCCCGTGGAGGCGGCACAACCAGAGGAGACTGACTCCATGCGGTCCCACAAAGACAACGACACCCTGAAGGCCCTCACGACGGTATCCCTGATGGGGCTGACGGCCTGCACGGGCGTGCCCCTCCGCCCGGACGGCAGTCCCGGTCCTCAGGACTGCCCGGAGGGAGCCAAGGCCGCCATGCGTGAATTGGCAATCACGAGCCAGCACGCCTGGAGCATCTTCATCGGAGGCACCAGCAAGGTCTGGGACAACTACGTCATCGCGGACGGCGACGTCGATAGCTTCATGCCCATGGGCTTCCATGGTCTTCCCGAGGGCACGCGGCTGCGCGGGAAGGTGTGGACGGGAGGCCCTCGTGCGATTGCCCGGTACTACGAGGCCATCCTGCCGGATGGCACGCTGGTGCCCTTCTGCGGCGTGACCACCTACGAGAGTGGCAACCTGAAGCGCCTGGGCATTCCCAAGTTTCCGGGCCCGCGTCCCGGCACGGCCATCTTGCCCTACGGTAACGCAGCCTTCGTTCGGGTAGTGGACGCCTTCGAGTAGGCGGCGCCGGGTCACTCCTCGGGGTCGAGCACCTCGACCAGCACCTGTCCGTTGGTCTGGTCGAGCAGCGCGGCCTGGAAGGACTCCCGCCGGGTGATGGCTCTCGTCCTTCCCCACCGTTGCCAGGGCCCGGCGCGAGCTCGACTGGCGGCCGGCGTCCCCAACCTTCCGGGAGGGACGGGCCACCCTGGTCTAGAGGCTGAGCCACACGGAGATGATGCCGCTGTTGTAGCTGGAGATGATGAAGTCCCCCTTGCCGTCGCCGTTGACGTCTTGTGTGTTCACGAAGCCGGCGTCCTTGGCGCTGTAGTGGACGGCCGTGTAGAAGGTGCCGTCACCGCGGTTGAAGAGGAGGGTGACGTAGGAGCTGACGAGGTACGCCACCGCCAGGTCCGTGTGGCCGTCGTGGTTGAAGTCACCCGCGGTGATGGACTGGGGACGCGTCAGCTCCATGGCGTAGGTGCGCGCCGAGCCGAAGCCGCCGGTTCCGGTGTTGAGCCGTACGGTCACCGAGTTGCTCGTCTGCTGGGGGGCGGCGAGGTCCGGGGCTCCATCCTTGTTGAAGTCCGCCACCACCACGGCGTGCGCCGTGGAGGAGGTCGAGTAGGAAGCCTCAGTGCCGAAGGTGCCGTCCCCGTTGCCGCGCAGGACACTGAGGCTGGGACGGGTCGTGGTGACCACCACGTCCTGCTTGCCGTCGAGATCGAAGTCCGCCGTGGCGACGGCGTAGTTGTCCGGGCCACCGGTGAGGATGTCGACCGCCGTGTTGAACGAGCCATCCCCCCGTCCCGGCAGGAGCTTCAAACCCGTCCCGTAGTACCGGTGGGGCACGGCGAGGTCCAGGTTGCCATCGGCGTTGAAGTCCGCGGTGGCGAGTCCCTGCGGGCCACTGCCGCTCGTGTAGGGAATGCTCCCGGTGCGGTACGTTCCATCCGCCTGTCTCAGCAGGATGCTCACCGAGTTGTCGCGGTTGTTGGCCACGGCCACGTCCACCCTGCCGTCCTTGTTGAAGTCCCCCACCACCGCCGCCGTGGGGTTGCTGCCGACGTAGTAGTTCTTTCCGCTCGCGAAGGTGCCGTCGCCCTCGCCGTACCACAGGGTGACGAGGCCATAGAGGAAGTCGACGCTCACCAGGTCCAAGGTGCCGTTCCCGTCCAGGTCACCGGAGGCGACGCTGTAGACGGTCCCGCCGATCGTCAGGCTCGCGGTGGCCCGGAAGCCGAAGGGGTGGAAGCTCACGTTCGCGGCCTCTCCTGTCCCCACCGAGCTCATGGCCCTCACGCTGAACGTCACCGGAGCGCCGGGCTGGAGCGCATCGAAGCGCGTGGTGAACGTGTTGGCGTCTAGCGTGACACTCCTGTCGCCGGGTTGCAGGGTGACGGTGTAGCCGGTGATCGGCAATTCGCCCCGTAACACGGGCACCTGCCAGGACACGTCCGCGCTGGCATTGCCTCCCTGGACGGTGACGTTCGCCGGGGCTCCGGGCGGGGCGACAGGCGTCACCGAGGCGGAGGGGATGGCGTCAGGCCCCATCCCCACGACATTGCTCGCCGCCACGGTGAAGGAGTAGAGGCTGCCGTTGGTGAGACCGGTGACGACGGCCTGGGTGGTGTTCGCGCCCACGTGTACCTGCGGGCCGCCGGGCGGCAGGGTGGTGACGGTGTAGCCGGTGAGCGAAGTGCCGCCCGTGTCCAGGGGCGCGCTCCACGAGACGGTGGACTGGGCGTTGCCCACCGTGGCGGAGACGGCCGTGGGCGCGCCGGGCAGGCTCACGGGGATCACCGCGGACGAGGGCGAGGAGGCCGCGCCCTGGCCGGCGGCGTTGAAGGCGGCCACCATGAAGGTATAGGCGGTGCCGTGGCGGAGACTCGACACAACCACCTGCCGTGCCTCGGCGCTGGCGGACACGGTCACCCCATCGGGGCTCGCATACACCCGGTAGCCGATGATGGGGGCGCCGCCATCATCCAGGGGCGCGCTCCAGGTGACGGTGGCCCGGTTGTGACCGGCGGTGGCCATGGGACTCCCAGGTGCACCGGGGACACGGAGGGGGGGGGGGCCTCCCACCACGGGCGGGTGGCCTCCCTCCTCGGGCGGATTCTCACCCGTCCCCGGGGCAGGGGGCCGGCAGGCGGTGAGCAGGAGGAGCACGGATGCAACCAGCGCTCGCGTGAATGTCGACATGATGAGCAACCTCGGTAGGGCTTCGCGGGGCCATTCCATGCGCTGGTGAGACCGCGGGCAAGCCCCCTCATGCATTTGACCCGGCGTGCGAGCTTCTTCGAAGCTCCTGGCCCATGCGCGAGCCCGTCAACGTGATGTCGCCCGAGTTCCGGGCGGACCCGTCCCCCTTCTATGCCCGGCTGCGGAACGAGCCCATCCAGCAGGTGGAGCCGGGCGGACTCTGGGCCGTCAGCCGCCACGAGGACGTGCAGTACGTGCTGAAGAACCCGAAGCTGTTCACCTCCACCTTCATCCAGCAGGCCGCGAACCCCGAGTGGCTGGCGGGGGTGGGCAATCCGCTGGCCGATTCGCTCGTGGGGATGGATCCGCCCCATCACACCCGGATGCGCGCCCTGGTGAGCCACGCCTTCACGCACAAGACGATCGCCCGGTTGGAGGCGAGCATCCGCCAGGTGGCCGGCGAGCTGGCCGAGGACATCCGCCGCCGGCAGACGGTGGACTTCATCCAGGCCTTCGCCCTCGCCCCAGGGGAGCTGAAATGGAACTACTCCATCGGGCTTCGCGGGCCGGTGGCGCTGCCCGTCCGTGCCATCCCCAGGTGAGGGTCCACCCCCACCCGGTGTCACAGTCCGCGCGTCACAGGTCGCCGTCGAGCGCGTCACGCACGCCCGGCAGGTTGGCGAGCAACTCCAGCTCGGCCGCCTTCAGGTGGGACACGCGCCGACCGGCGATCCGCTCGAAGTGCAGCTCGATGCGGTGCTCGCCCTCGTCGTTCACCTGACGGAAGAGCCGGGCGCGCCGGCCCTCCCGCACACAGGCGAGGATGTCCTTGTGGATGCTGTTGAGCCGTCGGTACACCTTCATCGCCATCCGACCCTCGGGGGTGTCGAACGTGTGAAAATGTCGGTTGCGCGACAGGGGGCGCGTTGGGTCATGGAGCCTCTCCACGAGGCGCCGAACGAAGGGGTCCATCGACGCCGCAGGATAACATCCGGTACCCTGTATCTCAGCGATGCATTTGAAAGCCCCCCGCCTGCTTTGGGTCCTACCTCTGCTGCTGCCGCTTGCCTGCAAGGACCCCGAGACCGTTGCCGTACAGAGCCGTGACAAGACGGCGCAAGAGAAGCTGGATCAGGGAAGGAACCTGCTCGCCAGCGGACAACCCGAGCTGGCCGCCAGGGTCCTCAGTCAGGCCTCGGGGCTGATGCCCGACCGGACCGAGCCGTTGCTGTTGCTCGCCGACGCCCATCGGCGCGCGGGCAACTCCGGCGCGGCCATCCTGGCCCTGAAGCAGGCCATGGTCGTCAGCCCCTCGGAGGCGCCCGACATCAAGCGCAAGCTCGCCGAGCGCTACGAGCAGGACGGTCACCTGCGCCAGTCCATCGACGTGCTCCTGGAGCTGCGCGACGCGGAGCACCTCGGGGACATGGACATCCTCAAGCTGGCGCACCTCCAGACGCTGGAGGGCCAGCATGAGGCCGCCTTCAGCACCCTGGAGCGCATCCAGAGCAAGCGCCCGGATGACGTGGATGCCAAGGTGGTGGAGGCGGAGATCCTCCTGGCCAAGGGCGAGGAGGTGCTCGCCGCGAGGCTGATGGACCGGCTCCTCACCGAACAGCCGGCGCTCACGTCGGCGCGGGTGCTGCGGGCCCGCTACTTCCTCCAGAGCGGCTTCTCGGAGTACGCCGAGCAGGACCTGGCGCAGTTGCAGGGCGACGACGCGGTGAAGCCGGAGGTGCTCACCCTGAAGGCGAGGGTGCTCGAGGCCCTGGGACGCCACGCGGAGGCGGAGACGTTCCTCACGGACGCGGTGGCCCGCTATCCGCAGAACGCGGATCTCATCGCCCGGCTCGCCGAGACGAAGCTCCAGCTGGGGAAGCAGGACGAGGTGCGGACCCTGGTGGAGCGGGCGCTCCAGGAGCAGCCGGATTGTGTGCGGGCCCTCTACGTCCGGGCCCATGCGCTGGAGCTTCAGGGCGACCTGCGGCGAGCGAAGGAGGACTACGCCCAGGCCCTCGGGGCCAACGCCCGCTTCGCGCCAGCGCTCAAGCGCATGTGGCGCCTCCAGAAACAGGTGGGCGAGGACGAGAAGGCCCTGTCCTCCCTGGAGCGGCTCGTGGAGGTGCGACAGGCCACGCTGGAAGAGAAGGTGGCGCTCGCCGAGCTGTATGCGAAGACCCACTTGAAGGCCGAGCAGGGCCTGAAGCTCATCGGCGAGGCGCTGAAGCAGGAGCCGGACAACTTCCAGTACCTGGACATCCAGAAGGCGCTGAAGAAGAACCTGCCCCGCAAGAAGAGGTCCTCCGGTCCGGTCATCATGCGCGGCGGGCGGTAGTGAGCACCACCACGTGGCCGATGACGGGCTGCCCGCCCTGCCTGCGCAGCGTGGCCTCCCGTTCCAGCACCGGGTGGAGGCCCGCCGCCCGGGCACAGGCTCGCAGGTAGTCGAGGTGGTGGACGTAGCGCGCGGTCGGTAGGAGCCGGTACCCCGGCTCGGTGCCCTTCTCCACGGTGAAGGCGAACAGCCCTCCGGGCGCGAGCCGCCGCGCCACGCGCTCGAAGACCTCTTCCAGCGCGCCGAAGTAGACCAGCACGTCCACGGCGACGATGAGGTCATGGTGCGCCTCGGACGCGGCGAGCTCCGCGCCGAGCTCCCCGGCCCGGAGCGCATCGTACACGCGGCGCTCGCTCGCCCTGGCCAGCATCCCCTTCGAGAGATCGATGCCCTCCAGGCGGCGGGCGAATGGCCTCAGGAGTGGACCGGCCAGCCCGGTGCCGCAGCCCAGGTCGAGCACGTCGAGCGCGCGCCGCTCGCCGAGGGCCTCCCGCACCGCGTCCATGAGCCGCTCGGGCGCCTGATAGGCGAGGAATCCGCGCAGGCTGTCATCGAAGCTCGGGGCATAGACGTCGAAGAGCGCGGCGACGTAGGCGTCGGCCATGCGTTCCGGGGGGGGGGCTCCGGTCTCGGCCGCTTCGAGGAAGGCGATCACCTCGGCGCGAGCCTCCTCGGGGACGCGCAGGTCGCGGCAGCGCCGCTCATGGAGCTGTCGGCGGAGCGGTGCGATGTCGTCGGCCCTCCCGCTCTCCCGGAGGATGGAGATCAGCGTCTGCAGCGCGTCCTTGTCCTCGGGCTGCTGCTCCAGGTGCTCGCGCAGGGCCGCCTCGGCGGCCAGCGGCTCCCTCCAGGACCACAGCACCTGCGCCGCGTAGGTGGCGGGCACGAGCCGTGCGCCTTCGAATCCACACGCTTCCAATCGTGCGCGCCAGTCGAGAGAGGAGGCCGTCATGGGATGCCCACAGGGTACACCCCCCGCGCGCCAGAAGGCCATTGACGCCGGGCTCGCTCCCTTGGAAGCGTGGCGTCATGGAAAACATCGTGCAGGCTCGCAAGTACGCGCTGGTGACGGGCGCTTCCAGTGGCATCGGCCGGGAGCTGGCGGCCCTTCTGGCGCGCGAGGGGTACGCGCTGGTGCTGGTAGCCCGTCGCACCGAGCCGATGCAGGCGCTGGCGGCGCAGCTCGAGCAGGCCCATGGGACGACCTCCGTGGTGGTGGGCGCGGACCTTGGCTCGCCCGAGGGCGTGCGGAGCGTGGTGCGCGAGGTGACGGAGCGCCAGCTGGAGATCGACGTGCTGGTGAACAACGCGGGCTTCGGTCTGGCGGGCCCCTTCACGGAGCTGCCGAACGAGCCGCAGCTCGGGATGATCGATCTCAACATCCGGGCGCTCACCGCGCTCACCCGTGAGCTCGTCCCGGCGATGGTGGCGCGGCGGCGAGGGTACGTGCTCAACGTGGCCTCGTCGGCGGCCTTCCAGCCCGGCCCCCTCATGGCCGTGTATTACGCCTCCAAGGCGTACGTGCTGTCCTTCTCCGCCGCGCTCCACGAGGAGCTGCGTGGCAGCGGGGTGAAGGTGACGGCCCTGTGTCCGGGCTTCACCGAGACGGAGTTCGCCGCGAGGGCGGCGGAGCACCAGAAACCCCGCCTCTTCAGCGGACCGCTCGGGAAGCTCGATGCGCGGCAGGTGGCCGAGGCGGGCTACCGCGCGCTGAAGCAGGGCCGGGCGGTGGTGGTGCCCGGGTTCACCAACCGCCTCGGCGCCTGGTTCGCGCCCGTGACTCCGCTGGCGGTGAAGCTCCGCATCACCCGCTATTTCAACGCGAGCGAGTCCTGAGAAGGGGCCCGGAGTGGGCGGCTCGCTGTCGGTTCATGGCGAGGGGCCGGGGCTCGGGGCGACGTGCTGGTCCGCCGCGGGGGAGACGCGGTAGAGAAGGGGGATGAAGAAACGCTACCGCTGCCTCGCCTGCGAGCACATCTACGATCCGGCCGAGGGCGACCCGGCCGCTGGCATCGCTCCGGGCACCGCCTTCGAGGACATTCCCGATACGTGGTACTGCCCGGACTGCGGGGCGACCAAGGCCGACTTCGAGCCCATGGACGAGTAGGTCCCGCTCTCGTTGACTTGGCTCCTGTGAGTCGACATGGTGATTCGTCATGTTGCCGGAACGTCCACTTGCCCTGTCCCTGGAAGACCCTGCTCCACTCCTTCAGTGGCTGAGTGGAACGGGACCGGAGCCGGAGCAACTCGAGCTACTGATTCTTGCGCGCGCGTGGGTTCGTGCGGCCATTACTGACACAGTCCCCGCTGAGAAAACCCACGCGATTGCTCAACGTGCTCGCAAGCTGCTTGAGCAGGTGCAGCGGGGGAGAAACCTGGAGGCGGTTGCCCGATTTTCTCAGGTCGACATTCGAGAGAGCCTCCGCTCTGAGCGGGTCGACAGCTTCGAGAAGATCGAGCCCTTCGCGAATGAGATCTCGAAAGCCCTTGTTCCCGAAGAGCAGTGGGAAGACACACGCCTCACACTTCGGTACGTAATCGTGGAACTCCTCCGGAATGTGGTCCAGCATAGCCATGCTCCGAAGGGGGGCGTTGTTCATGCGGAACTCTGGAATGAGGAGAGTGGTCGGCCGATGCTGCAACTCGCCGTTGCCGATGCGGGGATTGGCATTCCGGCCAGCTTGCGCACCTTGCACCCCAATTTGTCGGACGCTGAAGCGGCGCTCGAGAAATCGCTTTGGCCTCACATCTCGGGAACGTTCGAGGAGGGGCTCACAGGCACTCAGCAGAACGCCGGGATGGGCCTCTTCTTCATCGCGGAGATGGCCAAGCTGACGGGCGGCACATTGCTCATCGCGACCCGGGGGGCCACGCTCCTGCTGTCCGGGTGGGTCGACGAGGAGGGCAATCATGCTTTGCGCTTCATCGAGCCGCGTGGCGTTGGCTTCCCCGGGACGCTTGTCGTGTTCGAGCTGCCCGTTGGAGGCGTGGTCGACTATCCCGCGCTCATCGAGACAATCAAGGAGCGGGCGAAGGCGCGCACCCCCCAGCGTGCCGTCCACCGTTGGGTCCGGTTCGATCCCGCACCGCCCGAAGCCACCGTTTTCGAGATCCAGAAGCAGGCGGAGAACACTCCCGCCGCCATCCAGCTCGCTCAGAACGAAATCACGCCGCGCATCCTCCGGCGTGAGCCGATCGTGCTCGACTTCAGTGGCCTGCGGATCCTCACGCAAAGCTACCTGCACTCTCTGCTCTTCGAGCCCCTGCGGCTCGCGTGGGCGTTGCGCACGCCCATCCATGTGAGGAACGTCGAGCCCGCCGTGCGCAGCAATCTGGAACTCCTGGAGAACTACGCGCTCGCCGGGTAGCTCCTGGCGCTTCACTTGGACGAGGGCAGGCCCTCGGCGGCGTCCACGACCTTCTCCAGGGCCTTGATGCCCTTGCGCTGGCCCACGGCCACCACGGTGAGGTTCTCCCGGGCGAAGTAGCGCCGGGCCACCTCGCGCACCTGGGCCGCGGTGGTGGCGTCCACCATGTCCGCGCGACGACCGAAGGACTCGGGCTGGCGGAACAGCTCCGTGCCGCCGAACCACCCGGCCAGCTCGCCCGGCGAGTCCTGCGAGAACTCCAGCAGCATCCGGTGCCGCCGCTTGGCCCGCTCCATCTCCTCCTCGCTGACCGCCGTCTCGCACAGCTCGCCCAGCACCCGGAACGTCTCCGCCACCACCTGCGAGGCCCTGTCCGGCGCGCTCGCGGCTTCGATCTCGAAGATGCCCGCGTCGTGGAACGCCTCCAGCGAGGCGTGCACCGAGTACGCCAGCCCCCGCTTCTCCACGATCTCGAACGGCAGCCGCGAGGACAGGCCGTCGTCCAGGAAGCGCCGCAGCAGTTGCAGGGCGGGCCAGTCGTCGTGGTGCTCGGGGACGGTGCGGAAGCTGATGCGGAACTCCGTCTGGGCCTCGTCGTGGGTGACGACGTGGAAGTTGGGGCCCGGGGGCGAGAGGGGCGGCGGCGTGTCGAGGCTCGCGGCGCCCCGGGGCAGCCGCGCGAAGTGGCGCTCCACCAGGGAGAGTACCTCGTCGCGCTTCACCCGGCCCGCCGCCGTCACCACCAGGTTGCCGGTGACGTAGTGGCGCGCGAAGTGCTCCAGCACCTGCTGGTGCGTGAGCTGTGAGACGGACTCGCGCGTGCCGGCGATCTTGAAGGCCAGCGGGTGGTGGGGGAAGAGCAGCCGCTTGGACAGGTTGTCGATGTCGATGTCCCGGCCCTTCTCGTCCACCTCGTCGAGCATCTCCTCGAGGATGATGCGCCGCTCCACCTCCATGTCGGTGAGCCGGGGGCGGGTGAGCATGTCCCCGAGGATGGCCAGCCCCACGTCCAGGTGCGCCGGGTGCAGGGGCGTGTAGTAGTAGCCGTGGTCCCGGGTGGTGACGCCGTTGAGGTTGCCACCCACCTCCTCCACGGCGGTGTTCATCTTGATGGTGTCCGGCCAGCCCTCGGTGCCTCGGAAGAAGAGGTGCTCCAGGAAGTGGCTGACGCCGTTGGTGGCGACCGTCTCGTGACGGCTGCCGGTGCGCACGTACACCGCGAGCAGGGCGGTGTGCAGGTGCGGGGTCTCGACGGTGACGACACGCAGGCCATTGGCCAGCTCGTCGCGGTAGTAGCTGAAGCTCATGCGCGTGGAAGCTTGACGAAGAAGGTGGTGCCCCGGCCGGGTTCGCTCTGACAGGAGAGCGCGCCTCCGTGGGTCTTGAGAATCTGCTGGCAGACGGCGAGGCCCAGCCCCGTGCCGTCCTCCTTGGTGGAAAAGAAGGGCTCGAAGATGCGGTGGCGCACGGACTCGGTCATGCCGCGCCCGGTGTCCTGGAGGGCCACCTCCACCTCGCGCTCGTGCGCCCGGGTGGAGATGGTGAGCCGGCCCCCGTCGCTCATGGCCTCGCGCGCGTTGCGCAGCAGGTTGAGGAACACCTGGCGCAACTGGCCCTCGTCGGCCAGGGCCCGTGGGGTGTCCGGGGTGAAGTCGCGCGCCACCTCGACGCCAGCGCGCTCCAACTCCTCGCGTGAGAAGTCCAGCACGCTGACCAGCACGTCGGTGACGTCGGTGGGCTCCAGGCTGGGCCTCGGCGGGCGGGCCATGCGCAGGTATTGCTCCGTCACCTCGGTGAGCCGGTCCACCTCGCGGGTGACGGCGACGAGCAGCTCACGCGACTCGCGGGCCTCCTCGGGCGACTCGAAGGTGGCGTGCGCGAAGGCGTCCTGGAGCAGCTCCACGTTGAGGCCGATGGAAGACAGGGGGTTGCGCACCTCGTGGGCCACCTGCGCGGAGATGCGGCCCACGGCGGCCAGTTGCTCGGCGCGCATGAGGGCCTCGGCCTGGGCCTTGAGCTGGGCCTCGCGCGCCTGGAGCGAACGGGCCATGGCGTCGAACTCGCGTGCCAGCACCGCCACCTCGTCCTCGCCGCGTACGCCCAGCTGCGCGCTGTAGTCGCCCCGGCCGATGCGCGACACGCCCTCGATGAGGGTGCGCACCGGGCGCAGCGCGCGCGCGCTCCAGGCCGTGGCGCCCAGGCCCACGCCGATGGCCAGCACGGACAGGGTGATGATGGCCAGACCCGTGCGCCGCTCCCGGTCCTCCGCGCCGTCCACGCGTTCCTTGATACGGTTGCTGAGGGCGGCACGCAGGAAGCGGATGTCGCGGCCGATGGAGGCCTCCTGCTGGCGCAGCACGGAGGTGGTCCGGGCCAGCTCGCCCGGGGCGGGACTCTCGTCGGCCAGCACCGTGAAGACGGCGTTCGCCGCCAGCCCATACGCCTGGTAGCGGTTGGCGAGCTCGCCGAAGCGCGCCTCCAGGTCCTGGACGAAGTGGACCTCGCCCGTGGGCGCCAGGGTTCGCACCTCGCGGGCCCGGGCCTGGGCCGCCTCCAGCCGCTGGGCCATGAGGGCGGGGAAGTACAGCCGCGCCAGCCGGATGAGGGCCCGCCGCGTCTCCACGCTGCCCTCGTCGAGCAGACGCTCGGTGTCCTTCTCCTGGTTGGTGTGGAAGGACTCCAGGGCCGCCGCGTCCTGCGAGAGCTGGAGGTAGCCCTGGCTCACCAGGCGGATCTCCAGCCGGTTGCGGTGGAGCTCGGCCACGCTGAACAGGGACACCCCGCCGAAGGTGGCAAGCACCACCGCGTAGCCCAGGAAGATGCGCGTGGCGAGCGAGAGCTTCATCAGGAGACAGGGGCCGCGTTGACCACGACCGGAGCCCATCGCTACGCTCGCCACGGTCCGAGCGCAAGCCATCTTTGCCTGCGCCGTGGCCGGAAACCGTAAAAGGGGAGCGCCATGGTGCTGAGTATCAACGGGCGGACCTTGCCCGCCGGTCGGGGCCTGGGACAGGGCAGCGCTCGCTCACCGGTTCGCAAGGCGTGGGAGCGGCGGTTGTGCCGCGTGCTCGCCGTGGCCGCCCTGGGTGTCCTCCCGGCCTGTGGGCCCCGGCAGGCCCCCTACGAGGCGAAGCTCCTCACCGAGGTGTGCGCTGGCACCCCCGCGCTGAATGGGGTCCGGTACCTGCGCTTCCGCGTCACCGGCCCGGGAATGGAGCCCGTGGTGCGCTTCTCCCTGGTGGAGCGGGGGCTGGAGGAGCTGCCAGCCGTCCCCGTGGGGAAGGGGTGGGTGCTGGAGGTGCGCGGGTACACGGACCTGCCCAAGCAGGGAGGCCGCGTGGTGGCCCTGGGGCGCTCGCACCCCTTCGAGGTGCCGGAGTCGGCGGAGGCTCCTCGCCCCACGGTCCGCGTCGCCGTGCGCCGGGTGGGGACGTACGTGCGGCCGGGGAGCGCCAAGGACGCGTGCACCTCGCTCGCCGAGCCTCGCGCGGGCCATACCGCGACGGTGTTGGAGGACGGCCGGGTGCTGCTGGCCGGAGGTTTCCAGCTCGACCTGAACGAGGACGGCTCCACGCTGTCCTCCGCGGAGCTCTTCAATCCAGTGACGGGCACGTTGGAGCAGGCCCTCACGTTGGGGACGGGGGAGGGCGGGGACTTCCGGGCCTCGCCGCGCGCCTTCCACACCGCGACGCGGCTGCCGGGCGGCAAGGTGCTGCTGGCGGGTGGTGAAGTGCGATCGGTGGAGGGCACGGTGCCCGTGCGGAGCGCCCTGGTGCTGGACGTGGCGCGGCGGACGTCCACGCTCGTGGAGCTGAAGGCGGCACGCAGCCACCACGCGGCGGCCGCGGACTCGGGCGGGCGGGTGCTGCTCGTCGGCGGCGTGGGGCCGGGGGGGACGGTGGTGTCGGAGGCCGAGGGCTTCGACCCCGAGACGGACAGGGTGTTCTCCGTGGGCACCCCCGTGCCGCGCGTGGGCATGGGTGTGATGCCGGTGCGGGACGGTCGGCGCATCGCCGTGGTGGGCGGCTCGGATGGGCGGGAGCTGCGGCCGGAGGTGCTGTTCTTCTCGTACGAGGGCGGCACCTTCGCACCCGCGGGCGAGGGGCCTCGGCTCCGGGAGCCCCGGCGCGACGCGGCGCTCGTGCCCTTCGGCGGCTCGGAGCAGTTGCTGTTCGTCGGCGGTCATGACTCCGCCGAGGGCGTGGAGAGCGCCCCACGGCTCCTGGCGTCCTCGGAGGTCATCTCCTCGGGCGAGGCCACGCGGGTGACGGCTGGCCCTCAGGTGTTCGCCCGGAGCGAGCCGTGCGCGGTGGCGCTGCCGGACGGGCGGGTGTTGACCCTCGGTGGGTTGCGCTCCACCGCGAACGGGCTCGTGAGCGCCCCCCAGGGAGAGCTGCTCGTCCCGGGCAAGGAGGGGGGTACACCGGTGATGTTCGGGTTGCCCATGCTGGAGCGGCAGCGTCACCAGCACACGTGCACGGTGCTGGAGGACGGCTCGGTGCTCATCGCGGGCGGTCTGGATGATGATGGGCGCCAGCGGACGACCCTGGGAGACCTGGTCATCTATACGCCGGCACCGCTGGACTGAGCTGGGGGCCGTGGGTCGGGGGCTCGGATTCAATCCGAGGCCCCCGCTACCCTCACCCCTCTCCTAGGGGGAGAGGGGTGATTCCACTGGGGTGGTTCCGCTGGGGTGTTACGCGGTCGGGACGGTGGGCTTCTCTTCCGCGGTGGACTCGCCCGAAGCGGGCTGCTCGCCACTGGTGGCGCCCGGCTGCTCCGTCGCGGCGGCCGCGGCCTGCTGCTGCGCGGCCTCGGCCGTCGCCCGGGCCTGCGCGGCGTCCTCCACCTTCCGGTCGCTGGCCGCCATCTCGTCCGGCGTCAGCTCCGTGCGCTCGGCCAGCATGCCCGTCTTCTTCTCCAGGTCCTTGATGGCCCGGCGCAGCAGATCCCGCTCCAGCAGCGTGCGGTTCAGGCGCTTCTCCAGCGCCTTGTACTTGTCCTTCACCAGATCCAGCTCGCTCTTGCTGGCGGCGAAGATGCGCTGCTGCGAGTCGGCGCGGCCACGCACGCGCTTGAGCTCGCGCTCGAGCTCCGCGGCCCGGCTGCGCTCCTTGTTCGCCGTGGCCTCCAGCCGCTCCATCTTCTCGCGGTCGGCGTCGTTCAGGTCGCGGTAGCGCCGCGCGCCCTTCTCGGCGGCCGGCTCGACGGGGGCCGCGGCGGTGGGCGTCACGGTGGTGGTGGCGTTCACCACCAACTCACTCGCCGGAGCGGACAGCTGCTGCTGGGGCGCCGGCGTGGTGGTCGCGGCCGGAGCGGCCACGGGGGCGGGGGCACGGCGACCACGACCCGGCTCCATCTCCGACTTCAGCCGGGCGATCTCCGCCTCGGCCTGGGCCAGCTCGCCCCGAACCACCTCGAGCTGCGTGGAGGCGTTGCGCTCCACCTCGATGCGGGCCCGGGCCAGGTCCTTCTCACCCTTGTCCGACTCCTTCTGCTCGTAGATCTTCCGCTTGGCCTGCTTGAGCTGCTCCTTCACGTCCTGGAGCTGCGTCCGCTGTTCATCCAGCTCCTTGCGCTTGCGCTCCAGGTCCGCCTCCAGCCGGGTGGCGCGCGCCTTGGAGTCGGCGTCCAGCTCGCCCCTCACGGTGTTGGACGAGGAGACGACCGCGGCCTGCTTCGGGCCGAAGAAGATGTAGCCGAGCGCCGCGAGGAAGCTCAGTGAGACGATGATGAGGAGTGCGACCAGCACGAGGGGGACCTCCAGGGATGATGCAAAAAGCGGCGCAGCCTAGCGTCAGGCGGCGGGACGTCAATAGGGCTCGTCGCCTGCCCTCCGGCCGACGGATCGTGCCCCTCCCCGTTCCTCCGCCCCTGACCCGGGTACGAGCCGTTCCTCAAGTGAGGAGCGGTGATACCGGGGTGCCTACCGGGCCTGGGTGGTGGTGAGTGGGGCGGGGGGCTTTCTCCGGACGCCGGAAAACGCGATGCTGGAGGGCTCGCGTATCGTTTCTGGAGGACCCCCGCGTCATGGCGCACCTGGAACTCGTTCCCAAGGACAACATCTCCAGCTTCCGCAAGCTCGCGATCGGAAGCTGGAAGACCTCGTACGACCCGTCCGTGTACGGGTCGATGACGCTGCGGATGGACAAGGCGGTGGCCTACATCGAGGCCTTCCGTCAGAAGACGGGCGTCCGCCTCACCGTGACGCATCTGGTGACCAAGGCCATGGCCGAGGCGCTGCGCCGCTGCCCGGACGCCAACGCCATCCTGCGCTTCAACAAGATCTACCTGCGCCAGCGGGTCACCATCTCCACCCTGGTGGTGCAGACGGATGGCGGCAAGGTGGACCTCACCTCGGCGAAGATCGACGACGCGGAGCAGAAGTCCCTGCGCGAGATCGCCGCCGAGATGGAGGCCGCCGTGCAGAAGGTCCGCCAGCGCAAGGACGAGATGATGGAGAAGGGCAAGAGCTCCATCCAGAAGATCCCCTACCTCTTCCTCAACATGTTCACCTGGTTGATGTCCTTCTTCATGTACACGCTGAACTGGAACATGACGTGGGCGGGCATGCCCCGGGATGCGTTCGGCTCGGCCATCGTCACCAACGTGGGCTCGCTGGGGCTGGACACGGCGTACGTGCCGCTGGTGCCCTACACGCGCGTGCCCATCTTCATCGCCCCGGGCGCCATCAAGGACGCGCCGGTGGTGGAGGACGGCAAGGTGGTGGTGGGGAAGATCATGAACGTGAACGCCACGTTCGATCACCGCTTCATCGACGGCTTCCACGCCGGCATCCTGGCCAACACCCTGCGCGAGATGCTGGAGAACCCCTTCGAGCACTTCGACAAGCTCGACGACGTGGCCCCCGTGCTGCCCGCGACCGACAGGAAGCCGCCCGTGTCGGCCGTCGGGTAGGCCCCACCCCTACGCCCAGGCGTCGCGCCAGCGGCGAGCCCCCGTACGGGCGCCCATCTGTCGCAGGCGGCGCACCCGCTCGGGGATGGGCGGGTGCGTGGAGAAGAGGTGCATGATGGCGCCGCCGGACAGCGGGTTGACGATGAAGAGGTGCGAGGTGGCTGGTGCCCGGTCGTAGGGCATCAGCTCCGCCCCTCGCTCCATCTTCAGCAGCGCGTCCGCCAGGGCGTCCGGGTCTCCGCACAACTCCGCGCCCGTGGCATCCGCGCCGTACTCGCGCGAGCGGCTCACCGCGAGCTGGAGCAGCGTGGCGGCGATGGGCGCCACCAGCAGCACGCCCAGGTTGCCCAGCGCGTGGCCCAGCCCGCCCTCCTCGTCGTCATCGCGGCTGAGCATGGAGCCGCCGAACCAGAAGAGCATCTGCGCCGCGTAGCTGATGACGCCCGCCAGCGTGGCCGCCACCGTGCCGATGAGCGTGTCGCG
>NZ_DASVWK010000557.1:0-10262 GCF_036389735.1 Archangium sp. | reverse complement strand
GAGCCGCCGAACCAGAAGAGCATCTGCGCCGCGTAGCTGATGACGCCCGCCAGCGTGGCCGCCACCGTGCCGATGAGCGTGTCGCGGTTCTTCACGTGCGCCAGCTCGTGCGCCAGCACCCCCTCCAGCTCCCGCCGGTCCAGGATCTCCACGATGCCGGCCGTCACCGCCACCGCGGCGTGCGACGGGTTGCGGCCCGTGGCGAAGGCGTTGGGCGTCCGGGTGGGCAGCAGGTACAGCTTGGGCTTGGGCATGCCCGCGCGCGCCGCCAGCCGCTCCACCATCTGGTGCAGCCACGGCGCCTGCGCGTACTCCAGCGGCTGCGCCCCGTGCATCGCCAGGGCGATGCGGTCGCTGAACCAGTACGAGGCGAAGTTCATCACCACGACGAAGAAGCCCGCGAAGACGAGTCCCCGGGGGCCTCCCAGGCGCTCGCCCACCACGAGGAGCAGCGCCGTGAGGCCAGCCAGGAGCACCGTCGTCTTCAGCGCGTTGCCGAGCCGGTGGCCCCAGCCGCTCCCGCGCGGGCCCGGTCCCTCCCGGGTCATCGACGATCCATACATCCCGCCAGCACGCATGAGGTTGCCCTGCCTTTCCTTTCCCCCTCTCGGGGCTCAAGGAAACCTAAGCAGGCGACAGGACGCGTCAAACGAGCCGGACTACAGGTAGAAGCGGTCCACCACGCCCGCGGTCCTCTGGAGGATGGCGCTCCAGCCGACCCAACCGTCGATGGGCCCTTTATCAGCCAGGGAATCGGCCTGGGCCTCGGCGCCCAGGGCCCCCAGGGAGCCCGTACAGCCCTGGACCGTGGCCAGTCCGGACTCGCGCAGGTGTTCCAACAACGTGCGCAGCGTGGGCAGGCGCCTCGTCTCGAAGCGGTCCACCACGTCCTCGCGCGGCGGGGTGAAGTCCGGCTCGTCCAGGCGCCCCTGGAGGAAGCGTTCCAGGGCCCACCAGAAGAGGTACACTTCGGCACGCCGTCCGGCCGCCACCGCCGCCGCGGCGATCGCCAGCCCCTGATGGACCCGGTCGTAGTCTCCGCTGTGGAGGAAGACGACCACCTTGGGCGCGGGAGTGCTCACGCCGCCCTCATACCCTCCGTCCTCTCTGTCCGTCCATGGACATACCGTGGGGGTCCTTGTCGTACAGCCATGGCTTGCGCCTGCTTGCCTCGCTTGCTAGGGAATCTGGATTCTGAATCTAGAAATAACGGACGCTCTCAACTTCATCGGAATTTTCCAGACACATGCCTTCCAAAGGTCATGAGGGACTCACAGGTGAGACGGCGAAGCGCAAGGACGCTCACCTCGACCTGTGCGCGACCGGCGATGTAGAGCCGTCGGAGAACACCACGCTGCTGGAGTGCGTGCGGCTGGTGCATTGCGCGATGCCGGAAATGGCCGTGGACGAGGTGGACATGTCCACGGAGTTCCTGGGCAAGCGGCTGCGCTACCCGCTGCTGGTGACCGGCATGACGGGAGGCACGGAGCGGGCCGGGGTGGTGAACCGGGACCTGGCGACCCTGGCCGAGCGGCACGGACTGGCCTTTGGCGTGGGCAGCCAGCGGGCGATGTCGGAGTTCACGCAGCTGACGGAGACCTTCCAGGTGCGCCACGTGGCGCCCACGGTGCCGCTGCTGGGCAACATCGGCCTGTACCAGGCGGTGGGGCTGGGCGTGGACGGGGTGCGAAAGCTGGCGGACGCCATTGGCGCGGACGGCATGGCGCTGCACCTCAACGCCGGGCAGGAACTCACCCAGCCCGAGGGCGACCGGGACTTCCGCGGTGGCTACAAGGTGGTGGAGGGGCTGGTGCGCGCGTTCGGCTCGCGCCTGCTGGTGAAGGAGACGGGGTGCGGCATCGGCCCCGAGGTGGCGCGCCGGCTGGTGGAACTGGGGGTGCGCAACCTGGACGTGTCCGGGCTGGGCGGCACCTCGTGGGTGCGCGTGGAGCAGCTGCGCGCCACGGGCACCCAGGCCCAGGTGGGCGCCGAGTTCTCCAGCTGGGGCATTCCCACCGCGGCCGCCATCGCCTCCGTGCGGCGCAGCGTGGGCCCGGACGTCCGGCTGGTGGCCTCGGGCGGACTGCGCACCGGGCTGGACGCGGCGAAGGTGCTCGCCCTGGGCGCGGACCTGGCGGGCATGGCGCTGCCCCTCTTCCGCGCCCAGCAGGAGCGGGGACTGGAGGGGGCCGAGCAGGCGCTCGACATCATCCTCTCCGGCCTCAAGCAGGCGCTCGTTCTCACTGGCAGCCGAACCTGTGGTGAACTGCGGCAGAAGCCCCGGGTCATCCTGGGGCAGTTGAAGGACTGGCTCGCGGCACTGTAGGGATTATTCCCGCCGACCTCGAACGTGCCTTGCGCGGTGGAGAGAGAAGATAATGTCTGAAACGCTGACGTCCCGGTTGTCTGGATTCCACAAGCTGTCGATGGTCGAGCGGCACGAGAAGCTCTCCCAGATGCTGAATCTGGACGAGATGGACCTCGCGCAGCTCCAGGGCATCAGCGCGCTCCAGCCGGGTCTGGCCAACAAGATGATCGAGAACGCCGTGGGCACGTTCTCCCTGCCGATGGGGCTGGGGCTGAACATGCTCGTCAACGGCCGGGACTACCTGGTGCCCATGGCGGTGGAGGAGCCGTCGGTGGTGGCCGCGGTGTCCTTCGCCTCGAAGATCGTCCGCGAGGCGGGCGGCTTCATCGCCGACGCGGACGCTCCGGTGATGATCGGCCAGGTGCAGCTCACCCGCTACGGGGATCCCACCGAGGCGACGAAGAAGATCCTCGCCGCCCGCGAGGCCCTGCTCGCGCTGGCCAACAGCTTCCACCCGTCGATGGTGAAGCGCGGCGGGGGCTGCAAGGACATCGAGGTGCGCGTGCTGCCGGCCCCCGAGGGCCCGCGCGGTGAGCCGCTGCTGGTGGTGCACCTCATCATCGACACGCAGGAGGCGATGGGGGCCAACCTCATCAACACCATGGCCGAGGGCGTGGCCCCGTTGCTGGAGCAGCTCACCGGCGGCAAGGTGTTCCTGCGCATCCTCTCCAACCTGGCGGACCGCCGGCTGGCGCGCGCCACGTGCCACATTCCGGTCCCGATGCTGGCGGACTTCGACATGCCGGGCGAGGCCATCGCCGAGGGCATCTACCAGGCGAGCCGCTTCGCCCTGGCGGACCCCTACCGGGCGTGCACGCACAACAAGGGCATCATGAACGGCATCGACTCGGCGGCGATCGCCGTGGGCCAGGATTGGCGCTCCATCGAGGCGGGGGCGCACGCCTTCGCCTGCCGGGACGGGCAGTACCGGCCGCTGTCGACGTGGCACGTGGAGGACGGGCACCTGGTGGGTCGCATCGAGCTGCCCATGGCGCTGGGCACGGTGGGCGGTCCCATCAAGGTGCACCCGGGCGTGCAGGTGGCCATGAAGATCCTGCGCGTGGAGTCGGCGCGCGAGATGGCCATGGTGTTCGCGTCGGTGGGCCTGGCGCAGAACTTCGCGGCGGTGCGGGCGCTGGGCTCGGTGGGCATCCAGAAGGGCCACATGGCGATGCACGCGCGGTGCGTGGCGGTGACGGCGGGTGCGCGGGGCGACTGGGTGGAGAAGATCGCCGAGCTGCTGGTGACGGCGGGGCACGTGAAGGTGGAGAAGGCGCGGGAGATCATCGACGCGCTGTCGGAAGAGGACTTCCGCGCCGCCACGGGCACCGAGGGCTGAAGCACACCTTCTGACAGGATATCCATGGATACGAACAACACTTCCCCCCTGGTGGGCTTCGGCTCTGGCAAGGTCATCCTCCTCGGCGAGCACAGCGTGGTGTACGGCTACCCGGCCCTGGCCGGGCCCCTGTCGCGCGGTGTGACGGCGCGCGGTGAGCCCTCGAACAAGTGCCAGCTCGTCATCCCGGATGCCCTGACGCCCGAGCAGCGCAAGGTGCTCAAGGCGGCCTTCGCGCGAGCGACGGCGGCCTGCGACGATCCCGGGGTGAAGGTGTCGTTCGACACGGACCTGCCGCTGTCCATGGGTCTGGGCAGCTCGGGTGCGCTGTCGGTGGCGTGCTCGCGGGTGCTGCTCCAGGCGGCCGGCCGCAAGGCGACGGCGTCCGAGGTGGCGGCCGTGGCCTGGGAGATGGAGCAGGAGTTCCACGGCACGCCCTCGGGGGTGGACCACACCACGAGCGCCATGGAGCAGCTCATCCTCTACCGCCGCAAGCCGGGCGCGGAGCAGGGCCGGGCCAAGGTGGTGGAGAGCCCCAAGGCGGTGCGGCTGGTGGTGGTGATGGCGGGCGCGCGCAGCCCGACGAAGCTGACGGTGGGCGCGCTGCGCGAGCGCCAGAAGCGTTGGCCGGATCGCTACCAGCGCGTCTTCCGGGAGATCGGCCTGCTGGCCAGCGAGGGCGCCGAGGCGGTGGAGGAGGGCGATCTGGAGGCGCTGGGCGACGTGATGAACGTCAACCACGGCCTGCTCGCGGCGCTGGGCCTGTCCTCGCCGGGGCTGGACGACATGGTGCACCGGCTGCGCAACATGGGCGCGCTGGGCGCCAAGCTGACGGGGGCCGGAGGTGATGGCGGCGCCGTCATCGGCCTCTTCCAGGACACGGGGCCGGTGGTGCACGAGCTGACGCGGCTCGGCATCCGCTGCTTCGACAGCCAGCTCGCGGGCCCGCGCGAGGGAGCGACAAGGGGAGCGGCATGAAGGCGACAGCCCTCGCGCACCCGAACCTCGCGCTGGTGAAGTATTGGGGGAAGCGGGATGACGCGCTCATCCTCCCCCACCAGTCGAGCCTCTCGATGACGCTCTCGCCGCTGTCGGTGCGGACGACGGTGGCCTTCGGGGTGGGCTCGGAGGACGAGGTGGAGCTCAACGGCTACGTGGCCAAGGGCAGCGAGCGGGACCGCGTGCTGCGCGTGCTGGAGGTGGTGCGCGCCGAGGCGAAGGGCCAGAAGCTCGGCCCGGCGAGGATGGTGTCGCGCGGGGACTTCCCGGCGGCGGCGGGCCTGGCCAGCAGCGCGGCGGGCTTCGCGGCGCTGGCGGTGGCGGCGCGCGCGGCGGCGGGGCTTCCGGCGGATCCGAGGGCGGCGAGCCTCCTGTCGCGGCTGGGCAGCGGCTCGGCGTGCCGCAGCGTGCAGGGTGGCTTCTGCGAGTGGATGCGGGGCGAGCGCGCGGATGGCACGGACAGCTACGCGGTGCAGCGCTTCGACGAGAAGCACTGGCCGGAGCTGCGCATGGTGGTGGCCATCGTCAACCGCGACGAGAAGGAAGTGAAGTCGCGCGACGGCATGAAGAACGCGGTGGACACCAGCCCGTACTACTCGGCGTGGGTGAAGGACGCCGAGGCCGAGGTGGTGCGCGCCCGTGAGTTCCTCGCCCGGAAGGATCTCCAGGCGCTGGGCGAGATGTGCGAGCGCAACGCGTGGCGGATGCATGCCACGTCGCTCGCGGCGGAGCCGCCGCTCTGCTACCTGCTGCCCAAGACGCTGGAGCTGATCCACTCCCTGCGCGAGCAGCGCAAGAAGGGCGTTCCGGTGTGGTTCACGCTGGATGCGGGCCCCAACCCGTGCATCCTCACGGACGCGGCGCACGAGGTGGCGGCCGAGGCGGTGGCGATGGCCTGTGGTGCCACGGACGTGGTGCGGTGCGTGCCGGGCGGTGACGCGAAGCTCCAGACGGAGCACCTCTTCTAATGGAGCGTGCGCTCTCGGCCCCAGGCAAGCTGTTCGTCTCCGGCGAGTACGCCGTGCTGTGGGGCGGCGTGTCGCGCGTGGCGGCGGTGGGCCCGCGCACGTCGGCCATGGTGCGGCGGCGCTGGGACAGCCAGGTGCACATCTGCCTGGAGGAGGGGACGCTCTATGGGCGGACGACGCCACGGGGCGTGCGCTGGGGCGAGGTGTCCCCGGGCTTCTCCTTCGTGGCGCGCACGCTGGACGAGGCGCTGCGGCTGCACGGGCGCGAGTCCGTGGGGTTCGATCTGGCGGTGGCTCCGTCGGCGGTGGGGCCCAACGGGAAGAAGCTGGGCATGGGTGGCAGCGCGTGCGCCACGGTGCTGGCGGCGGACGCGATGCGCTTCGTGCTGGAGGAGAAGCTCGACGCGCTGAAGGTGGCGCTGGTGTCGCACGCGGCGGCGCAGGGCGGGAAGGGCAGCGGCGGGGACGTGGCCGCGAGCTACGCGGGGGGCATCGTGCGCTACCGCCGCTTCGAGGTGGCGGGGCTGATCGAGGCGTCGAGCGCCGGCGGCTTCCGCGCGGCGGTGGACGCGGCCCCCGCTGTGGACGTGTGGCGGCTGCCGGCCCCCCAGGTGTCCCTGGGGTATGCCTTCACCGGGGAGAGCGCCTCGACGCGGGTGCTCATCTCGCAGGTGGAGGCGAAGATGGGCGAGGCGGGGCGCCGGGCCTTCGTGGAGCGCTCGGACGCACTGGGACATGAGATTGAAGTGGGCCTCGGGGGCGGGGACTTCCGCGCCTTCTCCGAGGCCGTGCGCGAGCAGCACGCGCTCCTCCAGGAGCTGGGTCCCCTGGAGACCGAGCCCATGCGTCGGGTGCTGGGGATGGCCTCGGCGTACGGGAGCGTGGGCAAGCAGTCCGGCGCCGGAGGAGGGGACGGGTGCATCCTGTTCTCCCCGGACGCGGAGAAGCGGGCCGCGCTGCTGGAGGGCATCCGCGCGCGGGGCTTCCACACGCTGGAGCTCGAGGTGGAGCCGGGCGTGCGCGGCGAGGCTCAGCCGGACGGGAAGCTGCGCTCCTGGCTCGACGCCGTACGATAGGCCCGTGCCGAAGACCTTCGACCGCCTGTTGCTGCTCACCTCGCTCGCCGTCCTCCTGGGGCTCCCGGAAGGCGCGGGGGCGACCTCCGATGGACCTCGCGAGCCCACGCGGGAGGAGCGGGCCCGGTATTCATGGCTGTCCGTCGAGCGGCCCATCCGCCCCCTCTCGGAGGTGATTGCGCCTCCGGCCGGGTACAAGCGGGTGGCGGTAGAGGAGGGCTCCTTCGGGGCGTGGCTGCGCGACCTGCCGCTGCGCCCGGCCGGCACCCCGGTGCTGAGCTTCCGAGGCGAGGAGATCCTCGCCGGGGATGACGCCTCCCTCGCGGCGGTGGCCGAGCTGGATGTGGGCTCGAGCAATCTCCAGCAGTGCGCGGACTCCGTCATCCGGCTCCATGCCGAGTGGCAGTGGTCTCGGGGCCAGAAGGAGCGCATCGCCTACCGCTTCACCAGTGGGCACCTGGCCTCCTGGCCGCGCTACGCGGCGGGTGATCGCGCCCGCATCTCCGGCTCCAAGGTGACCTGGGTGCGCAGCGGGCCGGCGGATGGCTCGCGCGCCTCGTTCCGCGCGTACCTGGACCTCGTCTTCACCTACGCGGGGACGCTGTCCCTGGCCGCCGAGGCGCAGCGGCCCCGGCGCGAGGACGTGCGGCCGGGGGACTTCTTCGTGCTGGGTGGCAGTCCGGGGCACGTGGTGCTGGTGCTGGACGTGGCGCGCAACGCCCAGGGTGAGCGGGTGGCGCTGCTCGGCCAGGGCTTCATGCCGGCGCAGGACTTCCACGTGCTCTCTCCGGGCAAGGAGGGCCCCTGGTTCTCGCTGGAGACGGAGCAAGTGGCGACGCCCTTCTGGCGGCCCTTCCCCTGGTCCTCGCTGCGTCGGTTCTGAGCTTCAGAACATGTGCCCGAAGTTCAGGTACATGCGCTGCCGGCCGGTCTCGGGGGAGATGGCGTAGTCGAACCGCACCACCGCCGCGCGCCGTGCCACCCGCAGGCCGCCGCCCACGCCCGGGTGCCACATCCACCAGGGGCCATCCGTCACGTCCGGGTGCCACACGCGCCCCAGGTCCACGAAGGCCACGCCGCCCACGACCACCGGCGCCTTGAACAGGTTGAAGTCGAAGGCCCGGACGCGCAGCTCCGTATTGGAAAACGCCTTGATGTTGCCCGCGAACCGGTTGCGCTCGATGCCGCGCACGCTGCTCATCCCGCCAATGCCCTCGGAGGTGCTCACCCCTCCCGTGTTCACCCACTCGAAGAAGGGCACCTCGCCGAACAGCGCGTCCAGCGTCAGCCGCTGCGCCAGGATGAAGCGCGGGCCCAGCCGCCAGTAGCGCCGCTCGCTCAGCGTCACGCCCGCGTACTGGTAGCGGCTCCAGGTGGCGCTGCCCGACACCCGCAGGGACAGCTCCTCCACGCCGCCGCGCACGGGATCCGACTCGTTGTCGCGCGTGTCCCACATCACGCCCGCCATGAGCTGCCCCGTGGGCCCGCCCTCGATGCCCACCGGCTTGAGATCCTCCAGCACCGAGGACTCGAAGGGCTCCACCTCGGTGTACTTCCACGAGTAGCCCACGTAGGACTGGAAGGGGTGGGTGTCCCCCCAGGGCCGGCCTCGCAGACGCACGAACGCGCCCGGCGAGCCCTTGATGTAGTTGAAGCGCTCCTGGTTCTCGTCGCCCTGGAAGTCCTGCGCGGACACGTTGCCCGGTCCATAGAAGGGGCTGCGCAGCTCGCGCCGGTAATCCAGGCGCAGCTCCAGCCGCATGGGCCCGATGAGCTGAGGCCCGTCGTAGCGCAGGTAGTGGCTCTGCTGCCCCCGGCTGGTGAACATCGCCTGGAGCGCGATGCCGTGTTGGTACGGACTGTGGCCCGGGGCGTACAGGTAGGCGCCCGCCACGCCTCCATAGGTGAAGCCCAGGTCCGAGTTGTAGCTCACCAGGGGGAGCACGATGGCATCCACCCCCCGCTCCTTCTTCGGCGGCTGCTCCACCGGAGTGGAGGTCGCTTCAGAAGGCGCACTCGGGGTGGCGGCGGTGGTGGCCAGCGTCGTCAACAGCAGCGCGGTCGTCAGCATCACGCGTCAAAAGGTGACACCCGCCCCATGGGTGCGCCTCTCTTGACGCTCACGGGGCCTGCCTGGCTGGTTGCCCTGCGGCGGACCTGGCTTGGCCCCCACCTGGACCGCCCGGCTGCTGGCCTCCCCCGTGCACATCATGGCGCGGGGGGAGGGGAGACGACACCGTGAACGAAGTCATCATCCCGCAGTTGCAGTCGTGGGCTCGAGAGTACGTGGGGCGTGTGGGGTCGAAGATCGGCCCGCTGTCGACGTCTCGTCGACGCAAGCTGCTCGTCGTGCACCTGGATGGAGTGCCCAAGGTCCACTTGGAGGCGGCCATCCGGACCGGGCAGATGCCGTTCTTCTCCAAGCTCGTCCGCTCGGGTGCCTACTCACTGGATGATGCGTTCTGGGGCTCGCCTGCCTCAACGCCCTTCTTCCAGGCGGGCCTGCTCTATGGTCTGCGCCATCCCAACCTGCCGGCCTACAGCTGGTTCGATCGGGAGCTCGGGCGCAAGGTGCAGATGAACACCCCGGCCGACGCGCTCGCCATCGAGACGCGGCTGAAGCGCCGCGCCGGGACGAGCCTGCTGTCCGGTGGCGGGCACACGTACTTCTCGCTCTTCCAGGCCGAGGCCAACAACCGCCTGTGCATGAGCTCGCTGGCGAACCTCAAGGTCATGGCGCGCGGCTTCAAGCACGAGATGGAAGGCATCCTCGTGGCGCGCACGCAGACGCCGCTCTCGTACCTGCGCACCTTGAGCAAGGATGCGTGGCACTGCGTCTCCGAGGTGTACCGCTGGGGCCGCGCGCTCCGGGACTGGCGCCACGAGCGCGGCTTCCTCATCAGCCGCGTCTTCCTCCAGCGGCTGGGGTGGAGCTTCGCCCATACCAAGGCCCTGGTGGACATGGTGCGCGGCGTGCCCTCCATCTACCTCGTCTTCGGCAACTATGACGAGGTGGCCCACCGCCGCGGTCCGAACTCGGAGCTGGCGCTCGCGGAGCTGCGCCGGGTGGACGCCTACCTCGCCGAGCTCTACGCCGTGTCCCGGACGGTGCAGCCCGGCTACGACATCGTCTTCGTCACGGACCACGGTCACGTGGACAGCCACGCCATCGAGCAGCGCACGGGGGAGCGGCTGGAGGACATCCTCCTGAAGGGCGAGGTGCCGCCGCTCTCCGAGGACGTGGCGCGGGGGCTGCTCGACGGCCGGCCGCACCCGGTGGACACCGGGGGCTACGCGCCGTCGGAGCCGGTGGTCATCGAGTCCGGCAACTTCTCCCATGTCTACCTGACGCGCTCGCTCCAGCCGCTCGAGGCCGCGCAACTGGTGGCGCGCCATCCGGAGGTGATCGCCAGGGCCACGCGCCACAAGGACATCGGCATCGTGGCGATGCGCCGGGGCAATTCGGCGGTGGCCGTCATCAAGGGAGGGGTGTACGGGCCGGAGGACATCGA
>NZ_DASVWK010000556.1:0-2882 GCF_036389735.1 Archangium sp. | reverse complement strand
CGAGCCCGTCCCGGCGCCCACGGCTCCATCACGCCCCACGCTCACCCTCACCTCGCCCAGCCACTCCTCGCGACCCGAGCGCAAACCCCGTGCTCCCACGCCCCCGGACGCGCTGCGCGGGCTGCTCCAGGAGGTGTATGGCTTCTCGGACTTCCGTCCCTACCAGGAGGCCGTGTGCCGGGCGGCGACGGAGGGCAAGGACCTGCTGCTGGTGATGCCCACGGGAGCGGGCAAGTCCCTCTGCTACCAGCTCCCGGGCCTCGCACGCGCTGGGACGACACTGGTCATCAGCCCCCTCATCGCGCTGATGGAGGATCAGGTGGCGCGGCTCCAGTCGCTGGGGCTGGCGGCGGAGCGCATCCACTCTGGGAGGGACCGGGCCACGTCGCGTCAGGTGTGCGTGGACTACCTCGAGGGACGACTGGACTTCCTCTTCATCGCGCCCGAGCGGCTGGGGGTGCCGGGCTTCGTGGAGATGCTGGCCCGGCGCACGCCCGCGCTGGTGGCGGTGGACGAGGCGCACTGCATCTCCCAGTGGGGGCACGACTTCCGCCCGGACTACCGGCTGCTGGGCGCCCGGCTGCCCACCCTGCGCCCCGCGCCCGTCATCGCGCTCACCGCCACGGCGACGCCGGAGGTGCAACAGGACATCCTCCAGCAGCTCGGGCTTCAGGGGCCGCGAGACAAGCCCGCGCGCACCTTCATCCACGGCTTCCGGCGCACCAACATCGCCATCGAGGCGCGCGAGCTCAACCCCAGCCAGCGCGGTGATGCCATTCGCGAGCTGCTCGACGAGCCCGACAACCGCCCGGCCATCGTCTACGCCGCCACGCGCAAGCACGCGGAGCGCTACGCGGAGGAGCTCGGCGCGCACTTCCCCACGGGCATGTACCACGCGGGCATGAGCGCCTCGGAGCGGGACACGGTGCAGACGGCCTTCCTCCGGGGCCGGCTGGAGGTCATCGTCGCGACGACGGCCTTCGGCATGGGCATCGACAAGGCGGACGTGCGCACCGTGGTGCATGCCGCGCTGCCCGCGAGCCTGGAGGGCTACTACCAGGAGCTCGGTCGCGCGGGCCGCGATGGGAAGCCCTCGCGCGCGGTGCTGCTGCACTCCTTCATCGACCGGCGCACGCACGAGTTCTTCCACGAGCGCGACTACCCCGAGCCCTCCGTCCTCGAGCGCCTCTACCGCGCCACCCGCGAGGAGCCCGAGCCCAAGGAGTCGCTCGCCGCCCGGGCCCGCGTGGCCTTCGATGTCTTCGACAAGGCGCTCGAGCAGCTGTGGATTCACGGAGGCGTGGAGGTGTCTCCGGATGAGTCCGTGCGCCGCGGGAGGCCGGGCTGGACGGCCTCGTACACGGCGCAGCGCGCGCACAAGCAGTCGCAGCTCGAGGCCATGGCCCGCTATGCCGAGGCGCATGGGTGCCGCATGCGACACCTCGTGGCTCACTTCGGCGACGTGCAGGACTCGGGGGCCGAGTGCGGCCTGTGCGACGTGTGCGCGCCCGAGTCCTGTGCCACCCTGCGCTTCGGCGAGCCCTCCGCCAGCGAGGCCCAGGCGCTCACGCGCATCCTCGAGGCGCTTCACGAGCGCGACGGTCAGGCCACCGGACGGCTCCACCGCGAGCTCTTCGGCGAGGCGCTGCCCCGCCGCGACTTCGAGCGGCTCCTCGGGGGACTGGTGCGCGCCGGGCTCCTGCGCCTGTCCGAGGACACCTTCGAGAAGGACGGTCAGAGCATCACCTTCCAGCGCGTGACGCTCACGCCCGACGGCCAGCGCACGCACGAGCCCGCACCGGGCCAGGTGCAACTGCCGCTGCCCCCGGACGAGGCCCCCGCACGCAAGCGTCGCGTCTCCAAACGCGCCTCCAAGGGTGCCGCCAAGGGGGCGAGAAGCTCCCGCAGGGCCCCGCGCCGGTCCAAGGTGGACTACGAGGGGGACATGGCCAAGCCGGTGGCGGTGCCTCGGGCGGCTCCTCATGGCCGCGAGGCCCTGGTGCGCGCGCTGGATCGCTCCCGGCGCAGTGGGGCGACGCTCGGCGTGGGCTCGGCCTCGCCCCAGCTGGTGGAGGCCCTGCGCTCGTGGCGTCTCACCGAGGCCCGTCGTCGGCGCGTGCCCGCCTTCCGCATCCTCACCGACGCGGTGCTCGGCGCCATCGCCACCGCGCGCCCCCGGGATGGGGCCTCGTTGCAGCGCATCCACGGCGTGGGCCCCAAGCTGGCCGAGCGTTACGGCGATGACATCCTCGCCCTCGTCGGCCGCGTCTCCTCTTGAGACGTGCGCTGGCACGAGCCCGGGGCTACAGGTAGGGCGACAGCAGCCGGGCCACTCCGTCCCTGAGGCGGATGGGCAGCGACCGGCCCGTCAGATCCTCCAGCGTGAGGAGCCGCGCTCGCGAGAGTCGCTCCTCGATGAGGGCCTCCAGACGCGTGGCGAGCTCCACGTCGTAGCACTCCACGTCGAACTCGAAGTTGAGCCGCAGCGAGCGCGGGTCCCAGTTCGCCGAGCCCACCAGACTCCAGGCCCCGTCCACCACCATCAGCTTGGTGTGGTCGAAGGGCGGCGCGGTGAGGAAGACGCGGCAGTTCGGGCGCATCACCTGCCAGAGCTGCGCGGTGGCGGCCCACTGCACCACCGTGAGGTTGAGGCGCTCGGGCAGTACCACGTCCACCCGCACGCCCCGCAGCGCCGCCACGTTCAACGCGGTGATGAGCGCCGAGTCCGGGAGGAAGTACGGCGTGACGATGCGCACCGTGCTCCGCGCGCACGCCAGCGCTCCCAGCAACGTCAGGCGCAGCGTCTCGAAGTCCTCGTCCGGGCCATCCGGAATCCCCCGCGCCATCACCGGCCCGGCGGGCTCCAGCGGGGGAAACCACGT
>NZ_DASVWK010000555.1:0-12743 GCF_036389735.1 Archangium sp. | reverse complement strand
GCAGGACATCGCCGAGGTGTGGCGCCAGGAGCTTCGCCTGGAGACGCTGGACCGCGACGAGAAGTTCTTCGACCTGGGAGGCAACTCGCTGCTCGCCGCGCGCGTGCAGGTGAAGTTGCAGGAGAAGCTGGGCCGCGAGGTGCCGCTGCTCGCCCTCTTCACCCACCCCACCGTGAGCGCGCTGGCCCGCCACCTGTCCGAGCAGTCCGAGGCCCCCTCCTCGGCGCCCCGGCTGGAGGCCGAGGCCCAGCGGCGCAAGGAAGGCATGAACCGCCTCAAGCGAATGGCCAAGAAGGTCAAGGGCGATGAGTGACGAAGGCAAGTACGCCACGGAAGGCATCGCCGTCGTCGGCCTCGCGGGCCGTTTCCCCAAGGCCCGCGACGTCGAGGCGTTCTGGGAGAACCTCCGCGGCGGCCAGCGCGGCATCTCCACCTTCACCGAGGAGGAGCTGCTCGCCGCGGGCCACTCCGCCGAGACGGTGCGCCACCCGCGCTACGTGAAGGCCCGGGGCGCGCTGGAGGACACCACGCTGTTCGACGCGGCGTTCTTCGACTTCACCGCGCGCGAGGCGGAACTCACGGATCCCCAGCACCGGCTCCTGCTCGAGTGCGCCTGGGAGGCCCTGGAGGACGCGGGCTACGACTCGCGGCGCCATCCAGGGCGGATTGGCGTCTTCGCGGGCGCCAGCATGAGCACCTACCTCCTGGACGCCCTGCGCAACGGCGTGGCTCCGTCCGAGGGACTGCTCCAGCTGGCCATCGGCAACCTGGGCGACTTCCTCTCCACGCGGCTGTCCTACAAGTTGGATCTGCGCGGGCCGAGCCTGAACGTGCAGACGGCCTGCTCCACGTCGCTGGTGGCCACGCACCTGGCGTGCCTGCACCTGCTCGCGGGCCAGTGCGACCTGGCACTCGCGGGCGGGGTGTCCGCGCGCGCCCGCGAGGTGTCCGGCTACCTGTACCAGGAGGGTGGCATCTTCTCGCCCGACGGGCACTGCCGCGCCTTCGACGCCGGGGCCCAGGGCACGGTGGAGGGCAGTGGCGTGGGCTTGGTGGTGCTCATGCGGCTGGAGGACGCGCTGGCCGAGGGCGCGAACATCCGCGCCGTCATCCGCGCCACCGCCCTCAACAACGACGGCCTCCAGAAGGTGGGCTACACCGCTCCCAGCATCCAGGGACAGGCCGAGGTCATCTCCCTCGCCCACGGCATGGCCGAGGTGGACGCGAGCACCATCTCCTACCTCGAGGCGCACGGCACCGGGACGTCTCTGGGAGATCCCATGGAGCTGGCGGCGCTCACCCAGGCCTTCGGCCAGGACAGCGCTCCGGGCTCCTGCGCCATCGGCTCGGTGAAGACCAGCATCGGCCACCTGGACGCGGCGGCCGGCGTCGCCGGGCTCATCAAGACCGTGCTCGCCCTGGAGCACAAGCAGCTCCCCCCGAGCCTGGACTTCGAGACGCCCAACCCGCGCGCCCAGCTCGACCGCTCGCCGTTCCGCGTGAACACCCGACTGGCCGACTGGCCGGATCGCGGGGTGCCCCGCCGGGCGGGACTCAGCTCCTTCGGCATCGGCGGCACCAACGCGCACGCGGTGCTGGAGGAAGCCGCCCCGCGCGAGCCCTCTCCGCCCTCGTCAGCGCCCCAGCTCCTGGTGCTGTCGGCGCGGACGGCCTCGGCGTGCGAGGCCATGGCCACCCGTCTGGCCCGTCACCTGGAGCGACACCCCGAGCAGCCGCTGGCCGACGTGGCCCACACCCTCCAGGTGGGACGGCGCGCCTTCACCCATCGGCGGGCACTGGTGTGTCAGACCCGCGAGGAGGCGATCGCCGCGCTCTCGGGGCAGCAGCCGGGACAGGTGCTCGCCGGGAGCGCGGGGAGCGAGGAGGCCCCGGTGGCCTTCCTGTTCTCCGGTCAGGGCTCCCAGTACGTGGACATGGGCCGCGAACTCTACACGTGCGAGCCGGTGTTCCGCGCGGCGCTGGACCAGTGTGCCCAGCTCCTCCAGCCCCACCTGGGTCTGGACCTGCGCCTCGTCCTCCATCCGCCCGAGGCCCGGCGCGAGGAGGCCGCGGCCCAACTGGACCAGACGGCGCTCACCCAGCCCGCGCTCTTCGCGGTGGAGTACGCACTGGCCCGGCTCTGGGAGTCGTGGGGCATCCGCCCCCGGGCGATGCTCGGCCACAGCCTCGGCGAGTACGTCGCCGCCCACCTCGCGGGAGTCTTCAGCCTGGAGGACGCGCTGGCGCTCGTGGCGGCCCGGGGCAAGCTCATGCAGGGCCTTCCGCCGGGAGCGATGCTCAGTGTCCCCCTCTCCGAGAGCGAGCTGCGGCCCCTGCTCGGCGAGCGGCTGTCGCTGGCGGCCATCAACGGCCCCCTGCTGTGCGTGGCGGCCGGCCCCACCGAGGACATCCAGCGGTTGGAGCGCACCCTGGCCGAGCGGAACGTGGCCTGCACGCGGCTGCGCACCTCGCATGCCTTCCACTCGGCGATGATGGAGCCCGTGCTCGCGCCGTTCGCGGCCCGGCTCTCGCGCGTGGCGCTGAAGGCTCCGCGCCTTCCCTTCCTCTCCAACGTGACCGGCGATTGGATCACCCCCGCCGAGGCCACGGATCCCCGCTACTGGGTGCGCCACCTCCGCGAGCCGGTGCGCTTCGAGGCGGGGCTGAAGCGGCTGCTCGGGGCCCAGGGTCCGATCCTCCTGGAGATCGGGCCCGGACGGACCCTGGCGTCGCTGGCCTCGCGGCATCCGGAGCGCTCCGGGGACAGGCCCGTGGTGTCCTCGATGCGCCACCCGCGCGAGCCGGGCTCCGACGCGGCGTTCGCGCGGCGGACGTTGGGACAGCTCTGGCTCGCGGGAGCGCCCGTGGACTGGACGGGCCTTCACACCGGCACGCAGCGCCAGCGCGTGCCCCTGCCCACCTACCCCTTCGAGCGCCAGCGCTACGTGCTCGGGGACAACGCGCCACCGCCCTCCTCCCCCGAGCCGCGTGCGCCCACGCCTCCCGCGGCACGGCACGCGCGCCCCGGCCTCGCCACCGCCTACGCCGCGCCCACCCACACGCTCGAGCGCCAGGTGGCGGACATCTGGCAGGAGTGTCTCGGCTACACCCCCATCGGCGTGCACGACGACTTCCTCGAGCTGGGAGGGCACTCGCTGCTCGGCACGCAGATCATCTCGCGGCTGGCGGACACGCTCGGCGCCCGCGTGCCCCTGCGCCAGCTCTTCGAGACCCCCACGGTGGCGGGCCTCGCCGCCTGGCTGGGGACCCAGCAGCTCCGGACGCAAGAGCCGCCGAAGCACGGGAGCACGCCTCCCGGTGGCGAGCTTCCCCTCTCGTTCGCGCAGCAGCGGCTGTGGGCGCTGGAGCACTTCACCCCCGGGTCGAGCGCCTACCACCTGCCCCAGGCCCTCCGGCTGCGCGGCCCGTTGGACGTGGCGGCCCTGGAGGCGAGCTTCACCGAACTGGTGCGCCGACACGCCTCGCTGCGGACGACGTTCCCCTCGCACGAGGGCCAGCCCGTCCAACGCATCGCCCCACCCGCGCCGGTGCGCGTGCGCCAGGTGGATCTCCAGCCCGTCCCCGAGGCCGGGCGTGAGGAGGCCACGCGGCGCTTCCTCGTCGAGGAGGCGGAGGCCCCCTTCGAGCTCTCCCAGGGGCCCCTGATGCGGCTGGCCCTGGCGCGGCTGGCCTCCGAGGAGCACGTGCTCGCGGTGACGCTGCACCACATCATCGCGGATGGCACCTCCCTGCGGGTGCTCATCCAGGAGATGATGGTGCTCTACGAGGCCCCGCGGCGCGGCCAGCGCCCGGCCCTGCCCGAGCTCCCGCTCCAGTACGCCGACCATGCGCGCCAGCAGCGCGAGTGGCTCCAAGGCCCCGAGTTGGAGCAGCGGCTCTCCTGGTGGAAGGGGCGGCTCGCGGGCCTGCCAGTGCTGGAGCTGCCCACGGATCTGCCTCGTCCGCGCACGCCCACCTACCGCGCGGGGCATCAACCCCTGGTCCTCTCCGCATCGCTGAGCGAGGCGGTGCGTGCCCTCGCCCGGCGCGAGCGGGCCACGCCCTTCATGGTGCTCCTGGCGGCCTTCGGCGCGGTGCTCGGCCGCTACAGCGGGCAGAAGGACCTCGGGGTCGGCACGCCCATCGCGGGCCGCACCCGCACGGAGCTGGAGGGGCTGATCGGCCTCTTCGTCAACACGCTGGTGCTGCGCGTGGACCTCTCCGGGGACCCGTCCGGGCGCGAGCTGCTCTCCCGTGTACAGGAGATGGCGCTGGGGGCCTACGCGCACCAGGAGCTGCCCTTCGAGAAGCTGGTGGAGGAGCTGCACCCGGAGCGGGAGCCGAGCCGCTCGCCCCTCTTCCAGGTGATGTTCTCGCTCCAGGAGGAGTCCAGTGACTCGGCCACGCTCGGCGGCCTCTCGGTGGAGCGGCTGGAGCTGTCCGCGGCGACGACGCAGGTGGACCTGACGCTCTGGCTGCGGCCCACCGCCCAGGGGTTCGCGGGCGCGCTGGAGTACAGCACCGAGCTGTTCGAGGCCGCCGCGATGGCCCGGCTCGCACGCGCCCTGGAAGGGACGTTGGAGGCGCTCGTGGCCGCTCCCGAGCGCCGACTCTCCGAGCTGACCCTTCCCTCCGCGGCGGAGCTGGAGGCGCTGCTCGCGGCCACGAGGAAGGAGCGCGTGGAGCTCCCGCCGGTCACCGGCATCCACCAGCTCTTCGAGAGGCAGGCGGTGCTCCACCCCGAGCGGCCCGCGCTCCTCAGCGGAGAGCGGACGCTGAGCTATCGAGAGCTCGACCACCGAGCCAGCCACGTGGCCCGGCGACTGCGCGCCCTGGGCGTGGGTCCCGAGGTGCGGGTGGGCCTGTGCGCGGACCGCTCCGCCGAGACGATCGTGGCCCTGCTCGGCGTGCTCAAGACGGGAGCGGCGTACGTCCCGTTGGATCCCACGGCCCCTCGCGAGCGGCTGCTCGCGCTATTGAAGGAGGTGGAAGCCCCCCTGGTGCTGGCCCAGGCGTCCTGCGTGGAACGTGTCTCCGGCGGTGAGGCCCGGGTCCTCCGGCTGGAGGACTTCAACGACGTGCCCCAGGGCGAGCCGGTCCGGCCCCTGGACGTGGCGCTATCGCCCGAGGCCGCGGCCTACGTGCTCTACACCTCCGGCTCCACGGGCCAGCCCAAGGGCGTCGTCGTCCCGCATCGCGCGTTGCTGAGCCACCTGGAGGGAGTCCGCCGCGCGTACGCCCTGTCCGGGGAGGACCGGGTGTTGCAGTTCGCCTCGCTCCACTTCGACGTGGCGGCGGAGGAGCTCTTCCCCACGCTGGCGGCGGGCGCGGCGGTGGTGCTTCGCCGGGCCGGAGAGGTGGAGCCGGTGGACGAGCTGCGGGCGCTCATCGCCCGGACCGGTGTCACCGTGGTGAACCTGCCCTCTCCGTACTGGCACGAGTGGGTGGACGAGCTGCCGGGACTGACCGAGGCCCTCCCGCCCTCCGTGCGGCTGGTGGTGACCGGAAGCCAGGCGCCATCTCCCGAGCGGCTGTCCCGCTGGCGCGAGCGCGTGGGAGCCCAGGTCCGCTGGCTCAACGCCTACGGGCCCACCGAGGCGACCATCACGAGCACCGTGTTCGAGCCCAACGCGGCGGTGGAGCGTCCCCGGGTGCCCATCGGCCGGCCGCTCGCCGGAGTCCGCCTCTACCTCCTCGACGAGCGGCTGCGGCCCGTGCCCGCGGGGGCGCCGGGAGAGCTGTTCATCGGCGGTGGTGGACTCGCGCGGGGCTACCTGTCCCGTCCGGCCGCCACGGCGGAGGCCTTCCTCCCGGACCCGTTCACGGACGAGCCCGGCGCGCGCATGTACCGCACCGGAGACCTGGCCCGGCTGCTGCCGGACGGGAACGTGGAGTTCCTGGGCCGCCGGGACCATCAGGTGAAGCTGCGCGGCTACCGCATCGAGCTGGGCGAGGTGGAGGCCGCGCTCGAACGGACGGCGGAGCTGCGAGAGGTGGCGGTGCTGCTGCGCGAGGACTCTTCCGGGGAGGCCCGTCTGGAGGCCTACGCGGTCCCCGCCACGGAGGGCCTGACGGAGGGTGGGCTGCGTGAGCGCCTCGGCGCGGTGTTGCCGCGCTACATGGTGCCCGCGCGCATCGTGCTCCTGGAGGCCTTGCCCCGGCTGCCGAGCGGCAAGGTGGATCGCCGGGCACTGGCCTCGGTGCGAGCGCCGGAAGAGTCGCCGGGCGAGGCCTTCGTCGCGCCCCGTGACGCCACCGAGGAAACCCTCGCCCGCGTCTGGGCGGAGGTGCTGAAGCTGGAGAAGGTGGGCATCCACGACAACTTCTTCGAGCGCGGCGGGGACTCGCTCATGGCCATCCGGGTGGTGGCGCGGGCGAACCAGCGGGGGTTGCCCATCACCGCCCCCCAGCTCTTGCGGCACCAGACCATCGCCCAGCTCGCGGCGGTGGCGACGGGCCCGTCCCAGGCCCATGAGCCCGAGGTCACCGGAGGCCCGGTGCCGCTCACACCGCCGCAGCGCCGCTTCCTGGAGCAGGAGCATGCCGCCCCGCATCACTGGAACCGCTCGCTCCTGCTGGAGGTGCGCGAGCCACTCGACGCCGGGCTCCTGCGCGAGGCGCTCCGGCACCTCCTGCGGCGCCACGACGCGTTGCGCCTGCGCTTCTCCCGTGACACCGGGGGCTGGCACCAGGAGGACTCCGGAGAGACGCGGGAGGTGCCCTTCTCCCAGGTGGATCTCTCCTCTATAGAGGATGCGGGGCAACAGGCGGCCATCACGGCCGCCGCCACGGCGCTCCAGCAGAGCCTGGACCTCTCGCGCGGGCCGCTGTGGCGGGTGGCGTACCTCGACCTCGGGGCACGGCGGCCAGGACGGCTGCTCCTCCTCTTCCACTTCCTGGTGGCGGATGGCGTGTCGTGGGCGATCTTCCTCGACGAGCTCCAGGCCCTCTACGCGCGCCTCGCCGAGGGACGGCCCCTCCAGCTCCCGCCCACGAGTCCCTCGTTCAAGACCTGGGCGGAGCGCCTGGAGAAGCTCGCCCGCTCCGAGTCCCTCCAGGACGAAGCGGCCGAGTGGCTGGCGCGACTTGGAGGCCAGAGGGGCAAGCTGCCCCGGGACGGCTCCGGCGAGAACACCGAGGCCTCCATGCGCACGGTGCGCGTGGAGCTGACCGAGGCCCAGACGCACGCCTTCCTCCAGCGGACCGCGACCCGGAGCCACGGGCCAGAGGCGATGCTGCTGGCGCCGTTGGCCCAGGTGCTCTCGCGCTGGATGGGAGGCGCGGCGCTCCAGGTGGACGTGGGCCGTCACGGCCGGAGCCTCCGGGGCGGGCTCGAGGCGTCCACGACGATGGGCTGCCTGGCCTCGGACTGCCCGGTGCTGCTGGACGTGGGGAGCGGCGAGGTGCGGCGAGCCCTGGAGGACGTGGAAGCGGCGCTGCACCGGCTCCCGCAGGAGGGCCTGGGCCATGGCCTGCTGCGCTACATGGACGCTCCTGGCGAGCCCGCGCGGCGCCTGCGGGCCCTGCCCGAGGCGGAGGTGAGCTTCGACTACATGAGCCGGCGCATGCTGGCCGAGACGTCGGGCTTCCGCTGGGCCTCCGAGCCGAGTGGTCCCGATCGCTCACCCCAATCCCGGCGCAGCCACGTGTTGCAGCTCATCGCGAGCGTGGTGGATACCACCCTGCGGATCGAATGGCGCTACAGCGAGGCTCTTCACGAGCGCACCACGGTGGAGCGGCTCGCGGCGGATTATCTGGAGGGCCTGCGGGTCCTCCTCACGACCTGACACGAAAGAAAGACCCCCTTGAAACAGCTCATCGACGACTTTCACGCCCTCTACTTTGGAGACATGGTCACCCGGGAGTACGAAGGGGGTGGCGAGCGCTGGATGGGAGTGCCCATCCGCAAGATGCCGTTGGACCTGTGGGTCTACCAGGAGCTGATCCACGAGACGCGTCCGGACGTCATCATCGAGACGGGGACGATGTTCGGAGGCTCGGCGCTCTACTTCGCGCACCTGTGCGAGCTGCTCGGCAACGGGCGGGTCATCACCATCGATCTCCAACCCCAGCCGTCGCTGCCCCAGCACGCGCGCATCGAGTACCTCACGGGCTCCTCGGTGGATCCGACAATCCTCGAGCGCGTGCGAAGCGGGCTCACTCCGGGCCAGAAGGTGATGGTGATCCTCGACTCGGATCACAGCGCCGAGCACGTCCTGAAGGAGCTGCACTGCTACAGCGGGCTGGTGACGCCCGGCCAGTACCTCATCGTCGAGGACACGAACATTGGCCACCCGCTGTACACCTTCCAGGTGGAGCGCGGGCCGATGGAGGCCGTGGAGGAGTTCCTCGCCGGGGACACGCCGTTCGAGCGTGACCGCGGCCGGGAGAAGCTGCTGGTGACCTTCAATCCGGGCGGGTACCTGAAGCGGGTCCGCTAGGTGGAAGCTCCCGCCGAGGCACGGCGGCGGTAGATGCACTTGTCGGCGTCGGCGAGCGCGCGGAAGCCGAGGCGCTGGAGGATGGGGCGGCTCATGTCGCCCGCCTCGACGATGAGGTAGGGGATGTGGCGCGCGCGCGCCTCCTCGGCCCGGGCCTGGACCATGGCGCGGTAGAGCCCCTTGCCGCGGAACTCCTCGAGCACGGAGCCGCCCCAGAGGCCGCCGAAGGGAGTGCCCTCCTCGGTGCGGAACCAGCCCGAGCACACGGGCCGCTCCCCCGCCCACCCCACGAAGACGCTGAGCCGCTCGGGATGGGACTTCATGTCGGCCGTCAGCGACTCGAGCAGCCAGCCGAAGTCCGACTTCCACACCCCCTGCTGCACGTCGATGGCGGCGCGAAGGCCGGAGGGCTCCTCCACCCGCCGCAGCTCCACGCCGGGGGGAAGGCGGACGGGGGGAAAGGTCTGGTTCGTGTCGAGCGCGACGAGCGTCACCCGGGCCTGGAGCTCGAAGCCCGCCCGGAGCAGGCGCTCGGTGAGGTGGGGAACGTCATGGGAATAGACCTTCCACATGAAGTCGTGGCCGAGGCCCTGGAAGAAGGCGATCTGCTCCTGGATGACCGCGTCCGCGTTGCCCTCGTCGACCTCGGCCCAGCAGAGGCTGTTGTCGAAGGGAGACGGCGAGGGACCGATGGCGCGAATCACCTTGCCCACCTGCTCGATGCGCCAGGAAGCATCGGCGGGGGTGAGGCGTTTGCGCACGAGCTGATCGAAGCGGTCGAGGATCTCGGAGGACATGAAGCGGGGGATGATACTCCGAGCGCGCGGCCCCGCTGGCTTGAATGCACCTACCCCAACCGGTAGCATTCCAGACACGCGACGACAGCAGCGCGTCCGCCCGTGCAGCCCCCCTGACCCGCCATGATGAACGACGTGATTGCCGCTCTCGATGCAGCGATGGTTCCCTTCCGGAGCAGTCATGACCGGAACGCCCTGGCGCGCGTCGAGGAGACGCTGCTGATCAACACGGGCCGCAAGCCGCTCCCCTCGCTCCCCGAGCGTCAGCGCCCCAGCCTGTTCTACTTCCCCGGCCTGGGAACGAAGGGTTGGTACGAGGGTGAGGCGTACGCCCAGACGCGGGAGTTCGCACGGGTGCTGCGCGAGGCCACGCCCATGCTCCGCGAGGAGTTCCTGGCGCACTCGCACAAGGGCGAGGTCATGGCCTACGAGCAGCAGGTGCCCGGACGCTTCCCGACGCTCAAGACGCAGGACTGGCACTCCATCTTCCTGCTCAAGGATGGGTTGACCAACGAGACGAACTGCGCGGCCTGCCCCCGCTCCGCGGCGCTGATGGAGCAGTTGGTGCCGCACTTCAGCCCGGGTGGCGCCTTCTTCTTCTCGGTGGTGGGACCCAAGACGCGCATCCCGCTGCACCACGACACGATGAACCTGAAGCTCACCTGCCACCTGCCGCTCATCGTCCCGCCCGACTGCGCCATCCGCGTCGACGACGAGGTGCGCGAGTGGGTGGAGGGCGAGAGCCTGTTCTTCGACGACACCTTCAGCCACGAGGTGTGGAACAACAGTGACAAGCCCCGGGTGTGCCTGCTCGTGGACATCTGGCACCCGGGCCTCACGGCCCTCGAGCGCCAGGTCATCAGCGAACTGGGCCGGGTGATGGCCCAGTTCATGGACCGGGGCTACACCGCGCCCTGGTCCACGAACGGCCGGAGCATCGAGCACTGAGCCAGAACCGGGCCAGGGGGAGTACTGGCTACCCCTCCACCACGCCGATGTTGCGCGTGTCCTCCGGGTCGAAGGGCTTGCCGTCGAAGCGGCCGTAGCGCTCGCGAGGCGTGAGCCCACCGGACGTCATCGCCGCGTCCAGTTCCTCCACCGAGAAGGGCCTCAGCTTGAGGCGACGGATGCCCAGCGGGCCTCCGGGCTGCCGGCGCTCGCGCAGGTGGAAGGCGAACAGCGGCCGACGCGGCTCGAGCGCCTCGCCGGGCTCCTCGTCCTCGCGGTTCGAGGCGGAGGGCGCGGGCGGAGGGTTGAGCACGTCGTAGACGAAGGTGCCCCCGGGAAGGAGGTGGTGGCGCACCGTGGCCAGGAAGGCCTCGAGATCCTCGGACGAGCTCATCAGCCCCAGGGCGTGTTGAGGAGCGAGCACCACGGGGAAGCGCTCGGGAAGGCGCAGCGAGCGGGGGTCCGCGTGGAGGAAACGCACCCGGCCGGACACTTCGGTGGACTCCGAGGCCCGTTGCTCCTCGGCGGCCTGCACCATCCGCTCCGAGGGGTCCGCCCCCACCACGGACAGGCCATGCTCGGCCAGCGCCCAGGCCACGCGCCCGGTGGCCGAGCCCAGCACCAGCACCGGCCCACCACGCTCGGTCGCCTGGCGCGTGTAGAAGAGGATGTCGGGGTCCTGCCCCACCAGGGAGAGCGGCGTGCGGCTCCGTGTGTCGTTTCCAGCCATCGGCTCCCGGAGTAGCACGGTTGGGGGCCCAATGGGGTCAGCACCCTGCCGCTCGTGGGCATTCGCCTACCCATGTGCTGTCCGGGAGCCGACGCACCGGCCCGTCCCAGAGGCGGGAGGGGCTGGCACCCCGCTTGCGAGGGGCCAGGGGGCGGGGGTGCCGTGTTGGCACCCGGACTCGGACGGGTGGGCGGGTATGAAGGCTGGATGGCGGTGGGCGGCGGCGTTCGTCGTGACGAGTGCGATGTGGGCGGGCTGCAAGCAGTCGTCAGGGCGGGACCAGTCGGAGCAGAACAATCCCGGGCTGGACACTCCCCGGCAGGACACGGACAGGACGAAGCCGCCCCCCGACCCGGGCCCGGTGACGGACGGCGGAGTCGTCACCCCGGTCCCCGACGCGGGCACCCAGCCGCCTGACGCGGGCACCCAGAAGCCCGACGCGGGCACCCAGCCGCCCGACGCGGGCCCTCCTCCCGAGGCGGCCATCCAGTTCCCCTCGCGCCCCGGCTGGCAGTTCTTCGGCACGCAGCACGGCGGGCCCCGGCGCATCTACGGCGTGACGTCCGACAAGAGCGGCAACGTCTGGGTGGCGGGCGGCGAGGACGGCCTCTTCCTGCTCGCCCCGGGCGCCACGCAGTTCCGGCGCCTCACCATGGCGGACGGGCTGCGCCCCTACGGCTACATGCCGGACGGCAGCGCCCCTCCGGGTGAGAAGTACCTCAAGGTCATCTCGGTGGCCGGCGGTCCGGCCAACACCGTCTTCGTGGGCTACGAGGGCATGCCCGGCAAGGGCCCCGACCACTGCGAGAACAACTGGGACGGCGTGCGGCGCAACGCCGCCCGCTACAAGAGCGGCGACGCGGATCGGGTGACGCTCAACGCGGACGGCACGCTCTCGGTGGTCCACTACGACATCTACTCCGGCCCCGACGTGGTACGGGACGAGCCCGAGGGCCGCGAGAAGCTCTGCAACATCCTGCGCATGGCCTACGACGAGGCCAGCAACAGCATCTGGTTCGGCGCCAACCACGGCTTCGCCCGCGCGGATGCCGACTTCCCCGGCCATGATCCCGCCTGCAGGGGACAGCTCGCCTGCTCCGGCATCGAGGAGCACACCCACCCCGCCCTCAACGCCTACGGCGAGACCGGCGGCGACGTTCTCCTCACCGACGCCTACTACGGCGTGGCCGTCCACTCGAGCGGTGACGTCTTCTTCGGCGGCGCCAACCGCTCCACCCGCTTCCGCTACCGCACCGCCGGCAACTTCTGGGACGCCCAGACGCAGACCGAGGGCCGCGCCCACGCGGACAACCGCATCGACGTGTGGAAGGACGCCGTCCAGGAGCCGGCCATGCCCCGCCCGACCGAGCGCGTGGATGACAACGTGTCCGGCATGGCCGTGCTCGGCGACACCGTCTGGGTGAGTTCCTTCACCCGCGGGCTCGCGAAAATGAACGCCACCGGCGGCGACATCCAGTACGTCAACGTGGGCGAGAAGAGTCTCGGTACCGTCGCCGTCGATCCGAGCAATGGCAGCGTGTGGACTGGCGCCAACTGGCTCGGCGTCATCTACCAGGTCAAGGACGGCCAGGTGCGGACCATCGGCTGCGATGTCTTCGGCAACCGCCTCTGCGCCAGCCGCGTCTCCGACATCCAGGTCGACAACCACGGTGGCCGCCACCGCATCCTCGTCGCCTTCATGGGCAACAACGACACCCGCGTGCCCGGCGCCATCGGCATCTACACCGGGGACTGACCTCGAGCAGTCCAATGACAGGCCGCGACCGTCCGCCACACGCGGGCGGTCGCGGCCTGTTTTTCCGCGGC
>NZ_DASVWK010000554.1:0-9093 GCF_036389735.1 Archangium sp. | reverse complement strand
ACCAGACGTCCGCGCCCCGGGCCCGGACGGCCTTCACGATCTGCTCCGCCTCGGACTGGGGCACGCGCGGGTCATTGGCGCCCTGCTGCACGAAGAGCGCGGCCTTGATGCGGTCCACCGCGTTGAGTGGGGAGATGCGCTCCTGCACCTGGCGCACCTCGGGCTTGCGCTCGTCCCCGTACTCGGCGCGGCGCAGGTCCCTGCGGTAGGCCTGGGTGTTCTGGAGGAAGGTGGGCAGCGAGGAGATGCCCACCACGTCCACCGCGGCGCGGATGCGCTCGGGGAAGAAGGCGGCGGTGGCCAGCACCATGTAGCCGCCGTAGGAGCCTCCGTACACGGCCACGCGCGAGGCATCCAGCCGCGGGCGCGAGGCGATGTAGTCCAGCGTGGCGCCGATGTCCGCGAGGCTCTGCTCGCGCTTCACCCCGTCATCCATGGCGCGGTACGCCTTGCCGTAGCCGTCCGAGCCGCGCACGTTGGGCACCACCACCGCCATGCCCAGCTCCACCGCGAGGAACTGGGTGAAGGTGCTCAGCGCGGGGCGGCTCTGCCCCTCGGGGCCACCGTGGAAGATGATGACCACGGGCACCTTCCCCTTGGCCTGACGCGGCATGTAGACGAACGCGGGCACCTTCACGCCGTCCGTGGACGGGTAGTGCACCAGCTCGGGCTCCACGAAGGTGTCCGTGTCCAGGCCGCCCACCTCCGAGCGCGTCCAGCGGGTGCTCTTCTTCGTGCGCAGGTCCAGCAGGTAGATGTCCGCGGGCGCCTTCGACGTGGTGATGGAATAGGCGAGCACGTCCGAGCGCCCGTGCGGGAACCGCAGGCCGCCCACCACCCCCCGAGGCACCTCCACCGGGGAGAGCGCGCCGCTCTTCGTGTCCATCAGGTACAGCCGGCTGTAGCCGTCCTCGTTCGTCTCCACCGCGAGCGTCTTGCCATCCTGGGAGAGCGCGACGGCCTCCACGTTCCAGCGGATGGACTTCGTGAGGGACGGGGGCGCGGCGGTGTAGGGCGCCTTGGCGATGTCCAGCTTGTAGAGTTCGGCGAAGTCGCCGTAGCGGTCGGTGACGAGGTAGACGCTCTTGCCATCCGGCGTGAGGGCGGCGGCGTTGATGCTGCCCTTGCCCTCCTTGGGGGTGAGCTGGCGGCGCTCGCCCGTCTTCAGATCCACCAGGTGCAGGTCGGCGTCATCCGCCGCGCGGAACTGGGTGGCGAGCAACTGGGAGCCATCGCGGGAGAAGCCGGCCGGGAACCAGGAGCCCTCGGCCTCGGTGACGCGGCGGGCCTGCTTGGGGTTGTCCGTGGGCGCCACGTAGACGTCCGTGTCCTCGCCGTTGCGGCTCGTGCTCCCGTAGGCGAGCCACTTGCCATCATCGGAGACGTAGAGCGACTCGTGGCGGCTCTTGCCATCGGTGAGCAGCTCGGAGCGGCCGGTGCGCCGGTCGAGCCGGTACACCTGGAAGAATTCGCCACCGCCCACGTCCTGGAGGAAGAAGAGGAAGCGCGCATCGCCCGGGTGGAAGCGCGCGGAGTTGATGGGCTCCGAGGTGAAGGTGAGCTGGAAGCGAGCGCCCATCGGCTGCTCCACCACGTGGAGCTGGTTGGTGTCACCGAAGCGGGTGGAGAGGAGCACCTGCTTGCCATCGGCGCTCACGTCCATCAGGCCCGCCGAGCGCGTTTCCAGGTACTGGAGGACGCGCTTGCGCAGCTCGGGGGGGATCGCGGGGACACCGCTGGCCAGCAGGTTGGGCTGGCCCGTCAGCGGGGTGATGCCGGGCACCGTGGACGGCGACTGGGCGGCGGGCTTCTCCACGGGCTGGGCGGACTGCGCGAGCGCCGTGGCCGGAGCACCGGACAACAGGGAGACGAGCAGGGGTGCGAGGGTTCCAGGTTTCATGGTGCGCGAACCCTAGCACCGCCCCGCCACCGGACGAGCCCGCAGCCCAGGCAGAGCCCGAGGAGCGCGCCCGTCACCGTGGGCCAGAAGGCCCACCAGAGCTGCGCCTCCAGCGCGCCCATGTCCTGGTAGCGCGCCAGCCGCAACGCGAGCCCCACGAGGGCCCCGAGGGTGGTGGGCAGCAGCACGCGGAGGAAGTCGGCCCAGGAGCCCCCGGGCACGGCGGCCAGGTGCCGGTAGCGGCGCGCCATGTACCCGAGCACTACGAGCGAGCCCACCAGGGACGAGGCATGTTGGAGGACCCGGGCGAGCGGCAGCTCCCGGCTCCCGGCGGGGACGACGACCTCGGGGTAGAGGACGCTGGCGGGCCACATGGTGTGGTGGGTGAAGCCATCCCAGAGGAGGTGCGTGGAGGCCCCAAGCACGAGTGCCACCACGGCGAGGCCCCAGGCGGGAAGTGTACGCGGCAGGCCCTCGGTGCACGCGAAGCGGCCCCACTGCACGCCCGCGAGTTCGGGCAGGGCGAGGCGCAGCGCGGGCAACACGAGCGCCTCCAGCCACAACAGGACGGCGAGTCCCACGGGCACGCAGAAGAGGATGAAGCCGGGGAACTCATGCGCGAAATCTCCGAGCTCGCGCAGCGCGTACACATAGGAGAGGTCGGGCGCACAGGCGCCAACGACGAGCGCGGTGGGCATCAGCCCCCGGCGACCGAGCCGGAAGAAGGGCAGCACCGCGGCGGCATGGGCAGGCAGGGTGACGGGCATGGGCGTAAGGGGGGGAGGAAGGTCAGGCCGCGTCGGCGTCCGTTTGTGAAGCCGGGGCGTCCGACTCCTCGGGCCTCCAGGGCCACGCCAGCGGAGCGATGCGCGCGTAGAGCTGGAAGAGCGCCTCTCCATCGGAGTGCTCTCGGCAGACGCGGCTCGCCTCGCGCAGCAGCGCCCCTGGCGCCAGCTCCCGGCCGGACTCGCGCAGCGTGGCCCGCAACACGTCCGGCACTGCCTCCAGGATGCCGTCCTTGTGGAGCCGCCCGTCGTTGGCCTCCGCGCACAGCGCCAGGTGGCGTCCCAGCTCGGCCCTCAGCCGCGCGTCGTGCCCGAAGACGTACGAGCACATCTGGAACAGCTCCGAGCCCGTCTCCGTCAGCAGGTCCGACTGCTCCCGCGCGAAGCCCGGCTCGCCCGCGGCCCGCCACAGGCAGTCCCACCGCGCCCGCGAGGCGTAGCGCGCGTACAGCGCCCGGGCCGTGAGGTAGCTCTGCATGGAGTCATGGAAGAAGCGCACGTGCGTGGGCACCGGGCCGGGCCGCACGTCCGCCGGCACCAGCAGGCCCGCGTCCAGCAGCTCCCGCAGCTTCGTCTCGTCCGGACTGTCCCGGAAGACGATGAGCCGGCTGCGGTGCTCCCAATAGCTGCCCAGGCACAGGCTCTCCGCGAAGGCCAGCAGCTCCGAGGTGGCCTCGTCGTCCGGATCCTTCTTCAACAGGCCCGCGAACACGGCGCGGTAGAGGTTGATGACGCTGTCCACGTCGCCCCCGCCGTACCGCAGTGCCAGCCGCACGAGGATGGGCACGTACGAGCCGTCCGCCGCGCGCCCCCGGCAGATGCGCCGGAGGGACTCGGGGAACGGCACGGGCTTCCCGTCGACGCCCGGGTACGCGGACTGGAAGCGCACCAGCCCCGCCTCGTCCAACCGCTTCGGCTCCACTCCCAGCCAACGAGGTGCGTGTGCCATCGCCGTCCGGTAGGGCTCGTTGGGCCGGGCCGACAGCAGCAGCGGCGCGTGCAGCCCCACCTCGCGCTCCAGGTAGCGCAGCAGCGCCTCGGGCTCCAGCCTCGACTCGGTGAGGCCATCCAGCACGAGGAAGAAGTCCCCCGCCTCCAGCAGCGCGTCCCGCAGCGCCTCCGGCAACCCCAGCTCCTTCAGGGCCTCCTTCGCCGCCTCCTCCAGGTCCTCGGCCGCCGGGTCGATGAAGACGGGCAGTGGCGAGGCGGGCTGCTGCTCGAAGCGCTCCAGCGACAGCCGGACGAGCTGCCGCAGCAGGGCGCTCTTCCCCCGGCCTCCCGCGCACTGGATGAGCAGGTGGGCGCGCTCACGCGTGAGCAGCGCGGCCAGTTCCTCGGCGGTGCGCTCCGAGGGCGAGGGCGGCACCCCGGGCCCCGCGTACTCGATGACGTGCGAGGACAGCTCCACGAACACCTCGCCATTGGCGCGGGCGGAGGCCACGTCCACGCGGCGGCGGAGCTGCCTCACGTAGGAGGCGAAGAAGCGGCGTCTGAAGGCGGGCCAGCGCAGCAGCGGCGCGGCGGCCCAGGAGAAAGGATGGGTGAAGACGAGCCGGCGGAACACGGCCGGAGACAGCAGGCCCAGGCCCGCGCACAGCATGAGTTCGGCGCACACCACGGCCAGCACCGTGGGCACGTGGACGCGCAGCCCGCCCACCAGGCCCAGCAACTCCCCGCCTCCCACGCCCACCACCGAGCCGACGTAACCCATGAGCGGCAGCCACCGGCGGGAGACCGCGGTGGAGCGCAGCAGCAGCATGGGCAGCAGGAGCAACAGCGTCACCACGAGGCACGCCAGCGCGGTGCGCACCCAGACACGGTCGAGCAGCGGCACGCCGAAGGGCACGTGCCGGAAGGTGGCGGTGAGGCGGGTGCCGTTCTCCACCTCGTGCGACACCACGGCGCGGTAGAGGCGCTCGGCGCTCCCCGGCGGCTCGGTCCACTGGAAGAGCACGCCGGCCGGCCCCACGAGGTGCCGCAGCCCCTGCCCCGCCAGCTCCCCCTCGCCGTCCTCCGCGCGCAGCTCGAGCCGCAGCGAGCGCCCGGCCTCCGTCGCGTGCGCCAACCCGGGCCAGTCGAGCTCCAATGACTCCAGCGACGCACCCGCCTCGAGGCGGCCTCCTACCCGGACCTTCCCGCTCGCCTCGCGCTCGATGCGGGCCCCGCCCGCGAAGCCCAGGCTCACGCGCCGCACGTCCGAGGCCGGCCCGTAGACGTAGCTGCGCGGAACGCCGGCGATCCACACCCGCCCGGTGCCCGGGATGGGGAGCACGTCGCTCATTCCCACGCCCTCGAGCACCAGCGGCGCCCGCAGGGCGTCCGGCTCGACCACGAGCCGCTGGAGGGTGGTGCCATCATCCGACAGCAGCCACCCGTCCCGCTCGCTCCATGCCTTCAGCAGGGGGGCGCGGAACTCCGTGTGCATCGCGGTGCGGGTGGTGAGGGCGTCGCCCTTCACGGACAGCAGGCGCACCTCGCCCTTCTCCGTCACCGCCCACGCGTGCTCCGCCGAGAGCGGCACCAGCCGCGCGCCCCCGAGCTCCGCGTCCGCGCTGCGCGCCAGCACCTCTCCGCTGTCCCCCAGGAGGTAGACGCCCCGCTCGTCGCCAGCCCACACGTGGCCCTCCGGCGAGCGCGCCAGGGACAGCTCCCCCTCCACCGCGAGGCCCGAGCCCACCGCCTTCCCATCGAGCCCCACCAGCCGCAGCTCGACCTGGGAGGACGGCGAGGGCCCCGCCAGCACGGCCCAGACGTGGTCGGGCGCGTGGTGGGCGACGAGCCGTTGGACGCGAGCGCCTCCGAGCAGCGTCTTCTTCGTCCCGTCACGGGTGACGAGCAGGAGCTGCCCGGGCTTTTCGGGCTGGTCCGCGAGCACCCAGACCTGCTGGGGCTGCCCGGTGGGGAGGAGGACGAGGTCACGCGCCTCGAGCAGGCGCGGGCCGAGCGGCGAGCGCGCGCGCGGATCCACGAAGTGCAGTCCCTGGTCCAGCACCACCCAGCCCTGTCGCCCCTGTGCCACCGGCATCACCTTGCGCGCGGTGGTCCACCAGAGGCTCGCACCGGGCAGGAGGCTCTTGCTCGCGGGTGGGGTCAGGGAGATGGGGCCCGCCCCTCCCGCGACCTCGGTATCGAGGATCCGCAGCTGGGAGTCGAACTGGGACACGGCCCAGAGCCGCTCGCGGCCCTCGGACGGCGCGAGCTCCAGCTCGAAGGCTCCATCCCCCAGCAGGTGCTCGACGTGGCCCGCGTGGTCCACGAGGTACACCTGGCTGCGCGCCTTGTTGGAGAGCGAGGACTCCTGCACGTGCACCCAGGCGCGCTCGGGGTTGGCCGTGGGCACCACGTCCACGACCTGCCCGTCCTGCTTGTCACCGAACTGCGTGGCGACGAGCTCGCGTCCCTCCGCGTCCACGAGCCACAGCCCGGGCCGGCCCGGCGTCCACCCCCAGACATGCTGGCCGTGGCCGCAGGGCGCCATCCGGGTGCCGCGCGAGATGGGCCGCAGCCAGTACCCCTCGACCTGGGCCTCGACGGGCGGCGCAGGGGCCTCGCTCCGGGAGCAGGCGGCCACGCTCCCGAGCAGCAGGAGCACGGCGCTCGCGAGGAGCGGACTCGAGGGAAGCAGGCTCCGCCGGAAGGACCGGGCACGGGAGGAAGTCGTCATGGCGAGCGGCCCGCATTGTGGCACAGAACGCCTGCCCGCCGGGCCACCCAGGAACGCGCGTCCGGAGCAATGGGGCGCGTCGCCCGCTCCCCCGAGGAGCCCCAGGAGCGGACAGTCCGGGACAGGTGCCGCGCACCACCCGACACGCCATTGCCCCTTGGGATGAGGAAGAGGCGGGAAGCGAACGATGCACGCCCGGAGGAGCCGACCCATCTTCACCCTCACGTGAAGTACGTCCATGGAGACCTGTGTATGAGGCTTGTCGGTTCCTTGCTGTGTCTAGGCCTGCTGACCGCGAATGGCGCGGCTCGGGCACAACAGACCTATGTCCCGCCTCCGGCGCCCACGGCACCCAAGCCCGCGCCCGCCGCTCCGCCACCGGCCACCTCGTCCACCACGACGACGACCACCACCACGACGCAGCCGGCGCCCACCGCACAGCCGGCGCCCACCGCACAGCCGGCGCCCGCGCCCGCGACGCCTCCCACGCCCGCGACGCCTCCCGCGCCCACGGCACAGCCCGCGCCTCCACCGCCTCCCCCGCCCACGGCGCAGACCACGCCTCCCACCCCGCCGCCCGCGTACCAGGGACCCGCGGAGACGCCCTCCGAGCGGGCCCTCCGCTACAGCAGCTTCTCCTCCGGCTCCGGCGGCCTGCTGCTCATCTTCACGGAGATCATCAGCGGCCTGTCGACGGGCGCCCTCCTCGGCCACAGCCTCGAGACGAAGAACGGGGCCTACGTGGGCGCGGTGCTCGGTGGCCTGTCGCTCGGCACGGCGGCGGCCGTGTACCAATACTATGTGCCGGTGGAGCGCAATGAGTCCCTGCTCGTCGCGGGCGGCGCGGCGCTGGGCTTCCTCGCCGGCTTCGGCTACGGCACCGAGCACGAGCTCGACGGTCGGGACCGCGCCGTCGCTACCCTCCTCGCCACCCAGGCCGGCATCGTCGGCGTGCTGGCGGCCACGGCCCGTCCCGGCGACGTGAGCCAGGGGGATGCCCTGCTCGTGGGAATGAGCTCCATCTACGCCTTCGTGTTCACCGGGCTCGTCCAGCACACGGTGGCGATCGGAAACGAGGGGGATGACGACCCCGACCTCTCGCCGACGCTGGTGGCGCCCGCGCTCGGCATGGCCCTGGGTGGCCTGCTCGCGGTGCCGCTCGAGCTGTCGTCCGAGCGCGTCTTCAAGCTCACGGTGCTGCCGCTGGGCGTGGGCGCGCTGATGCTGGTGGCGGGCACGGCGCTCGCGGATGGCATCGCCGTTCCCCTCTCCGCGATGGGAGGCGTCGCCGCGACCTTCGTCATCACCGCGCTGGCCACGGCCGAGCCGCCGCCGGGTGCTCCGCCGACGCTGTACTCGCAACCGCGCTCCCCGGACGCCCTCCAGGTCCTGCCCGTGCCGGTGCTGATGCGAGCGGGCCGCGGCGGCCAGTCGCTGGCCGCGGGCCCTGGCATGCTGCTGCGCTTCTGAGGGATAGTCACTCCAAGCCCTTGTTTTTCCTGGGCATTCCCCCGCCCCTCGCGGAAGGGATGCACGGGGGACGGAGGTGCGCTAAGGCTGGCGGTCTCTCGCGGGCGGCCCGGAGGAACGGGCCGACCCGCTCTTCGAGACGAGCCTCTCCGTGCACTCCACCACCTCCCCCGCCGGCGCTGAACCGGACTCACCCCGACGCCTCGCGCTGACAGCGCTGGGGGCGCTGGGAGTGGTCTACGGGGACATCGGTACCTCGCCCCTGTACGCGCTGCGCGAGTGCTTCCACGGGCCCCACGCCATCGCCCCCACGCCCGCCAACGTGCTGGGGGTGCTGAGCCTGTTCTTCTGGTCCCTCATCATCGTCATCTCGGTGAAGTACCTCGGGTTCGTCATGCGCGCGGACAACCGGGGTGAGGGCGGCATGCTGGCGCTGATGGCGCTGGTGATGAACCGCACGCGCGAGGGCGCCCCCAGCCGCAACCGCCAGGTGCTGGTGTGGATGGCGCTGTTCGGCGCGGGCCTCATCTACGGCGACGGCGTCATCACCCCGGCCATCTCGGTCCTCTCGGCCACCGAGGGCCTCAACGTGGCCACGCACGTGTTCGAGCCCTACGTGGTGCCGCTCACGCTGGTCATCCTGGTCGGCCTGTTCGTGATGCAGAGCCAGGGCACGGCCGGCATCGGAAAAATCTTCGGGCCGGTGATGCTGCTGTGGTTCCTCACCATCGGCACGCTGGGGGCGCGCTCCATCCTGACCTCGCCGAACGTGCTGCGGGCGGTGTGGCCCGGCTACGCGGTGGACTTCTTCCTCCACAACGGCGTGCACGGCTTCCTGCTGCTGGCGGTGGTCATCCTGGTCATCACCGGCGGTGAGGCGCTCTACGCGGACATGGGCCACTTCGGCCGCCAACCCATCCGGCTGGCGTGGTTCGTGGTGGCGCTGCCCTCACTGCTGCTCAACTACTTCGGGCAGGGTGCGCTCCTGCTGCGCGACGCGACGGCGGAGAACCCCTTCTACCAGCTCGCCCCCCCCATCCTGCTCTACCCGCTGGTGGCGCTCGCCACCCTGGCGGCGAGCGTCGCCAGCCAGGCGCTCATCTCGGGCGCCTTCAGCCTCACGCGCCAGGCCATCCAGCTCGGCTACAGCCCGCGCATGCAGATCGTCCACACCTCCAAGCAGGAGGCCGGGCAGATCTACATCCCCGAGGTCAACAAGGCGCTCGCCGTGGGGACGCTGCTCCTCGTCGTCACCTTCCGCTCCTCGACGGCGC
>NZ_DASVWK010000553.1:0-8382 GCF_036389735.1 Archangium sp. | reverse complement strand
CCTGGACATCGACGCGAGCGTGAAGGCGGCGCGCTTCGTGCGCTTCTGCGACTGCTTCAACATCCCGCTCATCACCTTCGTGGACGTGCCCGGCTTCCTGCCCGGCACCGACCAGGAGTGGGGCGGCATCATCACCCACGGTGCCAAGCTGCTCTACGCCTTCGCCGAGGCCACCGTCCCGAAGATCACCGTCATCACCCGCAAGGCCTACGGCGGCGCCTATGACGTCATGGCCTCCAAGCACATCCGCGCGGACATCAACTACGCCTACCCCACCGCGGAGATCGCCGTGATGGGGCCCGAGGGCGCGGTGAACATCATCTTCCGCAACGAGCTCCAGAAGGCCCCGGACGCCAACGCCGAGCGCACCCGGCTGGTGAACGACTACCGCGAGAAGTTCGCCAACCCCTTCAAGGCGGCCGAGCTGGGCTACATCGACGAGGTCATCCGCCCCGAGGAGACCCGCGCCAAGGTCATCCGCGCCCTGGAGATGCTCAAGAACAAGCGCCAGGAGAATCCGCCCCGCAAGCACGGCAACATCCCGCTGTAAGCAGGCAGGCGAGCAGGGCCCGTCTTCGGAAAAAAAATCGGACGCCTCCCCGGGGAAATTTTCGGGGGGGCGTTCGCGCTTGAAGAGGCGCACGAAAGGAGCCTTTGTTTGTCTCAACCCCGCCTCGTCCTCTTCCTCGCCGACATCGAGGGAAACCTCACCGCGCTGCGCCAGACCCTCTCCCGCGCCTGTGAGGATGCCAATGTCCCCGTTCCCGATGTGCGCTGGGTGGAGAGCGCCACGGCCCTCGCGGATGCCGGCTGGCGTGTGGCCGAGCTGAAGCTCACCCCCTCGGGTGGCAAGGCCGTCCCCGAGGACCACCTCGACGCTCTCGTCCGCGCCGTGGCGCGCGACTTCCGTGACCAGGCCGTGGGCCTCTACACGGACAAGGCCGGCAGCTATGGCCGCGCCTCCATGAGCGAGCCCGGCCGTCCCTCGCGCTCCCTGGAGGGCGAGTACATCGACGTGGTGCGTCAGACCGCCCGTTGGCTCGGTGTGGAGGGCCCCGTGCTCGGCCGCCTGCTCGACGGTGGGGCGACCGCCCGCAACCTGCTCGCCGCCGCGGTGGACTTTGGCGCCGAGGACCCCAAGGCCCCCGCCAAGGGCCAGAAGGGCCCGGGTCGGCGTCACCCGGAGCCGCCCCCTCCCCCTCCCGAGCCGGACGAGGATGACCGCTTCGTCGAGGCCAAGCTGGGCGAGGCCCGCAGGCTGATGGAGCAGTACCTCAGCAGCCGCGCCAAGTAGCCCCGGGAGCGACCCGCTCCAGCGCTACAGGCTCCGAGTAGCAGCGCGTATCGGTGGCCGGGAGACCTTCCCGGCCTCCCACGCGCTCGCGCTCTGCGGTGGCCGGCTCCCCTGTGCTAAAGGGAGCCGCCATGGCCAAGATCCGCAAAATCCTCGTCGCCAATCGAGGCGAGATCGCCGTCCGGGTGATGCGCACCTGCAAGGAGCTGGGCATCGCCACGGTGGCCGTCTACTCCGAGGCGGACCGCTCCGCCCTGCATGTCCGCACCGCCGACCAGGCCTTCCTGGTGGGCCCGCCCCCCTCGCGCGAGAGCTACCTCGTGCAGGAGCGCATCCTCGAAGCCGCCAAGAAGGCCGGCGCGGATGCCATCCACCCCGGCTATGGCTTCCTCTCGGAGAACGCGTCCTTCGTACGCGCGTGCGAGAAGGCCGGCATCACCTTCATCGGCCCACCCGCCTCCGCCATGGACGCCATGGGCGAGAAGACGCGCGCCCGGCAGAACATGATCAAGGCCGGGGTGCCCGTGGTTCCCGGCACCGCCGAGCCCATCGCCACCATCGAGGAGGCCCGGGCCTACGCCGAGAAGATCGGCGTCCCGGTGATGCTCAAGGCGGCCGGCGGCGGTGGCGGCAAGGGCATGCGCAAGGTGGAGCGCCTGGAGGAGTTCGAGTCCGCGTGGCGCGCGGCCAAGAGCGAGGCGATGAACGCCTTCGGCAACGACGCCGTCTACATCGAGAAGTACCTCGAGAAGCCGCACCACGTGGAGATCCAGGTGTTCGCCGACCAGTACGGCAACACCATCCACCTCAACGAGCGCGAGTGCTCGGCGCAGCGCCGCCACCAGAAGGTGGTGGAGGAGACGCCCAGCCCCATCCTCACCCCGGAGATGCGGGCGAAGATGGGCGAGGTGGCCGTGAAGGCCGCCAAGGCCGTGGGCTACGTGGGCGCGGGCACGGTGGAGTTCCTCGTCGACGTGCACCGCAACTTCTACTTCCTGGAGATGAACACCCGCCTCCAGGTGGAGCACCCCGTCACCGAGTGGGTGACGGGCCTGGACCTGGTGGCCTGGCAGATCAAGGTGGCCGAGGGCGAGAAGCTCCCCTACACCGAGGCGCCCCAGCCCAACGGGCACGCCATCGAGGTGCGCATCTACGCGGAGGACCCCGCGCGCAACTTCATGCCGAGCCCCGGCCGCATCAGCTACCTGCGCGTGCCGGGCGGCCCGTACCTGCGTGACGACTCGGGCGTGTTCCCCGGGTACACGGTGCCCAACTTCTACGACCCGATGATCTCCAAGCTGTCCGTGTGGGCTCCCACGCGGCGCGAGGCCATCGAGCGGGCCAAGCGCGCCCTGGGCGAGTACGTGGTGAAGGGCATCACCACCAACGTGCGCTACCTGAAGGGGATCCTCTCGCACCCGGAGTTCGTCGAGGGCGACTACGACACGAGCTTCCTCACGCGCGAGCACGAGACGCTCCAGGGCAAGGAGGATCCTCAGCTCACCGAGGCCGCGCTGCTGGCGAGCGTGGTGTACGCGTACCAGCGAGATCAGAAGCGGGCGAAGAGCCTCCCCCAGACCTCTTCCGAGGGCGGCAAGGGCGGCATCTCCGCGTGGCGGCTGTCGGGCCGTCGGCGCTAATTGACATTTAAGAAAACCTGATTACAGCGTTCTGGACATTAAATCGCGAGATAAACCATGACGGTCTCCACCAAGCCCGTAGTTCGATTTGACGAGGCATTCACAAAAGCCTCAACTATCGCGGAAAAGTTCGCAGGCGAAACGGGTTGTACTGTCGTGCTTACTCGGGACGACTTCGGTCGAGTCAAGTTCCACATTGATGACCGAAACGGCAAACCCCTTGCCGCCTCTGCGCTGGACAACACTCGCGCCGAACTCACCAAGCAACTTGGGGAGTTTGCGCACGCCCCCGATGACGCCATTACCTTGGCGTCCGCCATGCTGAACCCTCGGGACATTTTTGAAGCCTCTGAAGCCCTCCGGGTTTCCACCAATGTCCATCTTATCGAGCAAGGTTCTCGGGGGTTGGACTGGTACAGGGGCCCGTTTGGGGCCCCTGAGGTACCTCGTGTAACTTTCTTTGGCATCAAAGGCGGAGTCGGCCGCTCATCCGCAACTGTTGCCTGGGCTTGGCATCTTGCCAATGCAGGCAAAAAGGTCCTCGTTGTCGACTTGGACCTTGAGTCTCCAGGGCTGACCTCGACATTACTCCCTGATGAGAGGATCCCTACCGTCGGGATTGTTGATTGGTTCGCCGAGGACGCTGTCAAGCAAGCAGACGATGCAGTGTTGGCCGAAATGGTCGTGCGCAGTCCGCTTGCTGCTAACTCAGATGGTGAGATCTTCATCGTCCCGGCAGCCGGTCAGCTCAAGGCTCCGTACACTTATCTGCCCAAACTCACCCGCGCTTATGGCGACAGCACAGGCATGGATTTCGCCACGAGGCTGAACCGGCTTCTGACCTTGCTTGAAGCGCGTATTCGCCCCGACATCACCCTGCTCGATAGCCGGGCAGGACTCCATGAAATTGCGGCTGTGTGCATCACCCGCCTGAACGCGCGATGCTTGCTTTTTGGCCTAAACACCAGCCAAACCTGGACTGGTTATCAGATTCTTTTTGAAAGCTGGCGTAGCAACCACGAACGCGCCAAGCTTTTCCGCGAGAACCTCAAGATGGTGGCCGGCCAAGTGCCGGAAACAGAGTCATCCCAGTACATGAGTGACTTCACCACAAAGTCCTATTCGCTCTTCCAGCAAAATCTCTACGATGAGGCAGCTGTCGAAAACACTTCTGCCTTTAATTATGACGTAACCGATCCCGAAGCACCTCATGTTCCTTTCCGCATCAATTGGTTCCGCGCTCTTCAACAGTTCGACCCCGTAAGAAACCCGGGAGCATTGACCAAAGGTCAAATTGATGCCGCTTTTGGCGACTTCTTGAAAGACGCGACTCTCTGGGTCTTCGGAAAGCCCTTGCCATGAGTTCACTGAGTCGTCAGCTACGTGAAGAAATTCGAGGCGCGATTCTTGATGCCATCCCTCCCGATCTCTCCACACATGGGACCGCTCCCGACCCGAGTTACTTTTACGTTCCGAGACGGCATGCACATGCTTTGCACCCAGACAATGTTCTAGTGCGGGGCATCCGCGGAGCGGGCAAAAGCGTCTGGTGGGCAGCGCTACAATCAGTCGAGCACAGGAAACTACTTGCGCGCGTATTGCCCAATGTAGAAGTCGACGAGAACACAAAAATTAGCGCTGGCTTTGGAATTTCTCAGCGTCCCGACGAATACCCCGACAAGCGTGTGCTTGCCAAGATTTTGAAATCAGGCGTATCTCCTGAACTCTGCTGGCGCACAGTCATTGCTTGGCACACTTGGTCCGCTGGGACGCCCTTGTCCGAGCTGAAGACTTGGTCTGCGCGCGTTAACTGGGTGAATGACAATCCCGAAGAGTCAGCCATCAACTTTGCAGATTACGACGCAAAGTTGCGAAAAAAAGGGATCCGCCATTTGATCCTTTTCGACGCTCTCGACAGAGTAGCAGAAACTTGGGAGGCACAAAGAAGCCTCTTGTCGGGACTCCTGTCCACTCTTCTTGAATTTCGCTCATATTCTTCGCTACGCGCCAAAGCTTTTGTTCGTCCAGATATGCTTGAGGCTACTGTTACGAACTTTCCTGATGCCTCCAAGGTTACAGCAAATGCGGCAGACCTAAAATGGCAGCCCTTAGATCTATACAGTCTACTTTGGCAATATCTTGCAAACTCCTCTGCACATGGGCAGAGCTTCAGGGAACTCAGCCAAAAATATCTACTCAATGATTGGAAAAAGACCTCAGATGTGTGGCGCATACCTGATGACTTGCGCAGCAATGAGGAAGTGCAGTTTGATGTCTTTCACGAAATAACTGGTCCATGGATGGGTCGTGATGCGCGGAGAGGGCTCCCTTACAGGTGGTTGCCAAACCACCTAGCTGATGCATTAGGCCAAGTTAGTCCCCGTAGCTTCCTCTCTGCCCTCAGAACTGCGGCAGAGCATGAGCAACACATCGACCCAAACTATGCACTTCACTACGAAGCCATAAAGCGCGGTGTACAAGCGGCATCCCAAATACGTGTCGATGAAGTCAAAGAGGATTTCCCATGGATCGGCTATGTGATGGAGCCACTCCATGGCCTAGTCATCCCTTGCACCTTCGATGAAATTGCAGTGCTTTGGGAGGCATCTGACATCGTCAACACCCTAAAAAGAGGGGAAGGATTACCACCCAGGCGGCTCAGTTCAGGTCTTCTTGGGCTGCGTAGGGATCTTGTAGAGTTGGGACTCTTTTTGGAGATGCCAGATGGCAGGATCAATATTCCCGACGTCTATCGAGTTGGATTTGGACTAGGAAGAAGAGGCGGAGTAAAGCCGGTGCGTTAGCATGCACATCCGATTTCAGAGAACCAACATGCGCTACTTCGCGAAATTGCAGGGCCAGAAGGAAGCGGTGCCGGTGGACATCGAGCCGGCCGGTGAGAACCGCTTCAAGCTCACGCACGAGGGCAAGACGTTCTTCGTGGACGCACTGACGCTGGACCATGGCGCCGTCTCCATGCTGGTGGATGGCACCTCCTACGGCGTCGAGTTCGACGAGCAGGGCGACGAGGTGCACGTACTGGTGCGGGGGCAGGTGACCCGCGTCGACGTGGCGGACGAGCGCCGGCTGCGCCTGCGCGCGGGCACGACGGCCTTCTCGGCGGAGGGCAAGCAGGTCATCGCCGCGCCCATGCCGGGCAAGGTGGTGAAGGTGCTGGTGAAGCTGGGCGACGAGGTGAAGGAGGGCCAGGGGCTGGTGGTCGTCGAGGCGATGAAGATGGAGAACGAGCTGAAGAGCCCCAAGGCCGGCAAGGTGGTGGAGCTCACCGCGAAGGAAGGCACCGCGGTGGAGATCAACGCCAGGCTCGTCGTCGTGGAGTAGGAGCAGCCCATGTCGGACACGAAGGCAGAGAAGGCCCGCTGGCGGCAGAAGACGTACGAGAAAACCAAGGCGAAGGCCGGGGAGCGGCAGCCGGAGTTCCGCTCCTCCAGCGGCCTCACCATGGAGCCGGTGTACACCCCGGACGACGTGGCGGGGGACTACATGGAGAAGCTCGGCCTGCCCGGCGAGTACCCCTTCACCCGCGGCGTGCAGCCCACCATGTACCGGGGCCGCTTCTGGACGATGCGCCAGTACGCGGGCTTCGGCACCGCCGAGGACGCCAACCAGCGCTACCACTACCTGCTCAAGTCCGGGCAGACGGGCCTCTCGGTCGCCTTCGATCTGCCCACGCAGATGGGCCGGGACGCGGACCACCCGCGCGCCCGGGGCGAGGTGGGCAAGGTGGGTGTCTCCATCTCCTCGCTGCGGGACATGGAGACGCTCCTCCAGGGCATTCCCCTGGGCGAGGTCTCCACCTCGATGACCATCAACGCCACCGCGCCCATCCTCCTGTGCCTCTACGCGGCGGTGGGCGAGAAGAACGGCGTGGCGCTGGAGCAGCTCTCCGGCACCGTCCAGAACGACATCCTCAAGGAGTACATGGCGCGCGGGACGTACATCTACCCGCCGCAGCCCTCGTTGAGGCTCATCACCAACCTCTTCGCCTTCTGCGCGAAGCGGGTGCCGAAGTGGAACCCCATCTCCATCAGCGGCTACCACATCCGCGAGGCCGGCAGCACCGCGGCGCAGGAGATCGCCTTCACGCTGGCCGACGGCATCGCCTACGTGGACGCGGCGCTCAAGGCGGGGCTGGAGGTGGATGAGTTCGCCGGCCGCCTCTCCTTCTTCTTCAACGTCCACAACAACTTCCTCGAGGAGATCGCCAAGTTCCGCGCGGCGCGCCGGCTGTGGGCGCGCATCATGAAGGAGCGCTTCAAGGCGAAGGATCCCCGCTCGATGATGCTGCGCTTCCACGCGCAGACGGCGGGCAGCACGCTCACCGCGCAGCAGGTGGACAACAACGTGGTGCGCGTGGCGCTCCAGGCGCTCGCGGCGGTGATGGGCGGCGCCCAGTCGCTGCACACCAACAGCCGGGACGAGGCGCTCGCGCTGCCCTCCGAGGAGTCGGCGCGGCTGGCGCTGCGCACCCAGCAGGTCATCGCCTACGAGTCGGGCGTGGCGGACATCATCGACCCGATGGGTGGCTCGTACGCGGTGGAGCGGATGACGGACGAGCTGGAGGCCAAGGCCGAGGACTACATCCGGCGCATCGACGAGATGGGCGGGATGGTGGAGGCCATCGCCAAGGGCTACCCGCAGGGGGAGATCCAGGACGCGGCCTACGAGGCCCAGCGCGAGGTGGAGCAGAAACGCTCGGTGGTGGTGGGCGTCAACCAGTTCCAGGTGAAGGAGCCGCCGCCCTCGGGGCTGCTGCGCGTGGACGAGGCGGTGGAGCGCACGCAGGTGGAGCGGATGAAGAGGCTGCGCGCCGAGCGCGACAACGCGGCGGCCCAGCGCACGGTGGATGCGCTGCGCAAGGCGGCGGCGACCCCGGACGAGAACCTCATCCCCCTCATTCTGGACGCGGTGAAGGCGTACGCGACACTGGGAGAGATCTCCGACGCCATGCGGGACGTCTTCGGAGAGCACCGCGAGCACGTGGTGCTCTGAGGGTCTGATGGAAATGCTCGGCACACTGCGCAGCCTGACGGAGAACCAGCGACAGAAGCTGCTGGAGCAGCCCGACAAGCTCGAGGAGTTCCTCGACGACGAGGAGGACTTCGGGGACGCGGAGGGCGCGCGCTTCCTCGACCTCGACATCGCGGAGACGTGGCACGGCCTCCAGTACCTGATGACGGGTACGGCCTGGGAGGGCAAGGCGCCGCTGGACTTCCTGGTGCGCGGGGGCGAGGACGTGGGGGACATCCCCTCGGACGAGGGCACCGCGCGCGTCTTCACGGCGGACGAGGTGAAGGCGCTCTCCAAGGCCCTCGACGCCCTCTCCGAGAAGACGCTGGCCGGACGCTACGACGCGACGAAGATGCAGGCGGAGGACATCTACCCCGGCATCTGGGAGGAGCCGCCCGACGACCTGGACCCGAAGGA
>NZ_DASVWK010000552.1:0-15509 GCF_036389735.1 Archangium sp. | reverse complement strand
CGTCCCAGGGGCTGATCCGTGACGCCCGGCTGTGGCGCTGGTTCCTCTACCGTCGCGGTCAGTTCGCCCCCAAGGCGGGCCGCCACGCGGTGAGTCCGTCCATGACGATGGCGGAGCTCGCCACCTCGCTCGAGGGCGCTCCCATCCCCGAGGACGTGCCCTTCAGCGTCATCGAGGGCTGGCGCCTGCGCGACACCGATGCGGCCCTGGCCGCCGCGGGCCTCATCAAGCCCGGTGCCTACATCGCCGCCGCCAGTCAGCCCGAGCGCTTCACCGCGCCCTTCCCCCTCCCGAAGGGCACGCTCGAGGGCTACCTCTACCCGGAAACCTACCGCGTGGTGCCCGGCGCCGTGGACGTGCAGGCCCTCATCCAGCGCCAGCTCGACACCTTCGCCCAGCGCTTCTACCTGTCGCACCAGGAGGACCTGGCTCGCGGCGGGCGCACGCTCCACGAGGTGGTGGTGATGGCCTCGATGCTCGAGCGCGAGGAGCCCGTGCCGGAGCAGCGGCCCCTGGTGGCGGGCATCCTCTGGAAGCGCGTCGACAAGGGCTACCCCCTGGGCGTGGACGCGACCTCGCGCTACGAGCTGGCCGAGTGGAACGATCGGGTGGCCTTCCTCAAGCGCCTGCGCAACCTCGAGGATCCGTGGAACACGCGGCACCGCAAGGGGCTGCCTCCGGGGCCCATCGGCGCCCCCACGGTGGAGTCGCTCCGGGCCTCGCTCGCCCCCCGGCAGAGTGAGTTCTGGTACTACCTCCACGACGCCGAGCGCCGTCTCCACCCCTCGCGCAACGCCGAGGAGCACGAGGCGCTGCGCCGCAAGTACAACGTGTACTGAGCCGATAAAGCGGTTCGAACCTGACCCCCGGTCGATTATAGTTCGTCCGAATTTCCACACTTCGGACGACGCCCCTCTCGGCGGTCCGGAGCGGGAGGGCGCATGTCCCAGACCCTGAAGGTGAATGGCAAGGAAGTGAGCGTCGAGGCGGATCCCAGCACCCCCCTGCTGTGGGTGCTCCGGGAGAAGCTCGGGCTGCTCGGTACCAAGTTCGGATGTGGCCAGGGCCTGTGTGGGGCCTGCACGGTGCACATCAACGGCACGGCGGTGCGCAGCTGTCTGACGCCGGTCGCCGCCGCCACGAACAACGCGGTCACCACCATCGAGGGCCTCAGCCCCGACAACAGCCACCCCGTGCAGCGGGCCTGGCTCGAGGCCGACGCGCCGCAGTGTGGCTACTGCCAGTCCGGGCAGATCATGGCCTGCGCCGCGCTGCTCAAGGCCAAGCCCCAGGCCACCGAGGCCGATGTGGCGTCAGCCATGACGAACCTGTGCCGCTGCGGCACCTACGGCCGCATCCGCAAGGCCGTGAACCTCGCCATCAAGCTCACCAACGAGGGGGAGGTTTGACCATGACGACCGACCTCGACAAGAACCGCCCGGCGGGACTCTCCCGTCGCTCGTTCATGCAGTCGGCCACCGCGACGGCCGCGGGCCTCGTCCTCGGCTTCCACCTGCCCGGCAACCCCAACCGGCGCGCCGAGGCCTTCACCGGCGCCGTCTCCCCGGGCACGGCCAGGGGCGAGTCGCGGCTCAACACCTGGCTGCGGATCGCCACCGATGGCGTCATCACCATCTACGTCGCGCGCAGCGAGATGGGCCAAGGCATCTTCACGGCGATGCCCATGCTCGTCGCCGAGGAGCTCGAGGCGGACTGGTCCAAGATTCGCGTCGAGCCCTCGCCCTCGGACGCCGAGTTCAACTACAGCGGCCGGCCCATGGAGATCACCGGCGGCAGCATGAGCGTCCGGACCACCTGGGAGATCCTCCAGCGCATCGGCGCCACGGCGCGCCACCTGCTGATCGCCGCCGCCGCGAAGCAGTGGGGCGTCACGCCGGAGTCCTGCCGCGCCGAGCAGGGCTCGGTGGTGCACGCGGCCAGTGGTCGCAAGGCCGGCTATGGCGAGCTCGCCACCGCCGCCGCCGCGCTGCCCGCCGAGACGGTCGTCCCCAAGGAGCTGAAGCTCAAGACGCCCGCCGAGTACAAGATCGTCGGCAAGCCCACCAGGCGGCTCGACACGCCCGCCAAGGTGTCGGGCAAGCCCCTCTTCGGCATCGACGTCGTCGTGCCGGACATGCGCTACGCGGCGGTGCGCCACTCGCCCGTGTTCGGCGGTGAGTGCGCCAACTTCGACGCGCTGGCCAAGGCGATGCCCGAGGGCACCACGCTGGTGAAGGTCGCCGGTGCCGTCATCGCCGTCGCGGACGGCTGGTGGAAGGCGAAGACGGTCGTCGAGGGCCTGGACGTCAAGTGGACGAAGGGCACCACGGCCGGCCTGTCGTCGGCGGCGATCGAGAAGAAGCTGCGCGCCGCCACCCACGGCAAGAAGAACCCCGTCGCGGCGACGAAGGGCGATGCCACGAAGGAGCTGGCCAAGGCCAAGAAGAAGCTCGAGGCCGAGTACTCCACGCCCTTCCTGGCCCACACGCCGATGGAGCCCCTCAACTGCACGGCGCACGTCAAGCCGGACGGCGGCATCGAGCTCTGGGTGGGGACGCAGTCCCATACCCTCACGAAGCTCGTCGTCTCCATGCACACCAAGGTGCCCCAGGAGCGGATCGTCGTGCACACCACCTACCTGGGCGGAGGCTTCGGCCGGCGGGCGGAGAACGACATGGTCCTCCAGGCGATCGAGGCCTCGAAGGCGGTCGGCAAGCCCGTCAAGCTCATCTGGTCGCGGCAGGAGGACGTGCAGCACGACTTCTACCGGCCGGCCAGCGCCGTGAAGCTGCGGGCCGGACTCGACGCGGAGGGCCGCCCCGTGGCCTTCACGGCGAGCATCGCCAGCCCGTCCATCATGCAGCGCTGGACGATCTTCGGCGGCGTCGGCAAGAGCGGCATCGACCCGACGACGGTCGAGGGCTTGAGCGACATCAAGTACGAGTGCCCGAACCAGCACATCCAGGCCGCCATCGTCGACCTCGGCGTGCCGGTGGGCTTCTGGCGCTCGGTGGGCAGCTCCCACAACGCCTTCTACCTCGAGAGCTTCATCGACGAGATGGCGCACGCGGCGAAGCAGGATCCGTACAAGTTCCGCCGCGCCCTGCTGGAGAAGTCGCACCCGCGCTTCGTCCAGGTGCTCGACACCGTGGCGAAGATGTCGGGCTGGGAGACTCCGGCGCCGGCCGGCCGGGCTCGCGGCATCGCCATCGCCGAAAGCTTCGGCAGCATCGTCGCCGAGGTGGCCGAGGTGTCGGTCTCCGAGAGCGGCCAGCCGACCGTCCACAAGGTCTGGGTGGCGGTGGACTGCGGCCGGTACGTCAACCCCGACACGGTCATCGCGCAGATGGAGAGCGGCGTCGTCTATGGCCTCTCCGCGGCGCTGCGCGGGCAGATCACCTTGAGCAACGGCCGGGTCGAGCAGAGCAACTTCCACGACTACACGATGCTGGCACCCCACGAGATGCCGGAGGTCGTCGTGGAGATCGTCGAGAGCGGCGCCGAGCCCGGTGGTGTGGGCGAGCCCGGCACGCCGCCCATCGCTCCGGCGGTGACGAATGCGCTCTTCGCCGCGACCGGCAAGCGCATCCGCGCCCTGCCGATCAGCAACCACAAGCTCCCCGGGGGCAAGGCGTCGTGAGTGTCAGTGAGCTCCTCGCCGTCATGGAGGAGGCCGTCGTGGCCCGGGAGCCGCTCGTGCTGGGGACGCTGGTCCGCACGAGTGGCTCGACGTATCGCCGGGCCGGGGCGCGGCTCCTCATCACGCCGGGGGGCGTGCCCGTCGGGTTGATCAGCGGCGGGTGTCTGGAACCGCAGATCGCGAAGGCGGCGGGCGAAGTGCTCTCCACGGGCACTCCGCGCCGCCTCCGCTTCGACATGACGGGCGAGCATGATGGGCTCCTGGGCTTCGGCCTGGGGTGCCGGGGTGCGCTCGACATCCTGCTCGAGAGGATCCAACCCTGGCGGCTCGAGGCGGAAACCCGGCGGCTCCTCTGTGGGATGAACGCCGGTTCGGCGCCGAAGGCGATCGTCACCGCCTTCGACGCCCCATCCGGGCTCGAACATCGGCTCGGCAGCCTCCTGGACGAGGTGGGTGACGCCACCCTGCGCGAAGCCTCGCGCGGGTTCGCCCATGAAGCGCTCGGGGCGGCAACCACCCTGGTCCGGACGGTCCACCTGCCGGAAGGCAACGTCGAGTGCTACGTGGACCTCGTGCCCCCGGCCTTCCACCTCACCGTCCTCGGCGCGGGTCCGGACGCGGTGCCCCTGGTGGCGATTGCCCGCCAGCTCGACTGGCGCGTGACGGTGATCGATCACCGGCCGGCGTACTGCGATCCCGCGCGCTTTCCGGGCGCCGAGCGCGTGGTGCACGCCCATGCCGACACGGCCGCCACGCACGTGCCCACCGGAAGCCACTCGGCCGTGGTGGTCATGACCCACAACTACTTCGCGGACCTGCGGCTGCTGCCCGTGCTGCTCGAGCTGGAGGTCCCCTACGTCGGGCTGCTCGGCCCCAAGCGTCGGGGAGAGCAGCTCCTGCGCGAGATGGCCGACGAGTTCGTCCCGACCCCCGAGCAGCGGGCGCGCCTCTACAGCCCGGTGGGGCTCAAGCTCGGTGGGGACACCCCGGCGGCGATCGCCCTGTCGATCACGGCGGAGATCCAGGCCGTGCTGTCACGGAGCGAGGGCGTCCACCTCCGGCAGCATGACGGTCCCATCCACCTGTCCGAGCCCGAGCCGGTGCGGAGGAAGAGCGCCTGAAGCCCACGGGCACGCCGCCGTTCTCCGTCGTCGTGCTCGCGGCGGGCGGCTCGTCGCGCCTGGGTTCACCGAAGCAGCTCGTTCGGCTCGAAGGGGAGCCGCTCGTGTGCCGGGCCGCGCGCCTGGCGCACGGGAGCGGAGCCCGGAGCGTCGTCGTCGTCACGGGTGCCTCCGCCGAGGCGGTGGCGAAGGCGCTCGGTGAGGCGCGCGTGCGGATCGCCTTCAACGCCGGGTGGGCCGAGGGACCGGGCACCTCCCTTCGCACCGGCCTGGAGGCCCTGCTCGCCGATGACTCCCGTCCCCGGGACGAGGTGGCGGTGCTCATGCTGTGCGATCAACCCTTCGTCACGCCTAAGCACCTTCGCGTGCTCGCGGAGCGCGTTGCCCAGGGATACCCGGCCGCCGCCAGCGCCTACGGTGGGGACGGTGGTTTCGGAGTGCCCGCGGCCTTCGCGGCGGAGCTCCTTCCCGAGCTGCTCTCCCTGGGCGGACACCAGGGCGCCAAACCGGTGCTGATGCGTCACCGGGAGCGCCTGGCGCTCGTCCCCTTCTCCGAGGGACTCCTCGACGTGGACACCCCGGCGGACGTCGAGCGCCTGGGCCTCCAACCGGCCGACTAGACGCGCGCGTTGTCGTAGGTCGCGATGACGTCGTTCCAGCGGCTGGCCAACCAGGAGGACCCGGCCTGCTGGTACTCGCGCTCCACCGAGCCCTGCGGGGCGTAGATGGACAGCCCGGTGGCCGCGGCGTAGCGGCTGTCGCCGCCCTTGACCCCCTTCTCCGTGGTCGTCTGGGCCAGCGCCGCCAGGAGCTGATCCGCCGCCGCCTTCAGGCCGGGGTCCCGGGTCTCCTTCGAGACGCGCCGGGCGAAGTCGCCCAGGTCCATCTGGTTCTTGTCGTCGAAACGCAGCGTCTGCTCGTACGTGGCGCGCAGCGCCTTGTTCTGCAACCCGCCCGCCTTCAGGAGCGCGTTGCTGAAACCATCCAGCTTCGCGTTGAGCGCGTCCAGCTTGGACAGGTTCGTGGTGGACATGGTGACGTTGTCCTTGGGGCCCACGATGTAGGAGTCCTGGATGAGCTTCGCCATCTGCTCCGGGCTGACCGCCTTGCCGCCCTCGAACAGCTTGCTCGCCCGGGTGAGCAGGTCGGTGTAGTTCCACCCGGTGCCCGGCTCGAGCTCCTCGCTGCCCACGAGCCAGTCCGCCCCCGCCGCCTTGGCGGTGTCCGCGACCTCGACGGTGGCCATCAGGCACGCGTCGGCGGCGAGGATGTCCACCTTCTTTGGCAGGCCCGTGAGCGCCTGCTTCAGCTCGTTCATGTCCAGGCTGGAGCTGGGCTTGTCGTCATAGGAGACGCCGCGCCAGCCGTTGCCGTGATCCCACAGGTCCACCATGAAGTGCTTGGACTCGACGTTGCGCTGCACGTAGTCGAGTGCCGCGCGCAGCACCTGCGGGCTGCCGGTATCGAGCTCGCCCTTGCCCGCGGCCATCAGCTTGCCCAGGTCCGACTTGGGGTCCACGGCGATCTCGCGGGAGACGATCTTGCTGGTGTTGCTCGGATCCTTCGTCACGTACATGAGCCGCGCGCCGGTGTTCCACCCGTCGCCGTCCTTGAGGCTGCCGCCGTCCACCAGGGCGATCATGTTCAGCTTGCCCTGGAGCGAGCCGACGGCCTCCATCTCGTTCAGGTCGTCCTTGCCGAAGCTCTCCAGGTTGTTGTCGGCGTTGAGGTGGACGAAGCACGTCCAGTCCGCCGCCGGGATCTCCTTGGGATTGAGGAGCCCCTGGCCCGTGGTGGACGCCGGCTTGGGAGTGGAGGCGGACACCAGCGTCAGCGCCGACCGGGCCCTGGAGGGCGCGGCCTCGAAGCTGTCCATCGGCCGCCGGAGTGCCGCCGGCTGGTTCTTCACCGCGGACGGCAGGGCCCGGGTGGTGACCGGCGTCGAGCTCGAGACGGGGCGGAACGCGGGGCTGGTGGCATTTTGGGCTCGCATGTAGGTATTTTCGAGCCCTTTCAGCAGAAGTTGCGGCTTGAGCTCCGTTTCTTACGACCGGGTCCGAGTCATACGCTGTCGCCCACACGGCGGAGACGGACGAGGTGCTCCGCCATCCCCTCGGTGAGGTCGGTCACCAGCGCGGCGAAGCGCTCCTGCCGCTCGGCGAGATCCGGGACGTGCCGGCCCTCCAGGGCGGGATGCTTGTTGTGGAGCAGGCCACGCAACGCCACCAGCAGGAACATGAGGTCGAATTCGCGGAGGACCTCGTCCGGTCTCACCTCGCGAGCCCGGACGATGGTGGTATCCGCCACGAGTCGCTCGTCCGCGACACTCCAGGTGCCCACGGACTCCACGGAGGCCAACCGCCCATCCACGAGCAGGTAGAGCTCATGGGCCAGGATGACGCCACTGTCCTGGGGGCTGCCCCTGAAGGCGTCCGCTGGCGTCTTGCCTCCCAGGAGAACGACCGCTGGGACCTCGAGCCACGCGACCGTCCGCTCCCGGGTGGGGATGGTGCCGAACAGCGTTTCCAGCGCCCGGACCCGCTCGGGGGACGAGACCTTGTCGAAGGAGCGGATGGGCTTCGCGGTCAGCGCGACCTCGGGGAGGACGAGCTCGATGAGCTCCGAGAGAAGCCCCGCCTTCGCCGAGAGCTCCTCCTCGAAACGCTGGAGCGAGGACCAGAAGGCTTCCTCCCGTGGATCCTCACCAGACCTCGCGGGCCCCTCGGCGCCAGCGATGAGCCGCTCCAGCTCCTCCACGGTCTCGTGAATCTTCTTCACCACGTCCTGGCTTGGCGCGTCCTTGCGCTCCTGGGTCATGGCCGGGAATCCTAGCAACTCGTCCGTACGAGGTAGAGTGTGGCCATGAGCGCACCCAGGTTGGTGGCCGAGTTCGCGAGCGCCGAGGATTTCCTCGGTGGCTATGAGCGCGAGATGTCCAAGGGCGGGCTGCTGGTCCGCGGGGCCGCGCTGCCCCCGGGGGCGGCGCTGGGCCCGTGCGTGCTGGCGGTGTCCGTGGCGGGCCAGGCTCCGGTGGAGGTGCAGGCGCAGCTCGCCGCGGCCGTGCCCGGCGTGGGCGTGGCGGTGATGTTCCCGGCGGGGCCGCCGGCACCCCTGGTGGCGCTCGCGGAGCGGCTGCGGGCGCCCCCGGCCCAGGGCCCGGCCGAGGAGGAACCGGAGCCGGACGCCGAGGAGCCCCCCTCGCCCGCGCACAACCCGCTGATGTCGGCCCGGCTGGCCGCGATGACCGTCACGGAGAAGATGCAACTGGCGCTCTCGGGGGACCGGGAGGCGCGGGCGTACCTGCTGCGGGACACCAACAAGGCCCTCCACGTCTACGTGCTGCGCAACCCGAGGCTGGGGCTGGACGAGGTCATCTACGCGGCCAAGATGTCGTCGCTGTCACCGGACGCGCTGAAGCTCATCGCCGAGCACCGCGAGTGGGGGGTCAACAGCACGGTGTGTACGGCGCTTGCCCGCAACCCGAGGACGCCGGTGCCGCTCGTCCTCAAGCTGCTGCCCCGGGTTCCCCTCCAGGAGGTCCGGGTCATCGCCAAGGGCCAGGGGCGAGCCCCCATCGTCCAGGCCGCGCGCAAACTGGTGCTTAACGAACACTAGCCTTGGGACGACGCCCGGCGGGCAGGCAAGAGAAGCGGCGTCCGCGGTCTGGCCGTTCATACCTGTCCACTAGAGGGGGTTCGTCGTCTATTCTGGGTCCAGCATGTCTCCCACGATCGACTCCCAGAAGCTGTTCGACTCCGCTCCCGCTCCGCTCATGGTGCTGGATCGTGAGCTGAAGTACGTCGCGGCCAACCAGGCCTATTTGACCGCCACGGCGCTGCGGCGTGAGGAGATCATCGGACGCAACGTCTTCGAGGTGCTTCCCCAGGACACGAGCACTTCGGACCAGGACAGCCCGCGAAAGCTCCGGGACTCGCTCGAGCGGGTGCTCACCCGTCGCATGCCGGACCTGCTCGCGATGACGGTCCAGCCCATCTCCCGCGTCACCGAGACAGGCCCGGTGCTCGAGAAGCGCGTCTGGACCTACTCCCACCAGCCCCTCCTGGATGCCGCGGGCAACGTGGCCTTCATCCTCCAGCACGCCGTGGACGTCACCGACCTGCGCGCCACCAACAGCGGGAAGGGCGCACCCGAGGCACGGTTGGAGGGGGTCTCCCCGGAGCAGCTCGCGTCCCTGCTCGGTCAGGCGTGGGCGGTTCAGGAGAACAACCAGCAGCTGGACCTTGAGCGGCGCTACCTCCGCCGGGTGATCGACATGCTCCCCGGGATAGTGGCGGTCCTCCGGGGGCCCGACTTCGTCTTCGAGATGGTCAACGAGAACTACCTGCCGTTCGTCGGCTTCCGGGACGTCATCGGCTTGCCGCTGCTCACGGTGCGTCCGGAGCTCAAGGAGGAGAAGAACAAAGCCCTCCGCGGCCTGTTCGATCGGGTGTACCAAGGCGAGGCGGTCAGCATGCGCGGCTTCAAGGCCGCCCTCCGCAAGAATCCGAACGAGGAGCCGCAGGAGATGTTCCTCGACTTCGACTACCAACCCGTCCGCCTGCCGGGAGGGCCCGTCCTGGCCATCCTCGTCTACGGCCAGGAGGTCACCGAGAGGGTGCGCGCCCAGGAGCAGGTGCGCCACTACCAGGAGCACCTGGAGACGCTGGTGCGTGAGCGCACCCGCGCGCTCGAGGAGAGCGAGGCCGAGCGGCGCAAGACCGAGATGCAGCTGCGTCAGTCCCAGAAGATGGAAGCCGTGGGCAAGCTCACCGGCGGCGTGGCGCATGACTTCAACAACCTGCTCCAGGTCATCGCCGGCAACCTCCAGCTCCTCCAGCGCGACGTGGTGGGCAACGAGCGCGCCATGAGCCGCCTCCAGACCGCCACCCGCGCCGTGGACCGTGGCGCCAAGCTCGCCTCCCAGCTGCTCTCCTTCGCGCGCCGCCAGCCGCTCCAACCGGTCGTCGTCAACGCGAGCAAGCTGGTGCGAGGCATGGATGACCTGCTGCGCCGCACCCTGGGGGAGGAGGTGGAGCTGGTGACCTCCACCGCCAAGGAGCTGTGGAACACGGCCCTGGATCCCAACCAGTTCGAGAACGTCATCATCAACCTGGCCGTCAACGCCCGTGACGCCATGAACAGCATGGGCAAGCTGACGATCGAGATCGGCAACGCCGTGCTCGATGAGCGCTACTGCCGGCAGCACCCCGAGGTCCTCCCCGGCCAGTACGTGCTGCTGGCCGTCTCGGACACCGGCAGCGGCATGACGCCGGAGGTGATGGAGCGGGCCTTCGAGCCGTTCTTCACCACCAAGCCCGAGGGCCGCGGCACGGGCCTGGGTTTGAGCATGGTGTACGGCTTCGTCAAGCAGACGGGCGGTCACCTCAAGCTCTACAGCGAGCTGGGGCATGGCACGACCATCAAGCTCTACCTGCCCCGCGCGGTGGAGGCCGAGTCGGTGGACGCCAAGGTCGACGCCGGCCCCATCGAGGGAGGCACGGAGACCATCCTCGTGGTGGAGGATGACGCCGAGGTGCGTACCACGGTGGTGGAGATGGTGAGCGAGCTGGGCTACCGCGTGCTCAAGGCCGTGGACGCGGCGAGCGCGCTGGTGGTCCTCCAGAGCGGTATCCCCATCGATCTCTTGTTCACGGACGTGGTGATGCCCGGTCCGGTACGCAGCCCCGAGCTGGCCAGGCAGGCCAAGGAGCTGAGCCCGGACATCGAGGTGCTCTTCACCTCGGGCTACACGGAGAACGCCATCGTTCATGGCGGACGGCTGGACGCCGGGGTGCAGTTGCTCAGCAAGCCCTACAGCCGGGAAGAGCTGGCCCGCAAGCTGCGGCAGTTGCTCAACGGCCGCCAGCAGCGGCTGGCGGTCCGCGGGCCTGTCCGTACGGAGTCGGCGCCCACCCCCCCGGCCCCCCCCGCCACTCCCACCCCCTCCGCGCGCCCCCCGGCGCCCGCCGCGTCGCGTCGGTTGCGCGTGCTGCTGGTGGAGGATGACGAGGACGTGCGCACGTCGGCGTGCGAGTTGATGGATCTGCTGGGGCACGAGGTGCTGGCGGTCACCAGCGCCGAGGAGGCCAGGGGTGCGATGGCCGCCAGCGGCTTCGATGTGCTGTTCACCGACGTGTCCCTGCCGGGCGCGTCGGGAGTGGAACTCGCACGAGAGGTGGGAGGCCGGAAGACGGGAATGAAGGTCATCCTCGCCTCGGGCCATGGGAACGTGGCGCTCCCCCGGGGAGAGGCGCCGCTGGAGGGCGTGGTGGTGCTGCCCAAGCCCTACTCGCTGCCGCAGATCCAGGAGGCGCTGGAGCAGGCGGTGGCCCTGCCTTGAGCCGCCGCGGTCTCAGTGGTGAGGGGGGGAATCCCCCTCATGCTCGTACGCGAGGGCGTCCAGGTCGGCTCGCGTATCTCCCAGCGGGAGGCTGAAGCAGAACGTCGAGCCCTGGCCCGGGAGGCTCTCCATCCAGATGCGGCCTCCGTGCGCCTCGACGATCTGCCGGCTCAAGTGAAGTCCCAGCTTCACCACCCCCGTGTAACCCGTTGCCCCTGGAGGCAGCGGCTCATAGAGGGGCTCGAAGACGTGGGGCTGGCGCTCCGGGGGAATCCCCGGCCCCTGATCGTGCACCGAGACCAGGGCCTCGCTGTCCGTGCGCCACGCCCGGAGCTCGACGGGCTCGCCGGGCGGTGAGTAGCGCAGGGCGTTGTCCAGCAGGTGGGCCACGGCCTCCCCCAGGAGCTGGCGCTCGGCGTGGACGAAGAGCGGACCGGTGGCCTCGATGTGGATCGGATTCTCCGTGGTCCGAGCGAGCTTCTCCCCCTGCTCCCTCACCAGCATGTGGAGATCGACTCGCTGGCATTCCAGCTTCCCGGGGCCGGGGGCCATGCGCACGGCCACGAACAGGTGTTCCACCAGCCGGGCGATCCGCCGCGTGTTCCGGGCGATGGTGGCGAGCCCCTTGCGCTGGCGGGGGGTGCCCGCCTCCAGGTTGAGCAGCAGCTCCGCCCACGTCTGGATGGAGGTCACCGGCGTCTTCAGCTCGTGGGCCGCCGCCGACATGAACTCCTCGCGCAGTCGCAGCGCCGTGCGCACCTCCTGGAACAGGTGGGCCTTCTCGATGGCCACGGCGAACAGCTGGCCCACCATGGTGTGGAACTCCAGCTCTCGCGAGGGGACGTGACGGGGAGCGCGCGTGAAGTAGGCCATCACTCCGACCAGGCGCTCGCGGGAGTGCAGCGGGACCGCCACCATCCCGCGGAGTCCTGTCTCCCAGGAGAGCCGCCCGGAGCGAGTGGGAGCCCCTGTCTCCAGGAGATCCTCGACGACCTGGATCCGCTCCTCCCGGGCGGCTCGCGCGGCCACCAGGGGGGCCTCGAACGAGATGTGGCGCAGGCCTTCCTCCGCCGCCGCCGTCAGCTGGTGGGAGGCGAGCAAGGTGAGTTCCCGGCGCTCCGGCTTCGCCAGCCAGAGCCCGACGGCGTCGGCGCCCAGGGTCTTGCTCTGCTCGATGACCACGCTGGCGATCCGCTCCAGCTCCGTCTCGCTGACCAGAGCATGGCCGATCCGGGCCAGCGCCAGCTCCTGCCCGAGCAGCCGCTCCAGCTCCTCCTCCTGCTGCCGGCGCCGGGTGATGTCGCGCACCACCACCACCCCCAGGATGAGCTGCCCGGAGATATCTCGAACCGGGGCCCCGTGGACGCTGAGCAGGCGCTCCTGGTCATCCCGGCCACGCAGGCGCATCTCCACGTCGGTGAAGGTCTCCCCGGCCAGGGCGCGGTGGGTCGGCAGCTCCTCCAACGTCATCGGGTGTCCATTCGGGTGCCGGAGGTCGTAATGGTGGAGGAACTCGAACCGGGACTCGTCCTGCTCCGAGGGGTTCTCGACCCCGAGGAGCCGAAGGCCTGCGGGGTTGGCCTCCACCCGCTGGCCGTCCGGTCTGGCGAGGAAGATGGCATCCGGCACGCTGGCGATGATGGCGGCGAGCTGCTGGGCCTGGTGCTCGGCTTGCGCGCGCAGGGCATCCACCTCCGCCTGGCGCCGCGCCATCTGGGCCACCATCTCGTTGAAGGTGGTGCCGAGTTCCTCCAGTTCATCCCCCGTGGCGATGTGGACGCGCTGCTCCATGTCCCCACGCCCGAGCGCCTGGGCGGCCCCCTGAAGCTGTCGCACCGGGCGGGTGTAGAAGCGGGCCAGCAGGGCCGCCAGGAGGATGTTCAGCAGCAGGATCCCGGCGAAGGCCACGAGCCTCGTGCGTGTCCGCTCGTAGAGCGGAGCCATGGCGATGTCGATCGGGACGGTCACCCCCACGGCCCACGGGTGGTGTGGGACCGGGACGAAGGCCCCCAGGCGCTCGTCACCGAGCAGGGGGCTGGTGAACCGGGCGAGCCGGGAGGGCGTCCCGTTCAGCGCCGCCCGGAGAGGCTCGAACTCGGCGAAGAGGTTGCTCTGCTCGAACGAGAGCTCGGGGTTGCCGGTATGGAAGGCCAGCCGGCCGTTCATGTCGGCCAGGAAGAGGGACTGCCCTGGCTGGAGCCGGGCGCCCGCGTACCGCTGCGCCAGCAGGTCGGTCCGCATCACCACGTTGAAGACGCCGATCAGCCGCCCCTCGGGGCCGTGAAGGGGCACGCTGACGAGCAGCCCCGTGCGGATGGGACGCCGCAGCTCGAGCACCTCGGAGATGACCGGGGCGTTGGTGGCCAGCACCTTCTGGAAGTACGGGCGGTCGCCAATCCGGACTCGGGGCTCGTCCGGGTGGGTGGGGTTGCTCCAGCCGCGGTTGAGGCCGGTGGTGTCGAAGACGGCGATGGAGTCATAGAGAGGGCTGCGTTCGACCATCTCCTTCAGGTGCGGATCCAACCGGCGGGGCTCCAGGGTCTGGAGCAGTGGATCCCTGGACACGGCCCAGCCGAAGGCGATGGCGGCATCGAACGTCTCGGAGGCCTGGAGGGCGACGGCCTGGGCCGTCAGGAACTGGGTGTCGAGGATGCCCTGCCGGGTCCTCCGCAGATCCGAGAGGAAGTCAGCGCACAGCAGTCCCAGCACCGGCAGGAGGACGATGACGAACGCGACCAGCAGCTTGGAGTGGATGTGCAGACGAGGCATGCCCGAGCAAGTGCGCTGGCCCCAGCGGAAGGGAGAATTCCCAAGTCCCAACAGGATGAGCCTTCGGCATGCTCCTGACGACTCCCCTCCAGGGTGGATGTGTTGCTTCGGAGAACAAGAAAACGCACTGGAGGAAGAAGCAACGGCCCGTGGGGGTGGTGGCGTTGGAAAGAGGTGCCTTGCTTGTCGTCGGAGGGCAATTCACGAACGTTGAGCACAGCACAGGCATGGCGGGAGGTGCCCTTCGTTCGCGGTCTGGCCCGTTGTATCAGGCTGGCATCATGTCCGAGCAGCGTGAGTGGAAGGTTGGAGACACCACGGTTCGTTTCGAGCCGCCCGAGCTCGTCTGGGTCCACACCCGTGGCCGAGCCACCTTGGAAGACGCCGTCCGCCTGGTGGACATCTACCGGGAGCTGGGCCAGCAACAGCCCTTCCTCATCGTGTCGGACTTGAGCGAAGCCACCACGTTGGAGCTCGAGGGCGGGCGCTATCTCAGCGAGCACGTCCAGCCGGAGTGGATCCTCGGCTGCGTCTACATTGGAGCGCGGTTGCTGCACAGGGCCGTGTCCAAGGGGATTGCCCTCGCGGCGCACCTGACCGGGCGCACGGAGGCGAGCGCGCTGGCCAAGGTCCACTTCGTCTCCTCGGAAGCCCAGGCGCATGAACTCATCGCCCGGCTGCGCGCGGAGCGATTCGGGAAGGCGGCCTGAACGGGCCCCCTTCCCCTCGTACAGCTACCGCACCTGGGACGGATTCTCCGGGACGATCCACAGGTAGAGGGTGCGCCCGTCGACCTCGACGACCCGCTCCGGCTCCCAGCCGTCGATGTCGAAGGCGTGGGAGACGATGCGCGTCCCCGGCTTGAGTTCCCTCAGCAGCTTCGGCTTCAGCCGGTCGTTGACGCTCGGCAGCAGGTACATCGTCACCACGGTGGCCTCGCTGAAGTCCGCCTTGAAGAGATCCTCCTCGCGGAACTCGGTGAGATCCTGTACGCCCGCCGCGCGCGCGTTGGCCTCGGCCTCCTGGATGCGCTCGGGGTTGATGTCGATGCCCACCCCGCGCACGCCGAGGTTCTTCGCCGCGGTGACGACGATACGCCCGTCCCCCGAGCCCAGGTCATACAGCACGTCTCCGGGCTTCACCCCGGCCAGCGCCAGCATCTCGTCCACGACCAGTTGCGGAGTGGGCACGTATGGCACGTCCGGCACGCGCGCGGGCAGGTCCGCTCGCCCCAGGTCGGGCGGCACGAAGAGGGGGGTGGGGCTGGACTCCTGCCCCACCGCGGAGCCCCCCCACGGGCCCAATGCCCCCAACAGCGCTACACCGAACGCGGCCTTCCGAATCCCCATGGCGTACGACCTCCTGGTGAGGGTTTGCTTCCCGGGCGAACCTTCCGCCGCCGCATGAGCGCGAGCGGAATCAAGCCGGTGGCCAGCACAGCCACCCCGACGAGTGCCCCCACGCCGGTATAGGCAAGACTCGAATAGAGGAGGTACGCGCACGTCGCGCAGAACAGCAGCGGCGTGAGTGGGTAGAGCGGCACGCGGAAGGGGCGCACCACGTCCGGCTCACGTCGGCGCAGCACCAACAGCGACACGCCCGTGAGCAGGAAGAAGAACCAGAAGACGGGCGCGGTGTA
>NZ_DASVWK010000551.1:0-2873 GCF_036389735.1 Archangium sp. | reverse complement strand
CGAGCAGGGCGCCCACCGTAGCGGCGTTCGCCAGCGCCAGCCCCAGACGCCGCCGGGGCGGGGCTCGCGGGTATCGGGGACGGCGCGGGCCATGCGCCGCACTGCTGCGAGCACCTTCCAGAACGTGAACACCAGCAAACTGGTTCCTCCGGCCTCACAAGAGCCGGGTAATTGAAGCAGGTAGCGCCGTGCATAGCTCTCCCGCCCCGAGTCTCTTGAAGGAGAGACTCAGGGCAAGCATGAACAAACCCATCACGTGCAGGAGAAGAGCATGAGGAGCATGCGTCACATCGGTCGCACGGTGTTGCTGGGAATCTGGATGCTGTGGGGAGCAACCGCGCTCGCCGAGAATCCAGCGCCCCCTGAGGATTTGAATTGCAAGGGCGAGTGCAAGAAGAAGCTCGAGGCGTGCTTCAAGACTTGTGAGCAACGCATGCATGAAGCGTTCAGGCTCAGCAGCTGCGCCATGGCCGCCGGAATGGCCTACACAGGCTGCCGTGAGCAATGCGAACTCGCCGCGAAAGGCAAGAAGTAGTGTGAGCCTGGCTTTTGTCCGATAGCCCGCACTCCTGCTCCGGCAGGGGGTCTGCTGTGGAGGCCCCGGGCGGGTGCTGGCGTATGTGACGGCACCCGGTGGGGTAGGCGCCATTCTGGAGCATCTGGGACAGCCCACGTCGAGTGCGAGATTGGCTCCAGCGCAGGGGCCACCCCATCGCGCGGGGTGTTGAGCCCCAAGCCGTCACGGTGCCCCAGAAGCCCACGCCCCTGCCGCCCCCCTCCTGCGCCAGGGGACGGGCTGTGCCGCGCATTCGTGGTGGCTCCATATGAATCTGTGCATAACCCGGCGGCTCCGCGCCTCTCCTCTGTGGACCCAGAAGGAGTGGGCTCCCGCCATGCACCGCTCGCCCGCCCCACTCCTCTTTTCGTACCACCCGTGCGGTGCTCCTCCGCCTCCTGTGCCACCTGGGGGCGCTGGAACTGCGCGTGTCCGCGCAGTTGTGGCCCCAGACGCTCGAGTTCCTCCCCTGGAGCGAGGCTGACTCGCTCATTGCCACCCCCAACTGGAGTCCCGCATGAGTCGAAGTTTCTTCCTTCTCTGTCTCCGCACCGGCATCACCCTGGTGATGGCGCTCTTCCTGGCGGCCCCCGCCGTGGCCTCTGCGTGTGAATGCAGAGGCATGACCTGGCGCTGGCGCTCCCATACCGGGGATGTCGATAACGTCGGTTCGGACCACGACACCAACGCCTATGACGGGGATACCTCCTGCTCGGTCTCGCTGCCCATCCTCTGCCTGCGCAAGGAGGGATTGGCCACGCCGTCCTACATCACGCCGGACTTCTACAATGGCTGGACGGGCGGTCGCATCCGGCTGACCACGCCCCAGTCTGGCCATGCGCTCACCTCCCGGGCCGTCGCGGATGGCATCTGCGCGCAGACCTTTGGCCCCGGCTGGGGGATGGCGGAGTTTCATGACGGCGGCGGCGGCTGGGGCTGGTATGCCTATGGCAATATCAGCAACAGCAGCCGCTTCTGGGTCGCCATCAATGACCAGCCCGCCAATCCCTGGAACTGCGCGGCCCCCCCACCCAGCCGCATCCAGGGGCAGGTGACCGACCGCAACGGCAATCCGGTGGCCGGCGCCGTGGTGGATGCAGGTGGCGGGTATACCGCTGTCACGAATGTCTCGGGGTATTACAACTTCCCCAACCTCCCGCTCGGCACCTATACCCTGCGAGCGAGCCGAGCCGGCTGGACCTTCGGCTCCCACGCGTTCCAGACGAACAACTACACCCGCTCCCTCACCCAGGCCGGTCAGGTCATCACCCTAAACATCCGTGGCTGGAACTTCGACCCCGTCATCTTCGTGCACGGGTGGACCTCGAGCCTGGCGGACTTCGCGAGCGTCCCCGAGGCGCTCCGGCAGCGGGGCTATTACACGGGCGGGCACCAGCTGGAGACCCAGCCGCACTGGACGCCGCCCTTCCATGAAAACGCCGAGCGCGTCGAGACCTGGATCGACCAAGCCAAGTACGAGACGGGCCGCGACAAGGTCATCCTCTATGGAAACAGCATGGGCGGACTCGTGGCTCGCGCCTACCTGGAGAGCGGCCTGTATGACGAGGACGTCTCGCAGCTCTTCACCTACGGCAGCCCCCACCTCGGCACGCCCACCCTCCTTTCCTCCTTCTGCTACCTCCTGCCTCGCCCCGATGCCGTCTGCCAGATGACTCGGCCCGGCATGGCGCTCTTCAACCTGACCCACTTCAAGCGCAGCGGCGTCAACTACCACTTGGTCGCCGGCAATGCGCCCATGTGGGCCCACAAGGAGCTCTGCTTCCGCATCTTCCGGAGGAAAATCTGCATCCGCATCCCCTGGCCAGACTTGAGCTTCCGCAACGCCCTGGGCTGGGGCATGGGTGCACTGATTCCTGGCGGAGATGATGGCTTCATCCAGACGTGCAGTGCCGCGGGGATGCCTGGCTCCAACATCGACCGCTACCTCACGCGGGAGGTGCATTCGAGCCCCAGGTTGGGCTCGCGCGACTACCACCAGTGGGGCAGTGGCCTCTCGCAGGAGGGCTATGATCGGTGCTCGCAGGACGTGCTCATCGAGCGTAACACCCTCACCTGTGGCACGCGCAGCGCGGCGCCGCCCCTCTCGTGCCTGTGGTCCGGCGTGACGAGCCAGCAGTCGGCACAGGTCGCCGGCGCGCTGGCCGCCGCCAACCCCGAGCTCTCCCAGCTCTCGCGCCTGGACCAGAGCGTGCTCCACGCCGGTGAGCGCAAGGTGCGCCTCGTCTCCATCGAGGGGGGAGAGACTTCCTTCTTCGCCACCTGGGAGCAAGGCACCACCCGCTTCTCGCTCGTGGAC
>NZ_DASVWK010000550.1:0-2484 GCF_036389735.1 Archangium sp. | reverse complement strand
AAGATCGACAAGGAGGTGGCGGATCTCAACGAGCGCTTCACGAGCCTGAAGGCCCACTGGGACCAGGAGAAGAAGGCGATCGGCGAGATTGGCGCGCTGAAGGAGAAGGTGGAGAAGGCGAGGAACGATCAGGCGGTGGCCGAGCGGCAGGGCGACTTCAACAAGGCGGCGGAGATCAAGTACGGCGTCATCCCCGGCCTGGAGAAGGAGGTAGCCCAGCAGAACGTGAAGCTGACCGAGCTCCAGAAGAACCACAAGTTCCTCAAGGAGGAGGTGGACTCGGAGGACATCGCGGCGGTGGTGGCCAAGTGGACGGGCATCCCCGTCTCCCGACTGATGGAGGGCGAGGTCCAGAAGCTGGTGCACATGGAGGACCGGCTGGCGAAGCGGGTGATCGGCCAGCGCAGCGCCATCGAGGCGGTGAGCAACGCGGTGCGCCGGGCGCGCTCCGGGTTGCAGGATCCCAACCGGCCGATCGGCTCGTTCATCTTCCTGGGCCCCACGGGCGTGGGGAAGACGGAGACGGCCAAGGCCCTGGCGGAGTTCCTCTTCGACGACGACACCGCGATGGTACGCATCGACATGTCCGAGTACATGGAGAAGCACTCCGTGGCCCGGCTGGTGGGCGCGCCTCCGGGGTACGTCGGCTACGAGGAGGGCGGCCAGCTCACCGAGGCGGTGCGGCGCCGGCCGTACACGGTGGTCCTGTTCGATGAGATCGAGAAGGCCCACCCGGACGTCTTCAACATGCTGCTGCAGATCCTCGACGAGGGCCGGCTGACGGACAGCCAGGGCCGGACGGTGGACTTCAAGAACACGGTGCTCATCATGACGAGCAACGTGGGCTCGCAGGCCCTCCAGGAGGGAATGACGGGCAAGGAGACGCTGGACGAGGCGACGCGCAACGACGTGATGGGCATCCTGCGGCAGCACTTCCGGCCGGAGTTCCTCAACCGCGTGGACGAGATCATCATCTTCGAGCCGCTGCGGAAGACGGACATCAAGCGCATCGTGGACCTGCAGGTGGCGAGGATGCAGAAGCTGCTGGCGGACAAGCGGCTGACGCTGGAGCTGTCGGAGGCGGCGGAGATGCTGCTGGCGGAGCGCGGGTACGATCCGACGTACGGAGCGCGCCCGCTGAAGAGGGCCATCCAGAAGTACCTGATGGATCCGCTGGCGCTGAAGGTGCTCGGGGGCGAGTTCCTGCCCGGGGACCACATCGTGGTGGACGCGGGCAAGGACGCGCTGACGTTCGGCAAGGGCCAGGCGAAGGCGGCGTAACTCCCCCACCCTGCTCCAACTCGAGGGCCTCGGGTTTCCAGACCCGGGGCCCTTTCTCTTGTACGCCTCTCCACCAGCCAGCCATGCCCGGCCGGGTGTCCTCATCGTGGAGGATGAACACCTTTCTCGACGCCGATGAACATCGAGGTGCTCGTGAAACACATCGTCCTGCTGGGCGACTCAATCTTCGACAATGCCGCGTACGTCTCGGGTGGACCCGATGTCGTGAAACAGCTGCGCGAGCGTCTACCCAAGGGCTGGCAGGCGACCCTGAGGGCCGTCGACGGCAGCGTGACGAGCGGCGTCAAGGCGCAGCTCCACCGGCTTCCACCCGATGCGACCCACCTGGTGATCAGCGTCGGCGGAAACGATGCCCTGGGCCAGTCGGGCATCCTCGACCAGGGGGCGCGTTCCGTGGCCGAGGCCTTGAACGGGCTCGCCGCCATCCGAGAGCAATTCGGGCGGAGCTACCGGGCAATGCTCGAACCGGTGCTGGCCCTGGGACTGCCCACGGCCGTCTGCACCATCTATGACGCGTGCTATCCGGAGCCTCAACGGCAGCGGCTGGTCGTCACGGCGCTGACCCTCTTCAATGACTGCATCACCCGCGAGGCCTTCGCCCGCGGCCTGCCGTTGATCGACCTCCGGCTGATCTGCGACCAGAAGGAGGACTACGCCAACCCGATCGAACCGTCCGTGCGCGGTGGGGAGAAGATCGCGGCGGCCATCACCCGCCTCGTCACGGAGCACGACTTCTCCCGGCGCCGCGCCGAGGTCTTCTCACGCGCCTGAACCGACCCAGCCCATCGGTCGCCCGAGGAAGTCGAAAGCCTGGAGCGACAGCGCTCGGGCCGGCGTGCGCGGGTACTCACTGTCGAGGAGGGTGAAGCACAGCAGGTCGCCGCGCGGGTGGTGCGGCGCCAACTGACGGTCGCGCAGGCGTCCCTCGAAGGTGAAGCCCAGCCGCCGCGCCATCGCGGCGCTCCGCTCGTTCTCCGGCTTGCAGAAGAGGTCCAGGCGCTTCACCCGGTCGAACTCGAAGGCGGTGCGGACCATCACGGAGGCCATCTCCGTGGCGAGCCCCTGGCCCACCGCGTCGCGGCGCATCCAGTAGGCGATCTCCAGGGCGTCGATGCCAGCGCGCCGGAGCAACCCCGTCTCTCCCAGCATCCGCCCCGTGTCCGGCTCGAACGCCGCGTAGCC
>NZ_DASVWK010000549.1:0-3830 GCF_036389735.1 Archangium sp. | reverse complement strand
GCGGGGAAGGTGTTGCCGTCGGTGCGCAGGGCGGACAGCTCCAGGCGGGTGGCGCGGCCGGGCGCGGCGTCGGCCCGGAGCGCGCGCTGGAGGACCCCACTCTGCTCGGCCTTCACGGATGCGGCCAGGGCCAGCGACAGGAAGTCCCGACCCAGCGCCTCCGCCCGAGGCATCCGGAAGATGTGCTCCGCGGCGGGGTTGAACTCCAGGATGCGGCCCCCCTCGTCCAGGGAGATGATGCCGTCCAGGGAACTCTCCAGGATGGCCGCCTTGCGGGCCTCGCTCTCGCGCAACTCCGTGTTGGCGGAGGAGAGGGCCGAGGTGCGTTCCTCCACGCGCCGCTCCAGCTCCGCGTTGAGCACGTTGAGCGCGGCGCCCGTGTGCGCCAGCCGCATCAGCACCGCCAGGACGAAGGCGACGAGCAACAGCGAGACGGCGAAGAGGATGACGCGGAAGCGCTCGGCGCCCTCCACGGACCGCTCGTACATCTGGAGGTAGGTGTTGATGAGCCGCTCGGCCTCGGGGCTGGCGGGGCTGTCCAGCAGGAGCCGGAGCGTGGCCATGGTCTCCTCCGGCCCCGCCTGGCGCGACTTCTGCTCCTCGAGGCGCGCCAGCAGGGCCTCCTCGTCCGCCAGCGCGCGGAGGTAGTCGTCCAGCACGCCGTTGAGCGTCCGACGATCCTGCTCCGACAGGAACGAGGGGACAGTGGCGCGCAGCTTCGCCACTCCCGCGCGCAGCTCGGCGAGCTCCTGCTCCGACGAGCCATGGGCCCGCGGCAGGCCCATGTGGCCCCGGAGGATGTCCTGCTCCAGCTCGGCGCTGCTGACCCGGAGCTGGCGCATCCGGGTCCGGTAGTCATCGTGCTCGCCGGCCCGCATCGGACGACCGAGCGTGAAGAGCACGCTCAAGAGCGCGAGCGCCCCCGTGGCGAGCACCACGGAGCGCTTGGAGAGACGGGGCTTGTCGGACGGGAGGCTCATCGTGGCTCACGGCCTCAGGTAGGCGACAGCAGCCGTTTGATTTCCGCGGGCAGCGTCATGGGATCGAACGGCTTGCCGATGACGCCCACCGCCCCCAGCTCCAGGTAGCGCGCCACCTCCTGCTTCTGGATCTTCGCCGTCATGAAGATGACGGGCGTCTTCGCGGTGGCCTCCTGGGCGCGGAGCTGGCCGAGGGTGGTGGGCCCGTCCATGCCCGGCATCATCACGTCCAGGAGGATGAGGTCCGGCCCCTCGGCGGCGGCCTTGGTCAGGGCCTCGGCGCCCGAAGAGGCGAGCACCGTCTGCCAGCCGCCCACGCGGCTGAGGCTCAGCTGACCGATGGTCCGGATGTCATCCTCATCATCCACGAGCAACACCTTGCGAATCGTCATGGGCGCTTCCTTTAGTTGGACGAGGGGACGGGGCGCCACTCGGGCAGCTCCACCCGGAAGGTGGTGCCGGCATTCTCGGCGGTGACGAAGTCCAGCGAGCCGCCCATCCGCTCCACCAGCTCGCGCGAGATGGCGAGCCCCAGCCCGGTGCCGCCCTTGCGCCGGCTGTCGGAGCCGTCCGCCTGGGCGAACTTCTGGAAGAGGCGGGAGTGGAAGGACTCGGGGATGCCGGGCCCGCGGTCCCGCACGCTCACGCGCAGCCGGGAGCCCACCCTTTCCAGCCGCAGTGTCACGCGCTCGCCGGACGGGGAGAACTTGAGGGCGTTGGACAGCAGGTTGGCCAGCACCTGGAGGAAGCGATCCGCGTCCACCAGGGCCCTCGCCCCCGGCGCGTCCACCACCGTCTCCACGGTGACGGCGTACTGCTGCGCATAGCCCTGGTGGGCCTCGGCGGCCTGGGTGAGCAGCGGGCCCAGCTCCAGCGGCTCCAGCTGGAAGTCGAGCTTCCCGGACTCCATCTTCTCCAGGTCCAGGATGTCGTTGATGAGGCGGATGAGGCGCTCGCTGTTCTTGTGCGCGATGTCGATCATCTCCCCCGCCAGGGACGGCAGGGGCCCGGCCACCCCGCCCGACAGCAGACCCAGGGCCCCGCGGATGGAGGTGAGGGGCGTGCGCAGCTCGTGGCTGACGGTGGAGACGAACTCGCTCTTCATCTGCTCCACCTCGCGGCGCTCGGCTTCCAGGCGCTTCTGCTCGGTGATGTCGCGCGCCACGCCATAGAGGATGCCCTCCTCCGGGTTGACGGCGGCGTTCCACTGGAGCCAGTGCCAGGAGCCGTCCCGGCCGCGGCAGCGGTGCTCGAGGTGGGGGAGGGGCTCGCCCCGGGTGCCGCGCTCCAGCCACGCGCGGGTGGCGGCACGGTCCTCCTCGTGGACCAGCTCCAGCAGGGACGTGGCGCGCAGCACCTCCTCGGAGTAGCCGAGCGTGCGACACCAGGCCCGGCCGAGCTGCCGGAAGGTTCCGTCCACACCGGCGATGCAGAGCATGTCCACGGACAGCTCGAAGAAACGCTCCTGCTGGGCCAGGGCGGTGCGCGCCTCCTGGACGGTGAGGGCGTTGAGCTCCAGCTCCACCCAGGAGGCCAGGTCCGCGAGCTGCTGGCGGTCCTCCTCGCTGAAGTCGCGCGACTGGCGGTCGAGCAGGCAGAGCGTTCCCACGCGGCTGCCGTCCGGGGCGCGGATGGGGTGGCCCGCGTAGAAGCGCACATGGGGCTCGCCGGTGACGAGCGGGTTGTCGAAGAAGCGCAGGTCCTCGAGGGCGTCCGGCACCACGAAGGTGTCGGCATTGAGGATGGCATGCCCACAGAAGGAGATGCTGCGTGCCGTGGAGGAGGCGTCCAGGCCGACCCGCGCCTTGAACCACTGCCGCGAGTCATCCAGCAGGGAGACGAGGGCGATGGGGACGTGGAACATCCGTGAGGCGGCCCGGACGATGCGCTCGAAGCGCTCCTCGGCGGGGGTGTCCAGCATGCACAGCTGGTAGAGGGCCTGGAGGCGTCTCGTTTCGTCAGCCGGCAGGGGCGGTGGAATCATGCGGAGGGGGGCTCAGGGGAACAAACGGACTGGGAGTCCTGGTCTATTCTCTGGGACCGGCCCTCAGAACCGCGCCAGCGCGAGGAATGTCTTCATCTTCTCGTTCGTCTCGCGCAGGCGCACGGACAGGGTGCGTACGAAGGTCCAGAGCAACACGTACGCCAGGTCCTTGTCCGTGAACATCAGGTGGTCGAGCTGCTCGCGCTCGATGACCCACAGGGTGCACGAGGTATGGGCGAAGGCATCCGCCGAGCGGGGGATGTCCTCGACGACGGCCATCTCCCCGAAATACTGGCCCTTTTCCAGGATGGCGAGGGCTTCCTCGCCCATTCCCGGCACCTGCTGGGAGATGCGGACCTTGCCCTCCAGGATGATGAACATCTCCCGGCCGGCATCTCCCTCACGGAACAGGCAGGCGCCCGCCTCATAGCCCCGGGGCCGGGCGATCGCCGCGACGCGGTGGAGCTGACTCTGGGTGAGGCCCTCGAAGAGCGCAACCTTCTTGAGGATCGAGGCATCCATTGTGGCGCCAGTTCGTACCACGACCCGGAGGGCTCTGGTACGGTGGCGCCCCATCTTCGAGAAAAACAGGAGCGACGACCCGGGGCGGAGAAGATCAACAAGGTGACCATCATCGGCTCGGGGCCGGCCGGCTACACGGCGGCCATCTACACCGCGCGCGCCAACCTTCAGCCGGTCATGTTCGCCGGGGGCCCCACCCTCGATGACCCGCAGCGGGTGCCGGGCGGCCAGCTCATGGTCACCACCGACGTGGAGAACTACCCCGGCTTCCCCGAGGGGATTACGGGCCCCGAGCTGATGGACCGCTTCCAGAAGCAGGCCGAGCGCTTCGGCACCGTCATCCA
>NZ_DASVWK010000548.1:0-1507 GCF_036389735.1 Archangium sp. | reverse complement strand
GTTGCGCTCGATGAGCTTGGTCATCACGCCGCCCAGCGTCTCCACGCCCAGCGACAGCGGGGTGACGTCCAGCAGCAGGATGTCCTTGACCTCGCCCGAGAGCACGCCGGCCTGCACGGCCGCGCCCACCGCGACCACCTCGTCCGGGTTCACCGAGCGGTTCGGCTCCTTGCCGAACAGGCGCTTGACGGCCTCCTGCACCTTCGGGATGCGGGTGGAGCCACCCACGAGGACGACCTCGTTCAGGTCCTTGAGGTCCACGCCCGAGTCCTTCAGGCACTTGCGGCACGGCTCCAGCGAGCGCTCGACGAGGGTGTCGATCATCGCCTCGAACTTGGCCCGCGTCAGACGCACGTTGAGGTGCTTGGGACCGGTGGCATCCGCCGTGAGGAACGGCAGGTTGACCTCGGTCTCCATGGTGCTGGACAGCTCGATCTTGGCCTTCTCCGCCGCCTCCTTCAGGCGCTGGAGGACCATCTTGTCCTTGGAGACGTCGATGCCGTTGTCCTTCTTGAACTCGGCGATCAGCCAGTCCATGAGGGTGTGGTCGATGTTGTCGCCGCCCAGGTGGGTGTCACCGTTGGTGGCGAGCACCTCGACCACGTTCTCGCCCACCTCCAGGATGGAGATGTCGAACGTGCCACCGCCGAAGTCATAGACGGCGATCTTCTCGTCCTTCTTCTTGTCCAGGCCGTACGCCAGGGCGGCCGCGGTCGGCTCGTTCACGATGCGCCGCACGGTGAGGCCGGCGATCTCGCCCGCGTCCTTGGTGGCCTGGCGCTGGGCGTCGTTGAAGTAGGCCGGGACGGTGATGACCGCCTCGGTGACCTTCTCACCCAGGTAGTTCTCGGCGGCGCGCTTCAGCTTGAGCAGCACCTGCGCCGAGATCTCCGGGGCGCTGTACTGCTTGCCATCGATTTCCACGCGCGCATCGCCATGAGGGCCGCGCACCACCTTATAGGGGACGAGCTTCGCCTCCTCGGTGGTCTCCTCGTACCGCCGGCCCATGAAGCGCTTGATGGAGTAGACGGTCCTCTCCGGGTTGGTGATGGCCTGACGCTTGGCCACCTGCCCCACCAGACGCTCCCCATCCTTCGCGAACGCGACGACCGAGGGCGTGGTGCGGCTGCCTTCCTCATTGGTGAGAACCTTGGGCTCGCGACCCTCCATGATCGCCACCACGCTGTTGGTGGTGCCCAGGTCGATGCCGATAATCTTGCCCACGGTGTGTAACCTCCCGAAATGACTGCGGAAAAGTACCGCGAAACCTTCGAGTACCTCCGATGTGTGACCAACGTAACCACCCACCCAGGGGTGTCAAACAGCGTCAAGATGCGTGAGGCCCGCGCCACCGGACCGCCACGGGTGCGTAACGCGTTCTCCACTTCCGCCACCGTGCGGTAGCAACCAACCGGTCGAGCGATCAGAACCGGATTTGCCAACCCCTCGGAAATATTAAGATGCCCCCCCGTTAACGCCGCGCGTCAGCCATTGGCTGAGAAAGTGC
>NZ_DASVWK010000547.1:0-3550 GCF_036389735.1 Archangium sp. | reverse complement strand
CGGCGCGGCGCGTCTTGCCACCGCTCTTGATGACCCCGGCGAAGGCGTCGAAGCCCTTCATGAAGGAGACGGGGCCGCTCGCGGTGCCACCGCCCGCCAGCAGCTCCTTGCTGGAGCGGATGGTGGACAGGTTGCTGCCGGTGCCCGAGCCGTACTTGAAGAGCATGCCCTCCGTCTTGGCCAGCCCGAGGATGGACTCCATGGAGTCATCCACCGAGTTGATGAAGCACGCCGAGCACTGCGGGTGCTCCTCCACGCCGACGTTGAACCACACCGGCGAGTTGAAGGCCGCCTTCTGGCGCAGCAGCAGGTGGGTGAGCTCGGCGCGGAAGGTGTCCCGGTCCGTGGTCGTGGCGAAGTAGCCGCCCTCGGAGCCCCAGCGGGTGAGGGTGTCCACCACGCGGGCCACCAGCTTGCGCACGCTCGACTCGCGCTCCGGGGTGCCGGGCGTGCCCCGGAAGTACTTCGAGGCCACCACGTTGGTGGCCAGCATGGACCAGGACTTGGGCACCTCGATGTTCTTCTGCTCGAAGACGCTCTTGCCGTCCTCGCCCGAGATGGACGCGGTGCGCATCTCCCAGGCCAGCTCGTCCGCCGGATCCACCCCGGGCGTCGTGAAGAAGCGTTCCACCGTCAGACCACCGGCGGGAACCTTCCCCCGCAGCCCCGTGCCCAGCTCCTTGCCGTCCAGTACCGCCGCCGTGGCGCTCAGCTCATGCTCCATGGTCCACCCTCCCGCTGCTTCACTCAAGGTATGACTGCGAAATTTGCAAAAAGCCAAGCCCGCGAGATCTCTTGGGATCAAGTGATCTCAACTCGACACGTCTTCCCCGGGTAGGGAGAGGTACGTGTCGTCGGGTCAAACTCTTGTTTTTTGGAATTGAGCCTGCTCGCCCGAGGGGCGGGCAGGTAGACAAAGGTACGATCCTCGTTCCGACATCGTCAAGGCTCTCCGACCCCCAGATCTTGTGTGCGCCATCTTCATGCCACCCAGGGATTGGGGAGAGTGACCGATCCGACACTTCAGTCCCGGAGCCACTTCCCCCGCTCGGAACCGCTGCGGGGGAGCCGATCTAAAGCCTGCCCGCCTGCTGATCAACTCTCTTGCACAATGGAGCGTCATTGGCTGACCAGTCATGTAGCGTCACTCCTGCGGAAAAGCCGGTGATCACTAGCGGATGTTTGCTGTGAGTCTGTGCACGGATCCTCACGGCGGGGAGTGCCCCAGGCAAGAAAGCCACGGCCGGGTCCCGCGAGAGGTGGTCGCTTTAGGACGGACGCTGCGTTAGGAGGGCAACATGCCTCCGTTCAAACGTCACGTATTCGTCTGCACGAACCAGCGTCCCGAGGGGCATCCCAAGGGTTGCTGCGCCTCGAAGGGCGCCGAAGAGGTGCGCGCCCGCTTCAAGGAGGAGCTGGAGAAGCGCGGGCTGAAGGGGCAGATGCGGGCCAACGCCGCCGGATGCCTGGACACCTGCTCCTTCGGCATCTCGGTGGTCGTCTATCCCGAGGGCACCTGGTACGGCGAGGTGAAGCCCGAGGACGTGCCGGCCATCGTCGACGAGCACCTCGTCGGCGGCCGGCCCGTGGAGCGGCTGCTGATGCCCTTCTCCCGCAAGAAGTCCACGGAGTAGGGCGGGCTCTCAGTCGTCGAAGGACAGCCTGGTTCGAGCGCGGCGGAAAAGAAAAAGGCGGCGGGCCCGGGAGCGCCCACCGCCTTCATTGCTGAATCAGGCCGGTGCCTAGTCGCGGCGGGAGCCGAAGAGGCGCAGCATCGAGATGAAGAGGTTGATGAAGTCCAGGTACAGCGTCAGCGCGCCGACGATGCTCAGCGTGGCGGCCGGGCTGTAGCCCGACTCGGCATGCATCTCGCGCAGCTTCTGCGTGTCGTACGCGGTGAGGCCCGCGAAGACGAGCACGCCCGCGCAGCCCACCACGAAGTTGAGCATGGGGTTGGGCCAGATGGCCTGGACGATGCTGGCGATGAGGATGCCGATGACGCCCATGAAGAGGAAGGTGGACCAGCCGCTCAAGCTCTTCTTGGTGAGGGTGCCGAAGGCGCTCATCGCCCCGAAGGTGCCCGCCGTCAGCAGGAAGGCGTTGGCGATGGAGCCCCGCGTGTAGACGTAGAAGAGCACCGAGAAGGTGAGTCCCGTGAGCACCGAGTAGGCGAGGAAGAGCGCTCCGGCCGCCGCGCCGGAGAGCCGGTTCGCCAACCCCGACAGGGCGAACACCAGGCCGAGCTGCGCGAAGAAGAGGATCCAGCGGTACTGGGCGATCTGCATCACCAGTTGCGGCGAGGCCGCGGTGAACATCGCCACCAGGCCGGTGACGGCGAGCCCGGCGAACATCCAGCCGTACACGCGCGACATGAAGGCGCGCTGAGACTCCTGCACCAGGACGTCACTGACCGCGGGGCGAGCCGTCTGCTGCCAACCGGGATTTTCCCAAGCCATGAATTTCCGTGTCCTTTCGTTGCGCTGGGCGGCGATTCCCGCCCGACGCCTCTTTATATAGCGCGCCTACAACCGTTGTGCCGGGCTTGTCTTCCCGGGCTGTCCGGTGGGGAGATCAAAGGGCCTTCCAGGCCATGAGCAGCTTCTGGGCGACCTCGGTGGTGATGAGGGGCAGCACGCCGCCCCCGCCCACGATGTTGACGATCTCCGAGGTGGAGCCTCGGCACACCCCGCCCCAGGCGGGCTGCTTCGCCAGTCCCACCGAGGCATACGCGGAGTAGTCCACGTGGAGGCTCAAGGACGTCAGGCCGCGCTCCTCGCACAGCAGGTGCTCCTCGGGGGTGGTCTCCACCACCTCCTGCACCACGAAGCCGCCGCCCGCGGGGTCCGTGGAGGCGCGCTCGCACAGCTCCGCCCAGGTGGGCACGGTGCCGTAGGCGGCCTGCGCCCGCTCCACGTACGCCGGGGTGCCCACCGAGCGACCGAGGTACACCGCCCGGCCGCCGTAGTCCCAGGCGCGCTTGAGGACGAAGCGCTTGGGCTCCGAGGCCACGCGCGCCACCAGGTCGGCTACCTGCTCACCCTCCGGGCCCACGCCGGGGCCGTGCCGGAAGGGCCGCGTCCAGGGCACCGAGGTGCGTACCGCCTCGAGTTCCTCGGGGCTCAGCCCGGCGGCCTGGGCGAGCGCGGGCTCCACCAGCGCCTGCGAGAGCAGGGCGAAGGCCGTCTTCACCTCCACCGGCGAGACGGGCGGGTTGAGCAGCACCGCCTTGCGGCCCGGCACCGTGCCGAAGAAGTCCGCCATCCACGGGGCCGGCGTCTCCTCCAGCCGCCGTACGAAGAGGTGCCGGTACACCAGGTCATAGCGCTTGCCGCGCACCTCGAAGTGCTCGTCGCCGGAGACCTCGTCCGGGTGGACGAGGTCCGCGTCCGCGCCGAACTCACGGAAGCGCTCGCACAGGTAGCGCTGCTCGGTGATTTGAGCGTCGTTGCGGCGGCAGAGCAGGGCGACGGTGTTCGGCATCTGCCCGTCGCGCTCGGCGGCATAGCCGTCCAGCAGGGCGCGGTAGAGGGCGAGCGCGTTGCTGCCGTTG
>NZ_DASVWK010000546.1:0-6485 GCF_036389735.1 Archangium sp. | reverse complement strand
GCGTGTACATGCCCTGCGGATCCGGCGGGTGGGCGAAGAGCGTCGTCATCGCCTGATAGAGGAAGGACTGGCGACGCTCGGCCGCCTCCACCTCGGCCCGGGAGGCCTGCTCCAGCGCGAGGGCGCGCGAGTAGATGGTGTCCGCCTCGGTGGGGGGACGCACCGTCACCAGCACCCTCGGGGGAGCCTGCCCCTCCCGCACCCCGGTGAAGCAGAAGGTGTGCGACCGTGGGCCCGTCGGGCTCGGCCAGGTGGCCTGGAGGGAATAGGGAACCTGGCTCGCCAGGGCGATCGCCCGCCCGGACTCCAGCAGGACGCGCTCCTCGGGGCCGAGCGCCAGTCCAGACCATGGCTGGCCGATGAGCAGTTCCGGGACCAGTCCCAGGACCGTCGCGCCGGCCGTGCTGCACACCACCACCCGGCCCGCCTCGTCGAGGAGGTAGGCCGGCTCTGGCAGGGCCTTGAAGGCCATCTCGAATCCGGAGGCGGGGTGCGTCATGGTGTCGCCGCGACGTGCGGTGAGCATCTCCTCTTCATTTCATGTCACCAGACCTCGGTCTACCTCGCTGGGTGGACGGGCTGGCGGGCGTTATCTCGAAGATAGTTCCAGGCCGAGCGGGCTCCACCGCGTCCGCTTCACGCCCCCCTGGCCTCCTGGCCCGCGAGTTCCTGGAAGCGCCGGGAGAAGTCCCCCAGGGGCAACACCTCGTCCACCACGCCCGCCGCCACTGCCACCGCGGGCATTCCATAGATGACGGACGTCGCCTCGTCCTGGGCCATGACCCACCCTCCCGCTTCATGCACCTCCCTCAAACCGTCCAGGCCGTCCTGTCCCATCCCCGTGAGGACGGCGGCGGCGGTGGAGGAGCCGAAGACGCGGGTGGCCGAGCGGAAGAGCCAGGTGCCCGACGGCCGGAAGCCTCCCACCGGGGCGGCATTGGAGACCTCCACCCGCCTGTCCGCTCGCACACCGAGGTGCCGCTCGTCCGGAGCGATGTAGACGACGCCCGGGCGCAGGGCCTCACCGTCCTCGGCCACCTTCACCTCCAGCGGGCACACGCTGTCGAGCCACGTGGCCAGTCCCTTGGCGAAGCCCAGGGCGATGTGCTGCACCACGAGGATGGGCAGCGGGAAGGTGGCGGGCAGCTCCGAGAGGATGCGGTGCAGCGCCGCGGGGCCTCCGGTGGAGGCGGCGATGGCGAGCAGTCCGGGCCGGCCTCGGGGCGCCTGGGTGGTGGGGTGCCGGGGCTTGGGGCCTTCGTCTCGCGAGGGCCAGTGCCGGATGACCTTCACCGCGGCCATGGCCTTCACCGTGTCGCGCAGCCGGCGCGCCTCGGTCTCGAAGTCCGGCGCCTGCGGGCCCACCAGCTTCTGGAGCACCGCCAGCGCCCCGGAGCGCAGCGCCGCCATGGAGGTCTGGATGTCACGCTCCACCAGCGTGGACACCACCACCACCGGCGTGGGCACCTCCGTCATGATGCGCTTGGTGGCCTCCAGCCCGTCCATGTTCGGCATCTGGATGTCCATGGTGACGAGGTCCGGCCGCAGGCGCCGGGTGAGCTCCAGCGCCTCCAGACCGTCCCTGGCCTCCCCCACCACATCGAAGGATGGATCCGAGCGCAGGATTTCCACCAGCAGGCGGCGGGCGGTGGGCGAGTCCTCGGCGACGACGACGCGGAGCTTGTCGGACTTCATAAGAGCTGCCTCAGGGTCTCCAACAGGTGGGTCTGATCAAACGCGCTCTTCACCAGGTAGGCACTGGCGCCCACCTGGAGTCCGCGTGCCTTGTCCTCGGGCCTGGCGCGGGCGGTGACGAGCACCACGGGCAGGCGGCCGAAGCGCGGCGAGCCCCGCACGGCCTCGGTGAGGGAGAAGCCGTCCATGCGTGGCATCTCCACGTCCGAGACGACGGCGTCGGCCCCCTCCGCCTGGAGCCGCTCCCAGGCCTCCCTCCCGTCCACGCACGCCAGCACGTCATAGCCGGCCGACTCCAGGATGCTGCGCTCCAGGGTGCGTGTGGTCATCGAGTCGTCGGCGAGGAGGATGCGGCGGCGCGCCTTCTTCTCGACGGGGGCGGGGAAGAGGCCGGCGAGGGCGGTGCGGCCCTCGGCGGCGCGCACCAGGGCGGAGGGGTTGAGCAGCGCGGCCATCCGCCCGTCGGGCAGCACCGCCATGCCCGAGACGTGCCCCGCTCGGCGGATGCGCGGGCCCAGGCCGCGGATGAGCACCTCCTGCTCGGCCACCACCTCGTCCACCACCAGCACGGCGCGCACCTCACCCGAGGCCAGCACCATGGCCCCGGGGCGCTGGCGGGGCGTGCCCTCGGGCAGGCCGAGCACCGCCGTCAGCGTGGCCAGGGGCACCAGCGCCTGGGGCGTGGACCACATCTGCCGGCCCTCCACCACCCGCACGTCCTCGGGCCCGAGGCGCAGCAGGCGCTCCACGCTCTCCCCGGCCACCGCGAAGGTGTGCCCGCCCGCCGTCACCAGCAGCACCCGCAGCGTGCTGAGCGTCAGCGGCACGTCCAGGGTGAAGCGCGTGCCCTGGCCCGGCTGGAAGGCCACGTCCACGCTGCCCCGCATCGCCTCCACCTGCGAGCGCACCACGTCCAGCCCCACCCCGCGGCCGGACACCGCCGTCACCGCCTCCGCCGTGGACAGGCCGGAGTGGAAGATGAGCCGCGCGTCCCCCGCGTCATTCAACACCGGCAGGCCCCGGGCGCGCGCCCGCTCGCGGATGGAGCGCAGATCCAACCCCCGCCCATCGTCCTCCACCACCACCTGTACCCGGCCCCCGAGCAGCCGCGCCGACAGCGCCATCCGGCCCTCCTCGGGCTTGCCCGCCTCGCGCCGCTCCTCCGGCGTCTCCAGCCCGTGCGCCACCGCGTTGCGCACCAGGTGCAGCAGTGGCTCGCGCAGGCCCTGGAGCAGCGAGCGGTCCAACTCCAGCGTGCCGCCGTGGATCTCCAGCCGCACCTGCTTGCCCGCCGCGCGCGCCAGGTCCCGGGCGTTGCGCTCCAGCCCCGCGCACGCCTCGGCGAAGGGCAGGGTGCGCGCGCGCCGCACCTCCTCGTCCAGGCCGCTGGTGGCCTGGAGCAGGGTCCGCCGGTCCGCCGCGAGCGCCCGGCCGAGCTGCGCCAGGCGCGTCTCCAGCCGCCGCGCCACCAGCTCGTCCGGGCCCCGCAGCCGGAGTCGGAGCTGGTGCAGCTCCTCGCGCGCCGTCTCCATCATCTCCACCCGTCCCTCCAGCCGCAGGCCCCCCACGCGCAGCTCCCCGCTGCGGGCCAGCAGCGCGTCCAGCTTCTGCGCCGACACGCGCACTGGCAGTCCCTCGGCCCCGGGGGCGGGTGCCTCCACGGGAGGGGCGGGGGGCTCGGGCACGGGGGCGCGTGCGGGCGAGGCGGGGCGGGGAAGGGCCACGGGGGCGCGCGCGGCCTCCTCCAGTCGGGGGAGCAGCTCGTCCAGGGGCGAGCCCTTCAGATCCTGCTTCTGCGCCAGCCTCCGCCCCGCGTCGTCCAGCGCGTCCGCGGTGGCGAAGCACAGCTCCATCAGCTCCGGGCTGGTGCGGCCGCCGCGGTGCACCGCCAGCAGCACCTCCTCCAGCCGGTGGCAGGCCAGCTCGATGATGCCCTCGCTCACCGCGCGCGAGGCCCCCTTCACGCTGTGCACCGTGCGCAGCAGCGAGGTCATCAAATCCTCGAGGCGCGCGGGGGAGGGGGCCTTCTCCAGGGCGAGCAGGTCGCGGTTGAGCGCGGCCACGTGGCCCTCGAGCTCCTCGAGGAACGTGGCCATCAGCGCCAGGGCGAGCCTGTCCCGGTCCATCGTCATGCGGCGCGCCCGTACTCGCTCAGCAGACTCTTGAGCTTCTGGCCCATGGCGTTGAGGTCCTGCACCGCGCGCTCCGTCTGCCGGGTGCTGGTGAGCGTCTGCTGGGTGGCCTGGTTCACATCGCGCATGGCCTGGCGGATCTGACCGATGCCGGTGGCCTGCTGGCTGGCGGAGGCGGAAATCTGCGCCGCGGTGAGCGAGGCCTGGGTGAGCTGCTCTCCCAGCGTCTGGATGGTGGCGCCCGCCTGCGTCACCACCTTGGTGGCCGTGGCCACGCTCTTGGTTCCCTCCTCCGTGGTCATCACCGCGCCCTGGGTGGCCTTTTGAATCTGCCCGAGGATCTGCCGCACCTGGGCGGTGGCCTTCTTGGACTGATCCGCGAGCGCCTTCACCTCGGCGGCCACCACGGCGAAGCCCCGGCCGTGCTCTCCGGCGCGGCTGGCCTCGATGGAGGCGTTGAGGGCCAGCATGTGCGTCTGCTCGGAGATGTCGTTGACGGTGGTGATGATGTCGCCGATGGCCTGGGCCTGCTCGGCCAGGGCGAGGATGCGCGAGGCGATGGACTCCACCTGCTCGCGCACGGCGGTCATGGAGGAGATGGCCTCTTCCACCGCGCGCCGGCCGCTCCTGCCCACCTCCTCGGAGTGGCGCGCCGACTCGCTCACCCCACGGGCGCGGCCGGCGGCCTCCTCGGACATCTGGGCGAGCTCCTCGACGGTGCTCACCGTCTCGGCCACCGCGCTGCCCTGCTGCTGGGCGCCGGCCACCTGCTCGGTGGTGCTGGCGAGGATCTCCGCGGTGGCGCCCGAGAGCTGGTAGACGAACTCGGCCACCGTCCGCAGGGTGTGCTCGCGCTCGGTGGACTGCTTCGCCAGTTGCGCCTCGGCCTGCTGGCGGCGCTCGGCCATGGTGTTGAAGGCGCGCGCCAGCTCGCCCGTCTCGTCCTGGTTGTGCACATCGATGCGCTGCTCGAAGTTGCCGCGGCCGATCTGCTCGGTGCCCGCCACCAGCTTGTCCAGCGGGCCGGTGATGGAGCGGGTGACGAGGATGCTGCCCAGGCCGACGATGAGGAAGCCCAGCAGCGTGCCCAGGCCCAGCACCACCCGGGTGAGCCGGGTGCTCGCGCGGGCCTCGTCCTGCCGCTCCCGCCAGTGCTCGTCCTCCGCCTCCAGCATCTCGCCGATCTCCTGGCGGATCTGCTCCGTGAGCTGATGGCCGCGGTTCTGCTCGATGCGGGCCACCGCCGCATCCAGTCCCTTCTCGCGCCGGATGCCGATGACGGTGGCCAGCTCGTCGAGCCTGCTGCGCACCCTGGGCTCGAGCCGGGCCAGCCGCGCCCGCTGCGCGGGCTCCGTGTCCAGCGCGCGGTGCATCGCGTCGAGGTTCGAGCGCAGGGCCTGGAGGGCCGCCTCATAGGGTTGCAGGTAGCGCTCCTCGCCGGTGAGGACGAAGCCCCGCTGTCCCGACTCGGCATCGATGAGGAGCGCGCGCACTTCCCGGATGACCTTGGCCCGCTCCCGGGTCTCCACCATGCCCTCGGTCGTCTCGACGAGTTTCTGCGAGCTCTGGAAGGCCGCCAGCGCCACGGAGAGCAGCACCAGCAGGGACAGTCCGAAGCCCATGGCGATCTTCTTCCCGATGCTCATGCGATCCTTTCCTCGGAAATGTCGAAGAAGAGGCGACCATCCCCCAGCAGGGCCTCTCCCTCCAGCACGATGATGCCGTCGCGGCTGATGCCGGACACGAGTGTCCGCTCCCCGGTGGCGAGCACCGCGGGGGGAGGCAGCAGCGTGTCGCGCGAGACGAGGCGCACCTCCTCCACGGTGTCGGTGCGCAGGCCCAACTCCGGCCGGCCCGAGCCCACCACCAGCACGGGGCCATGGGAGACGGTGGCCATCCGCCCGAAGAGGGGGGCGAGCTCCACCACCGCGAGCACCTCGCCATGCAGCAGGGTGAGGCCGCGCAGCGGCTCGGGCGCGCCGGGCAGGGGCACGAGCTGCTCCGGGGCGCGCAGCACCTCCAGCACGAAGCGCGACTCCAGCGCGTAGTCCTGCTCGCCGGAGCGGAAGTGCACCAGCTCCAGCAGCGTGCCCGTCCGCGTCTGCTGGGACAGGGGCCGGGCCAGGGCCCGCGCGCGCTCCTCCAGCAGCGCCGCGTCCGCCTCGGGGGGGGAGGTGGTGGAGGCCTCGGTGGCGGCGGCGAGCCGGCCCAGCCTCCGGTAGGCCGCGGTCCAGTCCAGCCCGCCCCCCTTCGCGTCATCTCCTGCCGCCATCAGTGCGTCTCCTCAGGGGCTTCCAACCGGGTGCGCTCCTCGCGAGCCACCTGCGCCAGCCGGCCAGCCCGGTCGCCATCGGCCAGGGGCACCGGCTCGTCCGGGGGAAGCGTGGCACACAAGGACTCGGCGGTGCGGAAGGCGCGTGCGGCCCCCACGGGGTCCCCCTGGCGCCGCAGGAGGTGGCCCAGCATGAGGTGGGCCACGGCCAGCGAGGGCTCGAGGTAGAGGGCCTGGCGGGTGGCGCGCTCGGCCTCCTGGAGGCGCCCGAGGCCCATGAGCAGCAGGGCCTCCAGGTAGCGCAGCTCCACGGCGAGCGGGTGGCGCGCGGCGGCCTCGGCGCAGGCGCGCACGGCGGCCTGGGGGTCGAGGTTGGCCAGGGCCCG
>NZ_DASVWK010000545.1:0-6983 GCF_036389735.1 Archangium sp. | reverse complement strand
CCTCTCGCGGCTGGAGGCGGCCATCGCCACGGCGGAGAAGGCCGGAGCGCGGGTGCTGGTGGACGGGCGCGGGAAGAAGCCCGCGGGCGAGCAGTGGGCGGGTGGCCACTGGCTCGGGCCGACGATTCTCGACGGTGTGCGTCCCGACATGGAGGCGGCGCAGCGGGAGCTGTTCGGCCCGGTGCTGTCCATCGTCCGCGTGCCCACGCTGTCGGCCGCGCTGGAGGTGGAGAACGCCTCGCCCTATGGCAACGCGGCCTCCGTCTTCACGACGAATGGCGCGGTGGCGCAGGCCGTGGTCGAGGGCTCGCGCGTGGGCATGGTGGGCGTCAACGTGGGCGTGCCCGTGCCTCGCGAGCCCTTCTCCTTTGGTGGCACCGGCGAGTCCAAGTTCGGCTACGGCGACATCACGGGGCTGTCGAGCCTCGGCTTCTGGACCGACCTGAAGAAGGTCACCCGCAAATGGACCAGCCGCACTGACGGCAGCTGGATGAGCTGACGCGTCCCCCCTTTTTCTTCCCCTTCAACGCAGCGCGCACTCCAAGGAGGGCGCCTCATGCCCGACAAGAAGCCCGTCAACCACATCCGTCTCACCTCGCATCCCGACAGCGACTCGCAGACTGTCCCCATCCGCTGGGCGGACCCCGAGCCGCTGCGCCGGGGACCCGTCATCGCCACGCTGACCGAGCCCGCGCACCGCAACGTCATCGGCACGCACTCGGGCTCGTACGCTATCTACCGGGCCGTCGCCGTGGCCGCCGGACAGCTCATGCAGGACCACCGGGCGGATCTCACCAATACCGCGCCCGCGGTGCAGATCGGCCCCCACAAGTCGTGGAAGGACCCCGAGCGCATCGTGTCGATGGATCCGTGGGGGGCGGTGGCCCCGCAGGCGTTCCGCGCCTTCATGGATCAGGGCATGGACATCCGGCCCTCCATCGCCATTACCCGCGCGCACATCAACATGCCCGAGCTGCGCGACGCCATCACCGCCGGCCGCCTCAAGCCGGACGGGAAGATTCTCTGCGCCAACGGCGACGTGAGCGTGGTGAAGGCCGCCATCGAACCGGTGTGGTACCTGCCGGGCATCGCCAAGCGCTTCGGTCTGACCGAGGCCGCGCTGCGCCGTGGGCTCTTCGAGCAGACCGGCGGCATGTTCCCCGAGCTCATCACCCGCTCGGACCTGGAGGTCTTCCTGCCGCCCATCGGTGGGCAGACCGTCTACTTCTTCGGGGACATGGACACCATCCCCAACCCGGACGTGCCGCTCGCGGTGCGCGTGCATGACGAGTGCAACGGCTCGGACGTGTTCGGCAGTGACATCTGCACGTGCCGCCCGTACCTCACGCACGGCATCGAGGTGTGCATCCAGACCGCGCAGGAGGGCGGCGCTGGCGTCATCGTCTACTCGCGCAAGGAGGGCCGCGCGCTGGGCGAGGTGACGAAGTTCCTCGTGTACAACGCGCGCAAGCGTCAGGAGGGCGGGGACTCGGCGGCGACCTACTTCCACCGCACCGAGTGCGTGGCCGGCGTGCAGGACATGCGCTTCCAGGAGCTGATGCCGGACGCGCTGCACTGGATGGGCATCACCCGCATCCACCGCTTCGTGTCCATGAGCGACATGAAGCACGACGCCATCGTCCGCTCGGGCATCGAGATTCTCGAGCGCGTGCCGATTCCGGATGAGCTCGTCCCCGCCGACGCGAAGGTGGAGATGGAGGCGAAGAAGGCCGCCGGCTATTTCACCACGGGCAAGGTGGCCTCGAAGGACGAGCTGCAGGAAGTGAAGGGCAGGGCGCTCGATGCCTGAGGTCTCCGCCACCGTCGCGTACCTGCGCGGTCCACGCGCCATCCGGGAGCGCTGCCGGGCCCTGCTGGAGCTGGGGCTCGCCGGCAAGTTGAAGCACTTCCACGTGGACATGGCGCGGGTGCCCACGGTGGCGGACTACGTGCTGGACGTCACCCGCGAGTCGTACCCCTCGCTGGAGATTCCGGTGCACAGCCGCTGGGGTCACTTCGACGTGGGCGGCGTGCGGCGCAACGCGGAGCTGGATGCGCGGCTGGCCTCGCTGCCCCCCGCCGAGCGGGCCCGGGCGAAGCTGGACCTGGTCGTCACCAGCGTGCTGCTGGACGCGGGCAGCGGACCCACGTGGAAGTACGTGGAGCCCGGTGGGGGCACGTACGCGCGCTCCGAGGGTCTCGCGGTGGCGAGCTTCCGCATGTTCCTCGCGGGGGCGTTCTCCTCGGACCCGAGTCAGCCGCTGCGCGCGGATGCGAAGGGGCTCCAGGGGTTGAGCCTCGACGCGCTGGCGCGGGGCTTCCAGGTGACGGAGGGCAACCCGCTGGCCGGGCTGGAGGGACGGCTCGCGCTGCTACAGGGTTTGGGCAAGGCCCTGCCGAGGCCCGGGGCCCTCTATGATCTGCTCGCGGCGAAGGGCCCGCGGGTGCCGGCGGCGGAGGTGCTGGGGCAGGTGCTGGAGTCGCTGGGCACCATCTGGCCAGGACGCATCACGCTGGACGGGGTGAACCTGGGCGACGTGTGGACGCACTCGGCGCTGGGGCCCGAGGGCCGCCCGGAGTCGCTGGTGCCCTTCCACAAGCTGTCGCAGTGGTTGACGTACTCGCTGCTGGAGCCGCTGGAGGAAGGCGGCATCCAGGTGACGGACCTGGACGCGCTCACGGGGCTGCCGGAGTACCGCAATGGCGGGCTGCTGGTGGACCTGGGCCTGCTGGTGCCGCGAGACGCGCGGCTGCTCACGGACGCCTTCACGCCCGGCTCGGAGCCCATCGTGGAGTGGCGGGCGCTGACGGTGGCGCTGCTGGACGAGGTGGGCAAGCGGGTGCGTGAGCGCCTGGGGATGACGGCGGAGCAGTTGCCGCTGGCCAAGGTGCTGCAAGGGGGCACGTGGAGCGCCGGGAGACGTATCGCCGCGGAGAAGCGGAAGGGGGGCACGCCGCCCATCCGCATCGAGAGCGACGGCACGGTGTTCTGAAGATCGTCTTCTCTAGTCTTTTCAATCGAGCCGAACGAAGGAGGCTGCCGTGACGTACCCGGACAACTGCACCGTGGTGGACCACCCGCTGGTGAAGCACAAGCTGACACTGATGCGGCGCAAGGACACGAGCACGGCCGCCTTCCGCGCGCTGCTTCAGGAAATCTCCCTGCTGCTCGCCTACGAGGCGATGCGGGACCTGAAGGTGCGCGAGGAGACCATCGAGACGCCGATGATGGAGATGTCGGCGCCGGTGCTGGATGGCAAGAAGCTGGTGCTGGTGGCCATCCTGCGCGCGGGACAGGGCATCCTGGACGGCATGCTCCAACTGGTGCCGAGCGCCCGCGTGGGCCACATCGGCCTGTACCGGGACCCGAAGACGCTGGGCGCGGTGGAGTACTACTACAAGGTGCCGAACCAGCTGGCGGACCGTGACGTCATCGTGTGTGACCCGATGCTGGCGACGGGGAACTCGGCGGTGGCGGCGCTCAACCGCATCAAGCGCAACAAGCCGGGGAGCCTGCGTTTCGTCTGCCTGCTGGCGTGCCCCGAGGGCCTGGCGAACCTGCGCGAGCACCACCCGGACGTGCACGTCTACACCGCCGGGGTGGACGAGAAGCTCGACGAGCACGGCTACATCCTCCCGGGTCTGGGTGACGCGGGCGACCGGCTCTTCGGCACCCGGTAGTCTCGGGGTCGAGGGTGCGGCAATCCGGGGGGGCGGTGCATGCTGCCGCCTCATGAGGCGCACCCCTGTGTTGCCACGCACGGCTCTGGCCGTGCTCCTGCTGCTGTCCCTTTCGTGCGCCACGTCCCCCGAGGGAATGCGCCCCGAGGGGCGGCGGGCGGAGCCGAAGGTAGTGAAGACGCGTGCGCTACCTGCTGGCGCACTGATGCTGTCCTTCGAGCCGGGGGCACCCGACCTGGTTCTGGAGCGGCTGCCCGCGACCTTCCATGAGTCCTTCCGATTGACGGAGAGGCCCCGCTCTCGGAACCGGCTCGTGCTGGTGTCGACCGGACCTCGGTACGCCCTGGCCGAGGGGATGGCGGTGGAAGGCGCGACGACGGTCCAGATGGTGGCCGACGGCGCCATCATCGTGACGGGAGTGGTGGCGGGCACGGCGGCCTCAGCGGTGGGCAGCGCCTGCACCGACGGCTCCGAGAGCAAGGCTGACCACCATTGGCACCACCTCGCCACGAACAAGAACCACACCTCGACAGCTCGAGGGGGCCCTGACACCCTTGTTCGAGAAGATCTTCGCGAAAACGGGGATGAGCCTGGATGCAGCGGACAACCTCGTCTACCTCAAGGGCCATCAGGGTCCCCACCCCGAGGAGTACCACGAGGAGATCTTCAGATGGCTTGAGGCCGCGGTCAGGCGATGCCGAACCCAGGCGCAATGTCGAAGCAGCTTGAGCAATGCGCTCAAGAGGATCGCCGAGGAAGTATGTACCCCCGGTTCAATGCTCCACCAACTGGCGACGAAAGGTTAGGAAAGGGATGTGCGCATGAGCCGATTCTAAGACTTGATGGATGACAGGTACTCCCATACGCGTTGGCATCTGGGCACGCCTGTCGACGAGCAGGGGCAGGAGATTGATCCCTGGCAATTCAAGGATGGGGAGGTCCTCAACCTGGGATGCGTACCGCGATTCCCACTCGACATTCCTGGAGACTCGCTGGACTACTGCTGGGCTGCCTTCTCCATCCCCGTGGTTCATGAGCGTGTCGTTCAGCTCTTCGAGCGGCTGCACGTTCAGGATGTTCAGTTCATCCCTGCTCGTGTGGAGGGGCACACGGAGCCCTGTTTCATCCTCAATGCGCTGCGCATCATTCGTTGCATCGACGATGCGAGGTGCAGACGCGCTGAGTACTGGACACCCGAAGATGAGCAGCCCGAGAAGGTGGGGGAGTACCGCGTTGTTTCTGGAATGCGCATCGACCCGGCGAAGGTGGGGGACGCTCGCATCTTCCGCCCCTGGGGTTGGGTGGGGGCCCTCCTCATCTCCCAGGACCTCAAGCAGGCCCTGGATCAGGAAGGCATCACCGGCACGCGGTTCGTCGAAGTCTGAGCGGGCAACCTGCTCTCCAGTCCCTGACGATTCCGCGCGCCTTGGCTCCAACTCGCTGACGCATGCGGAGTGCAACGCGCTCCGCGACACCGTCTACGCCGCGCTCCACCAGGGCCTGGCCTGGGAGGGGGCCTCTACCGCTGGGTCGGCTCCTGCTGCGCCGCCACCTCGCGGGCCGCCTGGCCGCGCACCTGCGTCGAGCCCACCAGCCGATCAATCCACCGATGGCTGATGCCGAAGTTCTTGTCGGGGCAGGCGAAGTGGTGCGCCATGTGGTGCGAGCGCAGCGCCTTGCCCCAGTTCGTCCACGGCTTCTTGTAGTGCACCGCCCAGTGCAGGTAGTCGTAGGCGAGGTAGCCGACGACGATGCCGAAGAAGTAGGGAATCGTCGCGTCCGGCCGGCCCACCAGCCACAGCAGCCCGCTGATGACGATGGCCAGCGGGATGCTCGCGCCCAGCGGCATCACCAGCCGCTGCGGATCATCCGGGTACGTGTGGTGGTAGCCGTGGATGATGGCGTGGAAGCGCCGGGTCAGCGGCCCGTTCCCCTCCCAGTGGAAGAGGTTGCGGTGCAGCGTGTACTCCATGAAGCACCACGTGAGGTACCCGAGCGGCGCGAACAGGGCGACCATCCCCACGCGGGTCGTCCCACTCCACAGGGCCCACCCCAACATGCCCGTGATGATCGGGATGTAGAAGGCAAACGGCGTGGCGGGGTGGATCTTCGAGGCGGCTTCGAGGAAGTTGTTCTCGAACATCCGCCCGGAGGCGTGGCGCGCGTACTCGGTCTTCATGGCCGTCCTTATATACCCCCGGCGCCCCGAGGGGGCGCCACGAAAATACCCGCCGCCTCCGGGGCGTGTCCGTTGGAAGCAGCCGGCGTGCCCGCTCGCTCTCCAGGGGAGATGGGCCCTGGCTACCCAGGACACGGGAGTTGCGGCATTCTGGATTTCTTCGGAGGCCGTGAACGGATGCACCGACGAGTCTTGAGCGCAGTGTATGGCACCCTGCTGGCCGGCAGTGCCCTGTGGTCCGGGGGCGCCCTGGCCCAATCCGAGCCGAAGAAGGACGTGGACCCCGCCGCCCTCTTCGATCGGCTGGGGTGCACGCTGTGCCACGCCCCGGGGGCCCGCTACCACGACCGCATCGTCACCGCCGCCGGCAAGTCCGAGCCGGAACTGGTGAAGTGGATCCGCAATCCGGAGAAGTTCGCCCCCGGCACCGCCATGCCCACCTACGCTTCGCTCGTCGATGAGCCCACGGCGCTCGCGCTGGCGAAGTGGATCCAAGCGGGCGGCCCCTCCGCCCCGCGCAAGTAGGGGAGCGACATGGGCGCGCGCAAGGCTCTCCTCATCGCCGACCTCGAGGGCGTGGCGGGTGTGGAGGCCGCCGACGCCCTCATCTCCGGGACTCCGGAGCACGAACTCGCCCGGGCCCTGCTGACGGCGGAGGTGAACGCCGCCGTCGAGGGCCTGCTCGCCTCGGGCTTCCAGCAGGTGCGGGTGAGCGACAGCCACACGTCGGGCTCGGGAGAGACGAACCTGCTGCGCGAGGCGCTGCACCCCGCCGCCGAGCCGTGGTTCCTCGAGGACGACGCGTACTCACCCCGCTGCTTCGAGGACGTCCAGGCGGTGGCCTGCGTGGGGATGCACGCGCCCGCGGGCTCCGCGGGTTTCTGCGCGCACACCGTGGACACGCTGTGCGTGTGGGCCTGTGACGGCCGGGTGCTGTCGGAAGCGGAGCTGGTGCTCGCCCTGGCGGCGGAGGCGGGGCTGCCGGCCGTCTTCGTCTCGGGGGATGACGTGCTGCGCGACTGGCTCGGCGGCCGTGTGGCATATGTGCACACCAAGGCGGCCCTCTCCCTCACCCGCGCCCGCTCTCACGCGCCGGAGGAGGTGCTCGCCGAGCTGACCCGCG
>NZ_DASVWK010000544.1:0-12936 GCF_036389735.1 Archangium sp. | reverse complement strand
AAAGCCCAGCCCCGTCGCCACGTCCCGCACCACCAGGATGCCGAACTCCAGCGGCGTCAGCTTCCCCTCCAGCATGAAGGTCAGCAGCGCCACCATCACGAAGCCCCGGTCGGCCAGGGGGTCGATGAGCGCCCCCCAGTACGACTCCAGGTGCTTGTGACGCGCGATGTACCCGTCCAGGAAGTCCGTGAACGCCGCGGCCAGCACCAGCCCCACCCGCGCCAGGGGGTCCTCCATCACGACGAAGAGGACCGCCAGGGGCAGGCGGGACAGAGACAGCGCGTTGAGGAGCGTGAGGCTCGTTCTGCGGCGCATACCGCCCTAAGCTAGGAACGCTTCCCGCTTCTGACATGAGGAGAGGCAACCGCTCGCCCGCTCCTCCGCCATGGAACCCGCCGCGCGCACCGTTGTCCAAGGATTCCGGAAGACGAACCCCACCCAGTCTGGAGGCAGTCCATGAGGCGAAACCCCTTCGCCGTCACGGGAGTCGTGTGCGCGCTGGCCGTTGGTTCCTGGACGCTCGGCGGCTGCCGACGCTCCGAGGACGAGGGCCTGGCACGTGCGCGGCAGGCGTCGGTCGCGAAGCAGGCCGGCAAGACGGAGCTGCCCGCGCCGTCCTCGCTCGAGAAGAAGGTGGCCGAGAACCCCTTCAAGACCGCCTCGCAGCAGAGCGCCGACAAACGGGAGCGGGCCCGCGCCGCGACCTCGAGCCTCTTCGGCGCGAACAGCGGGGGCACCGGCCATGGCCTGGGCGGGCTCTCGGGCCGAGGGGCCGGCGGCGGTGGCGGGCAAGCCGTGGGCATCGGGAGCATCGGCACCAAGGGGCGGGGCGGAGGCGTTGCCTCCTATGGGTCGGGAATGCAGAGCCTCGGCGGCAAGGTCGCGGGCAACTCCGAGGAGTACCGTGACCACGGGGTGAATCCCTTCGTCACCGCCGCCGAGGACCGGCTCTCCACCTTCTCCATCGACGTGGACACGGCCTCCTACACCCTCGCGCGGCGCAAGCTGCTCGAGGGCGCGCTGCCTCCCCGCGAGGCCGTGCGCGTGGAGGAGTTCCTCAACTACTTCCGCTACGGCTACCCCGAACCCGAGGGTGCCCCGCTCGCGGTGCACCTCGATGCCGCGCCCTCCCCCTTCACTCCCGGCCGCCACCTGCTGCGCGTAGGCGTCCAGGGCAGGCGCCTCAGCGTCTCCGAGCGCAAGCCCGCCCACCTTACCTTCCTGGTGGACGTCTCCGGCTCCATGCAGTCCCCCGACAAGCTGCCGCTCGCCAAACGCTCCCTGCGCATGCTCGTGGACAACCTGCGCGACGGGGACACCGTGGCACTCGTCACCTACGCGGGCGGCGTGAAGCTCGCGCTGCCGCCCACCGGACTGGAGCACAAGGCCGTCATCCACGCCGCCATCGAGGAGCTCACCGCTGGCGGCTCCACCGCCATGGCTTCGGGCATCCAGCTCGCCTACCAGCAGGCCCTGAAGACGCTCGATGGCAACTCCCTCTCGCGCGTCATCATCCTCTCGGATGGCGATGCCAACGTGGGCCCCGCCTCGCACGAGGACATCCTCCAGCTCATCCGCGGCCATGTGAAGGAGGGCGTCACCGTCACCACCGTGGGCTTCGGCATGGGCAACTACAAGGACACCCTCATGGAGCGGTTCGCCGACCAGGGCAATGGCAACCACTACTATGTGGACTCGCTGCTGGCCGCGCGCCGCATCTTCCAGGAGCAGCTCGGCGGCACCCTGGAGGTCATCGCCCAGGACGTGAAACTCCAGGTGGAGTTCGACCCCACCCAGGTGGCCCGCTACCGGCTGGTGGGCTACGAGAACCGCGACATCGCCGACAAGGACTTCCGCGAGGACAAGGTGGACGCGGGGGAAATTGGCTCCGGCCACACCGTCACCGCGCTCTACGAGCTGGAGCTGAAGCCCGGCGCGAGCGAGGGGCTCGCCACCGTGCGCCTTCGCGCCAAGCGGCCTCGCGGCGAGACGGCCTCGGAGCGCGCATACCGCTTCCCCGCCGGGGCGCTCGCGGCCACCTTCGCCCAGGCCCCCGAGGACCTGCGCTTCGCCACCGCCGTCATGGGTGCCGCCGAAATCCTCCGCCGCAGCCCCCACGCCGAGCGCTGGAGCTTCGAGCAGGTGCTGAAACTGGCCCGGGGCGCCACGCCTCCTGGCAACGCCGAGCGCCAGGAGTTCATCTCGCTGCTGGAGCGCGCCCGCTCGCTGGTGGAGACCGTGGCCATGCGAGGAGACGAGCCGACCGAGGGCCGCTCGGCGCCAGCACGGGCCCGCTGAGCCCGTCGGGTGCCACACACCGCCCTGCCCCGGAGGGTGGGGCCTCGTCCCGGCACGGCCCACGGTGCCCCCGGGCATGCACCCCGAGGGCAACACACCCGCCCGAGGTGAGCACGAAGCCGTCCCTCCCACCTGGGGGTTTCGCGGACGAGTCGGGTTTCTCCGGTACGCGTCCCCTGGCACCGTCGGTGCACAGCCGACGCTGGGAAGACGGGGGGAAGGAATGAAGCAAGGTGTGCGTCGGGGTAGCGGGGTTGTCGCCGGGTGGGCGCTGTTGGCGCTGCTCACCGGGTGCGGGGAGGAGCCCGTCACGGATGCGGGAGACGAGGAGTGCCAGAGCGTCGCGGGCCTTCGGGAGCTCGCCCTCCGGCCGGCGGCGGATGCCTATCTCTGGAGGGACCAGGGCGACTCGGTCCACGGAGCGGAGCGCAAGCTGGTGGCGGACAACCTCTCGCGGCGCTCGGCCTTCCTGCGCTTCGAGGTGCCCGCGCTGCCGGGCCCGCTGCTGGGCGCCACGCTGCGCCTGTACGCGCTGGATGGCAGCACGGACGGCCCGGCGCTGTACGCGGCCACCTCCGACTGGAACGAGGATGAGGCCTCGTGGGCCCAGGAGCCCACGCTGATGGGAGGGCCGCTGGGGGACGTGGAGCTCGTGCCGAACGGGAGCTGGGTGGAGTACGACGTGACGACGACGGTGACGGGCCTGGGCACGTATGGCTTCGCGCTCGTGACCGAGTCCCGCAATGGCGTGGACTTCGCCTCGAAGGAGCACTCGAACCGGAAATGGGCACCACGGCTCGTGCTCCAGGTGGACGCCCCCGCCGTGCGGGAGTGCCTGCCAATGCCTTGAGCTATGCGGAAGTCGCCCCCACTCCTGGGGCCAATGCCGGCACAGGAGAAGGGGCCAGCAACGCGTCGACGAAGGCTCGGAACATCTTCACGCGTGGGAGTTCGAGGGCCTCTCCGTCGATCCACCGGTTGTCCTGGATCGACATCTGGATGGCTTTTCCGGGCCGGAGAACGGAGCCAATCGAGCCGACGAGCGCCTTCCGCCGACCCGCTGGCTTCTGGAAGTCCACGAGGTCCTCCTTCGCGTACGGTGGAAACTCGGCTTTCACGGAATCGATATGCGTGCGCGCGGAAGCGAGGAGCTGGGGGTACTGCTTCTCCGCGCAATCGATGAGCAAGTCCTCGAGCGTGCCGGCGTTCACGTTGTCGGGAAGGACGAAGATCCCGATTCGAGGCGGGCCGTCGACCACCTGTCCCGGTGTTACCGCCAGGGGGAGCTTCACCGCGGCCAGTTCCTTCGAGATCTTGGTGAAGCGCTCGCTCGCCGAGCTCTTCTCGTCTGAGTCGAGGACGATTCCGATGGCATGAAGCTCATCGCCCCCGGGTTGATTGACTGTGTTCCTGACGTTGATGGCACTGATGAGTAACTGGCTGTCACCCGTCACCGCATCGATGGCCACCGACACGGCGTCGTTCTGGAAGAACGCCGGGACGGATACGCGCTTCATCAAGTCGGTTGACCCAAGCGGAGAGGGCCAGGTGGTCGGCAGCACTGGCCCCCAGAACGGGGCGAGCTGTGGCTTGTGCTGGATGCGCTTGAGCCCATGGAGCTTGAGGAATCGCGCCACGAACTCGACATCATGCGGCCCCTCGACCGCGAAATAGACGTATCGCATGGGCTATCTCACTTCGAGCCCGCGCTCGAACCGCATCCACTTGAGCTGATCCTCTCCGTAGCGTTTGACGGCGCTCTGTCCTCCTTGCCGACCGAGCTTGAACGCGACGACGTCCTGCTCGGGAGTCGTGTCCGCGGCGAGCAGCGCGTCGATGGCTTCGAGGCTGTGAGTCGTCACGAAGAGTTGGACGTCGAGCTCGCGACAGGCACGAACGAGCCAGGAATACACGCCCCCCAGCGCGCTCACGTGAATGCCGGTTTCGATCTCGTCGATGAGCAGGAGGCCGCCCTTCGCCTTCACGACGGACTCGGCGAGGAGCAACGTGCGACGAATGCCATCTCCATAGACACTCAGCGGCACGGGCCCATGCGTCGCATGCGTCACGTAGAGCACTGGCTCATCTTCCGGTTGCAGGATCTCGAGTCCCCGGATCTCCGGATCGATGAGGGAGAGCAATGCCGTCAGGTCTTCGCTGGTGCCCTCCAGTCGGGCCTGCGAGTAGCCGCGAATGGGGATCGTTGGCATCCAATGGTGGTAGGCAAGCACCACCTCGCAGTGTGGCCCCGCGATCTCTTGGTCAATCGAACGTACGGGTTCGTTCTGCCACAGCGTGAAGGCGTGTGTGCGTGATTGGCCTGCCGCGTGGAAGTCAATCTGAAGCTCAGCACCGGGAGTCTCGTGCTCCTGAGGTATTTCCTGTTTGAAAAAGCGGACAACGGGCCGCATGGCAACCACGCGATTGAACCTCGCGGCCATCGCCGTGATGGGAATCCGCCCTTCGGCGTTGATGACCACTTCCGCGCGCTCGCTCTCCGGACGGCCGCTCGAAGGGAAGAGCCACCGGATTCGGTCGGTACGCGAAAGACGACGCAAGGGCACCTGCGAGGGTTCCCGCTGTTGCGCGAGGCGGAGCCACCATGCCGGGTCGAGGGGTCGCGACATCAACGCGATGGCCTCGAGCACGCTCGTCTTCCCGCTATCGTTCAGCCCGACGAGCAGGTTGACGCGACCTGGCTTCTCCAACTTCAAGTGGCGAAGGCCGCGAAACGCTGTGATGTCGAGGTGCTCGATGGGAAGGGGCATGACGTCCTCGCCGGACAGGGTCGTCGCGAAGGACCGACCCCGTGCCGACCGGGTTGGATCTTCGGTGGTTTGAGGAGCGAGCGCCAGATTTGCCTGGAAGCGAGCCGGGTCCTTGTTGACGTTAGGGGGGTGGACCGTGTGGAAGTACGGGCCATGACTTCTCCCAACCCGACTCCGAAGCTCGTGCTGTGCGAGCTCGGGGAGACCAACATCCCCGGCCTCGAGAGCTACTCGCCCTTCTGCCTCAAGGTGCACCGGGGCCTGAAGTACCTCGGCCTGCCCTACGAGCGCCGCCACGGCATCCCCAGCAGCTTCAAGAAGTACCACGCCACCGGACAGGTGCCCGTGCTGCTCATCGGCGAGAACGAGGCCGTTGGCGACTCCACCGACATCCTCAAGCGCATCCAGAAGCTCGCGGGCCGCACCTTCCACGGCACGGACGACCCGAAGCTCGCCGCCGAGGCCCTCCTCTGGGAGGAGTTCGCCGACAACGCGCTCGCCGGCTTCTTCATGGCCTCGCGCTGGGCCGATGACCGCAACTGGCCCAAGCTGCGCGACCTCATCTTCGCCGGCATGCCCTCGCCGCTCAAAGCGGTCATCGGCGGTCAGATACGCAGGCGCATCGTCAACGGGTTGGTGGCCCGCGACATCTGGCGCGCGGGCCCCGAGGTCTGCTGGCGCCGCTTCCAGGAGACGCTCGACTCGCTGGAGGCCCGCGCTCCCGAGGAGGGATTCTGGCTGGGCACCTTCTCCACCGCGGACATCGCCCTGGTCGGCCTGCTCCACGGCCTCCGCAATGACCTCACCGCGTGGCAGCGAGACCTGATCGCCGCGCGCCCGCGACTGTCGCGCTACCTGGACCGGGTGAACACGGCCACGTCGTGATTTACAGCCCGGCCCGGGTTGAAGTAGGGGGCACGTCCCATGCCCATCCTCGCCCTCGTCCGACACGGACAGTCCCTGTGGAACCATGAGAACCGCTTCACCGGCTTCGTGGATGTGCCCCTGACGGAGAAGGGGCGCAACGAGGCCCGGCTGGCGGCCAAGGCGCTCGACGGCCTCACGTTCGACGTGGCCTACACCTCGGGCCTCACCCGTGCCCAGGAGACGCTGGCCATCATCCTGGAGACGCTCGGCCAGCGCCTCCCCGTCATCCGCGACGCCGCCCTCAACGAGCGCCACTACGGCGACCTCCAGGGCCTCAACAAGGAGGACGCCGCCAAGCGCTGGGGCGATGAGCAGGTGAAGAAGTGGCGCCGCTCCTACGACGTGCCGCCTCCGAATGGTGAGTCGCTGGAGATGACGGCCAGGCGCGTGCTGCCCTTCTACGACCGCGCCATCAGCGGCGACCTGCGCCAGGGCAAGAACGTGCTCGTGGTGGCCCACGGCAATTCCAACCGCTCCCTCGTGATGAAGCTGGACAAGCTCACCGGCGAGCAGGTGGTGGGCCTGGAGCTCGCCACCGGCGTGCCGCTCATCTACGAGCTGTCGAAGGAGGGCGAGGTGCTCTCCAAGCGGGAGACGCCGCACTGACGAGCAGCCCGGCCCCGGCGAGCACCAGCACCGTCCAGGGCCACCAGCCGAGCGGGGGGCTCCACTCGGGCGCGCTCCAGAACCACACCGGCCCGAGGGTCCCCACCGCCGAGCGGTGCGCGTTGGCCCACCACGCCACCCCCTGAAGCACCGCCACCCCGGCCACGGTGGCGATGGCCCAGGCCCGCGCCCGCGCGGAGGCCCCCACCCTGCTCACGAGCACCTCGCCCGCGAGCAGGGGCAGCACCGCGGTGAGGGGCAGCACGTGGCGCCCCTGCACCGTCCACCCATTGTGGCGGATGAGGGCGATGTAGAGCAGCACGGGGGCGAAGAGGGCGCCCGCCAGCGTCAGCACCAGCCACACCCGGTCCCTCGCCCGCCCCCACCCCAGCGCGGCCCCGAGCAGCCCCACCAGCAGCACGGTCCAGGCCACGTAGGCCCAAGCCGGCATGGGCGCGTCGAGGTACTGGAACACGCCCACCTGCTCGCGCAGCCAGTCCGGCCACCAGAGGCGCGCCTGCTTCCACGCGGGCCGCAAGCGCTCGAAGCCCACGTGCACCCGGGGCCCGTACAGCGCCTCCCACAGGCGGTTGAGGCCGAGCGACAGGGCGAGCACCACCGCCGTCACCCCGGCCGCCACGGGGCGGGCCCGCGCCTGGGCGAGGAGCGCCCCCGGCCCCCGCCACAGGAGCACCAGCAACACGTCCGCCGCCACCCACACCGTGCCCATGGAGCGACTGAGGGCGAGCACCGCGCCCGCGCCAGCAGCGAAGCCCCACACCCAGCGCGGTGGAGACTCCGCGCGGGTGAGGCGCAGCAACGCGGCGAAGAAGGCCATGCCGGAGAGGATTTCCGGCCCACTGGTGTTCAGCGTGGCGGAGAGCGCCACCGCCAGGGGGGTGAGCGCCAGGGCCGGGCCCACCAGGGACAGGGCGCCCTGCTCCTCACGCCACAGCGCCGCGAACATCCCCGCCAGCAGCACGAGGCACACCAGCGCGCTGGCCGCCCGCCCCGCCAGCAGCGCGGACACGGGCGAGGTGCCCCGCAGCGCCGCCAGCCCCGGCAGCACGTAGAGGGCCGGGGGATAGGTGCCGGTGGGCGTGGTGAGCCGCGCCGCCTCGGGCCGGGCGTCCACGTCCGGCAGACAGCCGGCGGACTGCTCCGGGCGGAAGGTGTTGCACCCGAAGCCGAGCGGCGACAGCCCCTCGGGCACGGGGACGACGCGCGTGGCCTGCACCACCCACCCCAGCTGCTGCTCGGAGAGGTTCGCGTCCTCGTAGTCGCGCGTCGGCTCGCCCACCCAGGCGCCCTGCGCGAGCCCCAGCGCCCGGAGGTAGTGGGCCCACTCGTCGGGCGCCGCGAAGGGCGGGTTGCCCACCACCCACGCCGCCATCAGGCACGCGTAGGCCACCACCGCCAGGCGCCAGCGTCCCCGCGTCACCACAGCAGGGAGAGCAACCCGGCGAGGCCGACGAAGAGGAAGTAGAGCGACTCGCCCGCGATGAGGCCCCCGCCCGCCAGGGAGGTGGTGCTCATGTCCTCGGGCAACGTCTCGCCCTCACCGGGAGAGCCGGCCGCGTGCGGCGCCGCCCGCTTCGTCAGCGTGTTCCACAGCGAGGACAGGATGCCGCCCACGCCGAACCACATGGACAGCGGCAGGCTCACGAAGCCGCCGAAGGAGGAGGCATAGGGGCTGGAGAGCAGCACCGCGTCCATCGTCCACCCCACCGCGAAGCCCGTGCGCGAGCCCTTCAAGAAGCCCTGGTAGCGCGCGCTGCGCTTGAGCAGCTTGCGCGTCACTTCGATGGAGAAACCCACCGCCAGGCCGAGCAGCAGCGCCCTCACGGTGTAGCTCTCCATCGCGCCCAGGCTGCGGATGGCGCCCACGAACTTGTACGTCATCGCCGAGCCCCACTGGCCCACCTCGGTGCCCGGGTTGTCGAGCTGGTTGATGGCGAGCACCGGGTAGGCGCTCATGAAGACGCGCGCGAGCCCCACGCACAGCACCGAGCCCATGACGATGCCCACCACCTGGTAGCGGAACTGGATGACCCGGTCCGTGCCCAGGCGCCAGCCCGTGGAGCGGTCCTGCTGCATGTCGCTGCCCACCGAGGTGGAGATGAGCAGGATGCTCGCGGCCATCAAACCCACCAGCGGGTTCTTCAGCCCCAGCAGCGACATCAGCAGCACCGAGATGACGAAGGCGCTGGAGATGGGATTCTGGTCGGTGATGCCGTAGGCGATGCCGTTGACCAGCACGAACAGCAGCGACAGCACCAGTCCGAAGACGATGAAGCCCAGGGGCTGCTCCAGCAGTTGCGTGGCCACCACCACCACCGCCACGCCCCAGGAGACCACCCAGGCCAGCAGCCTCGGCAGGTTCACCTGCTTCCACGCGGGCACCTCGTCGGGTGGGGCCTTCGCCCGGTTGCGCACCCGCTCGAGGGCCTGCACCGCCAGCAGCGACAGGTCCACCACCGCCGCGCCGGAAATCATCGCCAGACCGATGAGGAAGCCAATCTTGCGGAACGGCTCCTCCGCCTTCAGCCAGCCGATGCTCCGCAGGTAGGGCGTGAAGACATGGCCGAGCAGTCCTCCCACCATCGCCGGCACGGTGATGCGGCTGCCCACCACCAGCCCCGAGCCAATGGAGGCGGCGCTCATGCCCAGCGTCGAGCCCAGGAAGGCCACGTGCTCGGTGAGCCACGCCAGCATGGCGCCCAGGCCCGTCCCCCCGCCCAGCTTGGCGATGGAGGCCTTCAGCAGGCGCTTGTCGGTGAGCGCCCGGAGGATGTTGGCCACCGCGTAGCCCGAGGGGTAGTCGAGCTGAAGCCGGTCCACGAGCAGCGGCGTGTAGAGCATGCCCACGCCGACGCCGAACATGCCCACGCAGCCCACGAAGAGCATCAGGTGCCAGGCGGGCGGCTGCGGCATGCCCAACCACACCATGGCCTGGATGAGCACGGCCATGGCGCACATGGAGGCCACCGAGGCGGCCATCGTCTGCATGTAGTTGGCGCCGTGCTTGCCCTCGGGGCCGTAGCCGTAGGTGACGGCGCTGCCGAGAATGCCGGCCAGCACCTGTCCGCCCACGAAGAAGCCCATGCTGAAGTTCATGTACGAGGCGGCGATGCCCCCCAGCGGCCCGAGCACGAAGATGGCCACCGCGCTCAGCAGCAGGTGGAACTTCCACGAGCCCGGCGTGGGCAGCCAGCCGAAGCGCGCGGCCTCCGGCGAAGCGGACGGGGGGGGTGGGGCGGACGGAGCCATGGGGCGGAGGCTACCGCGTCTACCGGGGCTGCCGGTCGTAATCCTCCAGGAGTCTCCGCACCGAGGGGGCCCGCTCATCGTCGGGCGCGAGCCGCAGGAAGTCCCGATAATGCTTCGCGCCCTCGTCGGCACGACCACGGCGGCCGGCGACGGACCCCAGCAGCATGTGGCAACGAGCGAAGGAGGGATCGACCGTGACGCACTCCTTGAGGACGCGCTCGGCCTCGGGGAGGTGACCCTGGCGGAGGAGCGACGCGCCGTGCTCGTAGAGCGCCTTCGCGATCCCTCGCTCCTGTTTTCCAGGCGGCGTCCCCTCCATCCCCCGTGCGCGCCCTTGAGCCGTGATGTGCAGCTCCATCTCGCCCTGGTTGTCCGACGCATCCTCGTCGTCGATGAAGCCGCACCGCAGCGCGCTCGGGCCTCGCACCTGCACGGGAGTCCCCTCCTCCACGAGGAACTGCTGCTCGCTGTTGAAAACGTCCAGCTCGTGCCCGTACAGGGTGACGTCCGGGGAGTCCTCTCGCGCGCAGGCCACCTTGCGCACCGCTCCCTGGTCCCCATCGCGCACGCGTGCCCCCTCGCCCACGGAGGTCAGCGTCAACTGGTACGCGAGCGTCGTATCCAGTCCCTTCAGCTCGAAGGCCCGCTCCAGCGAGGTCCGGGCGTGGCTCGTTCGGACGGTGACGCGCAGGGCCTTCCTCGTCCTCACGTTGACCATCTCCACGCGGCGAGGGTTCGGGATGCGAGTCCGCGTGGGGCCCACGGTGAAGAACATCGCGGCGCGCGCCCGAGGCACCGTCACCGGCATGTCCGGGACCATCCCCAGGGCCCCATTCGCCGACAAGCCCTCACCCGCGAGCAGGAAGAACAACGGCGGGGCGTCCGCCATCCGGCCCAGCTCGGTGAGGGTGTAGGTCTCCCCAGGCTCCAGCCCGGCGAGTTCCGCGAAGCCCGTGGACACCCGGAAGAGGTCCTTGCGCGCATCCAGCCGGATGGAATCGACCGGGTACGTGGCGGAGCGAGCTCCCACCTCCTCGGGCGGCGCCAGGGTGGCCGCGGACGTCGAAGCGGGCGGAGGTGTCTCGGCCGGACGGGGCGGCTGCCCCGGGGCCACCTCGGCCACCTCACGGTCCTTGCGCTCGATGGGCCGCGGCTCCGTGTACTCCGGCGGCTCCACCGGCTCCGGCTGCTGGTGGGCCACCACGAGCGCGCCCACGAGCCCGCACATCAGCACCCCGCCGAGCCCCAGGGCCACCAGGGGGGCCGACCTGCGCGAGCGCGGTGCCTCCACGGCCTTGGCCTCCCGCGTCTCCACCTCCCCCCCGGGGTTGGGGTTGGGACTGGCCGGAGGCGGGGCCGCGCGAGCCACCACCAGGGACTCCGGCACACGCCACACCGAGAGCTCCTCCAGGAAGGTACGGGGCACCTGCACGTCCCGGCCCTCGACCTTCAGCTCCTCGCCGAAGAGCACCTGGAGCAGGTACGAGACGGACATGCCCGAGAAGCGCGGCGCGGACGAGTAGAGGAAGCCGGCCAGCGCATCCCCGAAGGCATGGCAGGACTCGTAGCGCTCCTCGCGATTCACCGCGAGCGCCCGCATGACGATGTCATCCAGCTCGGCGGGCAGGGAGGGCCGCAGCTGGCGGGGGCGGGCGAATTGCCCCTTCACCAGCCGGGGCAGGGCCGTGTGCTGCTGTCCCGTCACCGGGAGCTGCCCGCAGAGCATCTCGTAGAGCACGATGCCGGTGGCCCATACGTCCGTGCGCGCGTCCACCTCCTCGCCCCGGGCCTGCTCCGGCGAGAAGAAGAGGTACTTGCCCTTCACCACGCCGGGCTCGGTGTTGAAGCCGCGCAGCGCGCGCGCCTTGGCGATGCCGAAGTCGACGATCTTGACCTGCCCCTCGTAGCCGATGAGCACGTTGTCGGGGGAGATGTCGCGGTGGACGATGCCCAGGGGCACGCCGGCCTCGTCGCGGCGGGTGTGCGCGTAGTGCAGGCCCCGGCACATCTCCAGCGCGATGAAGGTGGCGAGGGGCACGGGGATGCCAGGGAGCCCGGTCTTGAGGGCCCGCCGGATGACCCGGTGCAGCGGCTGGCCGTCCACCAGCTCCATGGCGAGGAAGTACTCGCCGTCCGTCCGCCCGAAGTCGAAGACCTGGGCGATGTTGCCATGGGACAGCGTGGCGGAGATGCGCGCCTCGCTGATGAACATGGAGATGAACGCCTCGTCGTTGGCGTACTCCGCCAGCACCCTCTTGATGAGCACGGGCTTGGTGACGCCGGCCTCGCCCAGCAGGCGGGCGCGCCAGGTCTCGGCCATGCCGCCGCGACCCAACTGCGACACCAGCTCGTACCGCCCGAATCTCTCCCTGGAGGGTTGTGTCATCGCGCGGGCATGCTACCCCAGGTGGCGCCCCTCGCTCCCCCGCCCGCCCTCCACTCATGCGAGCACCTCCAACGAAGGGGCGCAGCCGGTCGATGGGGCGTCTCGTACTGCCTACCTTCCGACGAGCGGGAGGTCCGCCGGGGGGGCACCAGATGAGGTGGCAAGGGGGGCGTCGCAGCTCGAACATCGAGGATCGGCGCGGCATGGGCGTGGGACGCCCGCTGGCGGCCGGTGGCGGAATCGCGACGGTGGTGGTCGCCCTGGTGGTGATGCTGCTCGGAGGCAACCCCGAGGAGGTCCTGTCCGACGGGACACGGAGTCCCGTGGGGGACGTGGGCATTGGCGGCTCGGGAAGGCCGGTGGACCCCGCGCAGGCGGAGCTGACGGAGTTCGTCTCCGTCATCCTCGCGGACACCGAGGACACCTGGCCCGCCCTGCTCGAGCCCCAGGGCGTGCGCTACGTGGAACCGCGCCTGGTCCTCTTCTCGGACGCCGTGGAGTCGGCCTGTGGCGCCCAGGCCTACGTGGTGGGGCACCACGTGCAGAGCCTGCTGGGCATCTCCGAGCGCGTCCACGCGATGCGCCGCCGGATGGCGCCCGCGGACGCCAACGCCCTGTCCGTGCTCCAAGAGCTTCCAGCGGCGCGCGGGCGGCCGGGTCGTCCCCGAGTCCTTCACCCAC
>NZ_DASVWK010000543.1:0-7730 GCF_036389735.1 Archangium sp. | reverse complement strand
CAGGGCAGGCGCGGGCTCGCGGAGACGGTTTCGCTGCTGCGCGCACGAGGCATCAAGGCGGCCACGGCCTCCACGGACGCGGTGCTGGAGCGCCAGGGCCGGAAGGTGCGCCTCCTCGCGCACGAGTTCCCGGAACTCTGGGCTCCCGAGGACGAGGCCTCGCTGGAGTCCCGGGTGCGCGAGGCACGCGAGACGGGCCCGGTCCTGGTCTCCCTGCACTGGGGCCACACGGGGGCGCTGCTGCCCTCGGAAGACCAGCGCCGGCTGGCGGCGAGGCTCATCGACGCGGGGGCCACGGCGGTGCTGGGGCACGGCCCGCACACGCCGCAGGGGATTGAACGGCGCGGGCGCGGCGTCATCGCGTACTCGCTGGGCAACCTCGCCTTCGCCTGCGGCTGCACGGACGAGCGCGATGCCTACGTGCTGCGCTTCCGCATCGACGAGGCGGGGGCGGCGGTGGACGTGGAGGCGTTGCCCCTCCAGGCCGGGCTGCGCGAGGCCCCCAGGCTCGCGGACGACCCGGGCGTGGCCCAGCTCCTGCGGAGCCTCTCGGAGGACCTCGGCAGCGAGGTGCGCCTGAAGGAAGGACGGGTGCTCATCCACTGACCGGAGGCTCCGGCGCGGCAGGTGCCGTCTTCGCTGTCTCGGTACCGCCCACCCGGGGCGGTCAGGGGCTCATCAAACCCCGGAGAGGTAGCCGGGGTCTGGTTCTTCCCTGCGCGAGGAGGGATCGGAGATGAGGAAGTCCTCGTCCTTCAGGGAGCCGCCGAGCTCCTGCTCCACCGACAGGATGAGCTTCACGTTGCGCAGGTCGTTCTTCGTGAGCCGCTTGTCCGTGTAGGCGGGGTCCTCCTTGTACCAGGGCATGTGGGCGAAGTGCTTGCGCAGCACCGGCGACTTGAACGGCCGCCCCCGGCGCGCGTAGATGGTGTTGCGCAGCGGGCGCAGGTCACGCAGCGACAGCTCGCGCAGATCCGTGAGGGAGAGCACCTCGTCCAGGGACTGCTGCACTGTCTTCCGCGAGGTGTCATCGGAGGCGAAGCTGCCCATGGCGCGGCTGAGCAGACCCAGCTCGATGCGCTCCTCGGGCGAGAGCCTGTCGAGGTCCGGCGTAGAGGGCTCTCGAGGGGATGAGTGGTGCGTGCAGTCCTTGGAGTTCCGGGCCGCCTCGCGGAAATCCATTGCCCAGGAGAGGGGGTCGCCGTCCTCGTCCTCGGTCTCGACCTTCAATTTGTACAGGTTGCAGGCGGGGATTTCGTTGTCCTCGTCATCCGTGTAGGTCGGAGCGTCGCCCCAGGCCTTGCCGGCCTTGGCCAGCAGCGTGTCCTGCATCTTCTCCAGTTGCTGGTAGGTGAAGCCCATCTCCTGCTTCGCGAAGAGCCGATGGTGTTGCGCATGATGGTCAGCTCGCTCAGCGAATACTCGCCCAGCGAGTAGCAGCCTGAATCATCCAACTCATTTCGCCGAGGGCTCCTTGGCGAGGGTGGGGCCCGAGATGACGAGCGTGGCCAGCACGAGGGCGCGCATGCGTGACACGATAGGCGAACGCGCTCGTGCCCGAACACCCCCTCTCCTTTTCACGCCGCCCCGCGTGACCGGGCCGCGAGCAATTCGCGCACGCGGGCGCGCAGGGCGTCCGGCTCGAAGGGCTTCTCCACGCAGGGCTGGCTCGTGGACTCCAGGAAGGTGCGAGCGGCCTGGGTGAAGGCGCCTCCGGTGAGGAAGAGCATCCGCTCGGCGAGGGCGGGGTTCTCCCGGGCGAGCGTCGCGTGCAGCTCCATGCCCGTCAGCTCCGGCATCATCAAGTCGCACAGGACGAGGTCGTAGTGCTCGCCGGAGCGCAGCCGCTCCAGGGCCTGCCTCGCGCTGGTGAAGGAGACGACCTCGTGCTCGCGCGAGAGCGTGCGCGCGAGGGTGGCGGCCACCAGCGGCTCGTCGTCGATGACCAGCAGCCGGCCACGCCCCGCTGGCGTGGGAGCAACGGGAGCGGGCCGCGTGGGAGTCTCCTCCTCCTCGGGGGCCGGGGGCAGGAACACCTCGAATGTGGTGCCGCTGCCGGGCTCGCTGCGCACGCGGATGTCGCCGCCCAGCTCCTGGATGAAGCTGTGGCAGATGGACAGCCCGAGCCCCGTGCCCTCTCCCACCTCCTTGGTGGTGAAGAAGGGCTCGAAGATGCGCGGGAGCACTTCGGGAGGGATGCCCATGCCGTTGTCGCTCACCGCGATGAAGGCCTGGCCCCGTGCGTCCCGGCCCGTGGTGAGACGGATTTCATTGTGAGGGGTGCGGCCCTCGGGAAGGGCTTGAGCGGCGTTGACGATGAGGTTGAGGAACACCTGGCCCAGCCGCGTCTCATCGGCGAGCACGGCCGGCGACAGGCCATACTCCTTCACCACCCGGGCGCGGTGGCGCACCAGTCCCTCCGCCAGGGTGAGGGACAGGTCGAGCACCCGGTTCACGTCCACCCGCTCCCGGCGCTCCTGCTTCGAGCGGGAGAAGATCTTGAGGTCCGCCACGATGCGGCGCACCCGGTCCGCACCCTGGAGTGCCTCGTCGAGCGCCTGTTGTGTCTCCTGCCACTGCTCGGGCTCCGCGTCTCGCGCCGCGGCGGTGCGGACCTCCCCGGCCACGAAGCGCAGGTTGGAGATGATGAAGGCGAGCGGGTTGTTGATCTCATGCCCGACGCCCGCGGCGAGCGTGCCGATCGCCGCCATCTTCTCCGAATGGACGAGCCGCTCCCGGGTGTCCTGGAGTTCCTGGAGGTGGGCCTTGAGGTCGGCGTTGAGGGAGGCCAGCTCTGCGGTGCGCTGCTCGACGCGCGCCTGCAACTCGCGCTCGCTGCGGCGGAGTTGGCGCAGGCGCAGCCACACCCCACCAACGAGGAGGAGGAGCAGGGCCAGGCCCACCGACACGCGGAAGAGGATCGTCTGGTGGAGGCGGGGGCTCAGGTAGAGCGTCACCTCCGCGCTCCGCGTCGCGCCATCTCCCTCCATGTCACTGGCCTCGACGCGGAAGCGGTAGGGCCCGGGTGGCAGGTGCGTGTAGTAGGCCACGCGTCTCTGTCCGGCCTGGACCCAGTCCGTGTCCACGCCCTCCAGTTGGTAGCGGAAGCGCAACCGCTGGGGCGCGTGCAGGCCCAGGGCCGTGTAGTGGAACTCGACCTGGCCCTCTCCGGTGGGGACGTGGTCGCGCTCCGAGGGGGGCACGGTCCGCCCATCCACCCGCACCTCCTCGACGAGCACCGGGGGAGGGGGAGGGGGCGTCTCCTCCCCGGTCGGGTCATAGGCGACGGCGCCCCGGATGGTGGGGAACCACAGGCGACCATCCCGGCTCCTCCACCCGGCGGGCGAGCCCGAGCCGTTGCACTCCTCCGAGCGCATCCCATCCTCCGGCCCGTAGACGTGCGAGGTGACGCGCTCGAGGCGGCCCTCGGCCACCGCGTCCAGCTCCTCCCGAGCGATGCGGAAGATGCCCTTGTTGCAGCTCATCCAGAGATTGCCGCGTGCGTCGGGGAGTATCTGGAAGATGCGGTCGTCGAAGAGTCCCTGGGCGACGGAGAAGCGCGTGAAGCGCCCCTCCTTCCAGCGGAACAGGCCCTCGTCGGTGCCAATCCAGAGCGCGCCGGTGCCATCCTCGTGGAGCGCCTGGATCTCACTGTCCATGGGGTCGTCCTCCGGCGCCACCGGGAGGATTCGGCCCTCGAGGAGATGGGCGAGGCCACCGCCGCTGGTGCCCACCCAGACGCCTCCCGCGGCGCTGCCCTGCAGCAGGGTGATGGACAAGCCGGGCAGCCCGTCGCGCCGGGTGAGGACCTCGAAGTGCTTGCCGTTCCACCGCGCCAGCCCGGTCCGGGTGCCCACCCAGAGGGTGCCTCGAGCGTCCTCGTACACGACGCGCACCGAGCCGTCGGGCAACCCCTGGGCGAAGCTGAACGAGGTGATGGTGCCCTCGTGCCAGCGGCTGATGCCGCGCTGCGTGCCGAACCAGAGGCCGCCGTCCCGCCCCTCGGCGAGGGTGCGTACCCGGTCGTGCGCGAGCCCGTCGCGCGTGCTCCAGGTCGTCATCCGACCGTCGCGCCACCGGGTGACGCCGCCCCCCAGGGTGGCGAACCAGAGGCTCCCGTCGCGCGTCTCCAGGACGGCGGCCACCATCTCGTCGGCCAGGCCCTCAGGGGAGCCATACGGGGTGAAGGGCGCGTCCTTGAGTCGGTGGAGCCCTCCGCCCTCCGTGCCCACCCAGACGTTGCCCTCGGCGTCCTCCAGCAAGGCGCTGATGCTGTTGCTCAGCAGCCCCTGCGAGGCCTGCAGGAGCGAGCGCTGGCCGCGCGCCACGCGGAGCAGCCCGCTGCCCATGCCGCCCACCCACAGGCTTCCCTGGCGGTCCACCTGCAGGATGGTGGCGGCGCTGCCCGGCAGGCTCGCCTCGGGTACCCGGCGGAACAGGCCCTCCCGCAGCCGGAACACCTCCCCGTCGTCCGTGGAGGCCCAGAGGGTGCCCTCCCGGTCGAACGCCAGGGCGTGCACCACGGTATGCGGGCCCTCGAAGGGGACGAGCGCTCCCCATTCCTCGCCCTCCCATCGCTGCACCCCCGCGCGGGTGCTCACCCAGAGGGCTCCGTTCGGCGCCTCGGTGATGTCCGTCACGACGTCATGGGCGAGCCCATTCCGGGTCGTCCAGGAGCGCCACTGGCCCTCGGAGAGCCGCCGCAGCCCGTGGCCATGCGTGCCGATCCAGAGGCTCCCATCGCGGGTGGCCACCAGGTCACGCAGGTCGCGCAGGCCGATGCCCTCCGGTGGGTGGACGGAGAAAAAGCGCCCCTCCCGCATCCTCGTGAGCCCTTCGGCCAGGCCGATCCACAGGGTGCCATCCCGGGTGACCGCGAGGCTGCGGATGGAGCGGCCCGGGAGGGCGGGGGTGTTGCTCTTGTCGAAGACGGTGAAGCGCACCCCGTCGAAGCGCACCAGCCCTTCCCACGTCCCACCCCAGAGGTAGCCATCCGGCGTCTGCGCGAGCGCCAGGATGCTGTTTTGCGGCAGCCCGTCCGCCGTCTGCCAGACGCGGCGGGGGTACTGGGACAGCGCCTTGTCCGGCTCCAGGGCCACGGCGCTCCCGGCGCTCCCCAGGAGGCTGGCGAGCACGAGCACCGCGAGCGCGAGCACGCGAGGAGGACAGAGGTCATGCCCGCGAGCGCGCAGGCTCCTGGAATTCAGGCTCATGGGGCATGGGCCCGAGCATGGGGCACCGGGCGAGTGGAGCTTAGTAGCGCCCCCTGGTCCGAAGAAAGCCCGGAGCGACGCGTCCATCAGCCGCTCCTCCCTGAACAGCGGCTGATGGACTTCGCGTCAGTTCGCAATAGACGTCACGAACATGTGCTCATCACTGCCACCACCTGTAGATGTAGTTGCGCAGGCCCTCGTAGACCCAGTTGCCCCCGCCGCCGCCCAGATCGTTCCAGTTCGTGGTGTAGAAGTGGTCTCCGTTGCCGGTGTTGTAATAGCGGTAGAGGGGATAGGTGTCCCAGGCTGATGCGGTCGGCACGTAGCCGGTCACCCCTTCGTAGACCCAGTCGCCGCCGCCTCCGCCCAGCTCACTCCAGCTCGGCGTGTAGAAGTGGTCTCCGGTGCGCTTGTTGTAATAGCGGTAGAAGGGCGCGGTGCCCGCGACCGGCCCCGCCACCACGAAGCCCGTGAGTCCCTCGTAGGTCCAGTTGCCGCCGCCTCCGCCCAGCTCGTACCAGTTGCTGGTGTAGAAATGATCCCCGGTGCTGGAGTTGTAGTAGCGGTAGAGTTCCTGACGCCGCGTCGCCATGGGCAGCCGCGAGTACAGCAAGCGATTGGGAGAGCCCGCCCCGAGGCCCTTCACCACGTCGGGGGTGGTGTATCCGCGCACCAGTTCGGCCACCTGTGACGCCGAGGCCATCGGATTGTTTTGGAGGAACAGCGCGGCGACCCCCGCCACGTGCGGTGCGGCCATCGAGGTGCCGCTCATCTCCGTCACTCCGCCGTTGAGGGACGCGGAGGTGATGCCCACGCCAGGGGCGAACAGGTCCACGCAGCCGCCGAAGTTGGAGAACGAGGCCATCCAGTCGTCACTGGCGGTGGCTCCCACCGTGAGCGCGTTGGGCGTGCGCGCGGGGGACCTGCCGCAGGCGTCCATGCTGTCATTGCCCGCGGCGACGGCATAAACGACGCCTCGGGCGATGGAGCGCTGGACCGCATCATCCGCCGCCTGGTTGCCGCCACCGCTCAAGCTCATGTTGGCCACCGCCGGCTTGATGTGATTGCCGGTCACCCAGTCGACGCCAGCGATGACCTGCGACCAGGAGCCCTCGCCATTGCAGTCGAAAACCCGGACCGAGTGGAGCCGCGCTTTCTTGGCCACGCCCCACGTGGCCCCGCCCACCGTGCCGGCGACGTGCGTCCCATGTCCATCACAGTCATCCGCGCCCCAGCCATCGTTGACCGCGGTGAAGTCCCTCGTGGCGCGTCCCTCGAAATCCGGATGGCTGGTGCGGATGCCCGAGTCAATGATGTAGACATTCACGCCGTTGCCGGTGGCGTCGTAGGTGTAGGTTGCATCGAAGGCCATCGACTCGCGCTGATCGAGCCGGTCCAGGCCCCACGTCGCCCCGAGTTGGCCGGCGGTCGTGCTGGCCATGCCATCCTCCACCACATAGGCCACCTCGGGACTCTGGGCCAGGGCTCGGGCCTGGGCCTCGTCGCCGAGCGCCACGAAGCCACTCAGGGCATGCTGGTAGGTGCGTTCCATGCCCATGCCATGACGTGAGGCCAGGGTCCGCATGGCCTCGGCCGTCACGAGGCCAGGCGCCACACCGCGTGACTCCTTCAGCACCACGATATAGCGCCCGGCGATGGCGTCCTTCGTGCGCAGGAAGCTCCCGGTTGTGGCCAGCGCCTCCTCCTGGCCCGGCACCTCGATGGCTTCCAACCCACCACCACACGCCGTCAGCCCCAGACATGCCAAGACCCGCCAGCCGCTGAACTTCATATCCCTCTCCTCCCATGGAAAACGAGATGAACGGGAAAGAATCATGCTGTTCGGTATCTCGGGTCAAGCCTCCAAACTGGAAAGAACTGTTTCCCAGGTTTCGCGACGGACGCCAATCCTCAAGTCCTGGGCCTGGCGGTACCGCTGCCAGGCCCGGAGGCGCCGTTTCGTCACCACTGGGTGTGGCGGTAATCCTTGAAGAAGTTGCCCCACGCGTACTGGCCCGTGTTCTCCGAGGTCATGACGGGATCCACCACGCGCGCCGCGCCGTCGACGATGTCCAGCGGCGGCTGGAAGTCGAGCTCCTGCTGCTTGCGCTCCGCGTGCATCGCCGGGTCCTCATCGGTGACCCAGCCGGTGTCCACCGCGTTCATGAAGATGCCGTCCTTCGCGTAGTCGGGCGCGGAGGTCAGGGTCATCATGTTCAGCGCGGCCTTGGCCATGTTCGTGTGGGGATGCTTGTCCGTCTTCGTCCCGCGCGAGAAGCTGCCCTCCATCGCGGAGACGTTCACGATGTGGCCGGGCGTGGAGCGGTCGCGCATCATCAGCGGCTTGAGCTTCCCGCAGAGGATGAAGGGCGCCACCGCGTTCACCAGGTGGACCTCCAGCATCTCGGCCGTCGAAACGTCCGCGAGCTTCATCCGCCAGGAGTTCATCTCCCGCAGGTCCACCTGCTGCAGGTCCGCGTCCAGCCTTCCCTTGGGGAAGAGGGCGCTCGTGTCGCC
>NZ_DASVWK010000542.1:0-4411 GCF_036389735.1 Archangium sp. | reverse complement strand
CCCACCCGCGAGCTGGTGCAGCAGATCGCCGAGGAGGCCACCTTCTTCGGTGAGCCCCGCGGGGTCTCCCGGGCCGTGGTCATCGGCGGCACGGACATGGCCGCCCAGGTGGAGGCGCTCCGCCAGCATCCCTCCCTGGTGCTCGCCACCCCCGGCCGGCTGGCCGACCTGTTGAAGGAGGGAGTGGCGGACCTCTCGGCGGTGCGCATGCTCGTGCTGGACGAGGCGGACCGGATGCTGGAGATGGGCTTCCAGCCCGAGCTGGAGCGGATCCTCGCCGCCCTGCCCCGCGAGCGCCAGACGCTCCTCTTCTCCGCCACCCTCGGCCACAACGTCACCCTCTTCGCCCAGGAGGTGCTGCGCCGTCCCGTCCGGGTGGAGGTCACCCCGAGCGGGACTCCCGCCGCGCGCGCCGTGCAGCGGATGTACGAGGTCGAGCCGGCGGAGAAGTACCCGCTGATGCTCAGCCTGCTCGCCAGGGACCAGCTGAGCGCCATCGTCTTCACCCGCACCCGCGAGCGCGCCGAGAAGGTGCAGGAGGTCCTCAAGCGCGCGGGCTACAAGAGCGCGGCCATCCACTCCGACCGCACGCAGGGACAGCGCCGCCAGGCGCTCGAGGGCTTCCGGCGGGGGCAGTACCGCTGCCTGGTGGCCACCGACATCGCCTCGCGCGGCCTGGACGTGGATGACATCGGGCACGTCATCAACTTCGACCTGCCCCACTCGCCGGAGGACTACGTCCACCGGATCGGCCGCACGGCGCGCGCCGGAGCCAGCGGGCGCGCCTCGACCTTCGTCACCGAGCGGGACGAGGATACCGTGCGCGCCATCGAGCGCATCATCCGCATGCCCCTGCCGCGCGCCGACGTGCCGCGCACGGACTCCGTCTTCCGGGAGGAGCTGGAGACGTTCAAGGGTGACAAGGAGGACGCGGACCAGAGCCGGTCCGGAAGCCCCCCGCGCGCCCGCGCGTCGGACGAGTTCCCCACCGAGAAGGATCTGCGCCGCGGGAAGGCGCCTCGCCACGAGGGCGCCGCCCGCGGCAGGAGCCCGGCGCGCAAGGTGGAGCGCGCCCCCGCCCGGGCCGCGAGCGGTGGGAGGAGCAAGACCCGCGCGGCAGCGGGCCCCCAGCGCGAGGGCCAGGAGCGTCGCGGCAGGGATGACGGCCGCCGGGAGGCACCGGGCCGTGGCGGGGGTTCCACCCGTGGCACGGCTCCTCGTCGCGGGAGGGAGGAGGCCCCGCGCAGGGAGCGTGCGTTCGAAGGGGAAGGCGCCCGTCGCGGGAAGCCCGCGCGCCGGGGTGAAGGCGTGCGCGATCGGGACACCGCGAGGGGAGCGCGAGGGGAAACGCGCGGGAAGAGCATGGGCCCGGGGAAGCGCGGCCCCCGAGGCACGGAGCGCCCGGGCGGCAAGGCGGGAGGGCGGAGGGCGGGTCCTCCTCGCGGGGCGGGCGCGGCCCCGCGAGGCCGTGGCGGCGGCGGACGACGGGGCCGGTAGGCGAGAGCGCTCCTTACGAAGTGTTTGACACCGTTCCTCTTACGAAGTGTCTGACACCTTTCCTGCCCTGGTGAGCATCCCGGGGCAGGCCTTCTTCGTGTGCGCTACCTCACCCAGTCAATCCGGTGCTTGCGCCCCTTGATGCGGCCCTCGCGCAGTCGCTGGAGCGCCACACGCACGAGGTCCTTGGACACGGCGACGTAGGCGAGATGATCCTGGATCTCGATCTTCCCGATGTGGGCGGCACTCAGCCCCCCAGCCTCCCCCGTCAGGGCCCCGAGGATATCCCCCGGTCTCATCTTGTCCTTGCGCCCCGCCGAGATGCACAGCGTCTCCCAGGCCGCCTTCAGTGACACCCCACCCTTTGGGTCCGCCGGGGGGAGTGCGTCCACGCTCGCGCGCTCCAGCGTCACACCCGTGGCGTCCTCGATGTCCACCACCTTGCGCTCGTCCGCCAGCGTGACGAGGGAGAGCGCCAGCCCCCTCCTTCCCGCGCGCCCCGTACGACCGATGCGATGCACGTAGGGCTCCGGCTGCGAGGGAAGGTCGAAGTTGATGACGGCATCGAGCGCCTCGACGTCGATGCCCCGGCCCGCCACATCCGTCGCGATGAGGATCCGCGTGCTGTGATTGCGGAACTTCGCCATGACGCGGTCGCGCTCGCTCTGCTCCAGGTCTCCCTGGAGACCGTCCGCGCTCACCCCCGCCGCAGCCAGCGCCCGCGTCAGCTCGACGACCGTCGCCTTGAGGTTGCAGAACACGATGGCCGAGTTCGGCTGGTGGTGTCGGAGAACTCGTAGCAGGATCTCCGTCTTCGCTTCGGGCGCACAGGCGTAACAGAGCTGCTGGATGTCAGAAGCCGCCTCGGCCTCCACGACCGTCACGCGCGTGGGCTCCTTCTGGAAGGCACGACTCATCGCCTCGATGGTCGGAGGGAATGTCGCCGAGAAGAGCACCGTCTGGCGTATCAAAGGAGTCGCGCCAAGGATGCGCTCCATGTCCTCCCGAAAGCCCATGTCGAGCATTCGGTCGGCTTCATCGAGCACCACGGTGGCAAGCCGACTCGTGTCGAGAGCTTCCCGTTGGAGGAGGTCCAGGATGCGGCCGGGAGTCCCAACAGCGACGTGGGCGCCTTTCTCGAGCGCGTTGACCTGGGGCCGCACAGGTTGCCCTCCTGCGAGCACGAGGATCTGGAGCCCAGGCAATCTCCGCCCCAGCCGGCGGAACTCTCCGGCCACTTGAGCGCAGAGTTCCCGCGTCGGACAGAGAACGAGCGCCTGGAGTCGCCGCTGCTGGAGCTGAAGCTTCTCAAGGATGGGCAGCGCGAAGGCCGCGGTCTTCCCGCTTCCCGTCCGCGCCTGGCCGATGAGATCTCTGCCCTGCAACAACACTGGAATGCTTTGGGCCTGGATGGGCGTGACGACCTTGAAATCCAGCTCCTCCAGGACCTGCAGCAGCGGCTGTGAAAGAGCGAGCGCGGAAAAGTCCATCCAGAGCAGGTATCAGAGAATTCAAGCTCTCGCACCGCTCCCGGAGGGTGTCTCCCGGGGGTCAGACATCTCGTACGGTACGGCGCCATCTCGTACGGCGCTCCCGTCAGGTAGACGAACAGAGCAATACCGCCAAGCCGATGCGCCCCGGTGGGACACGCGGTGGGAAGGAGAAGGGGGGAAAGCAGACCGAGAAGTCCCCCTGCATCCACCGAGCCGCCGCCTCTCGGAACGCCGCGACGAAGGCACGGTACTGCTCGCGCAACTCCCGCAGGGCCTGTCGCGTGGACGCATGCCCTAGCGGCCGAGGGCTGCGCTCGAGGTGCTCGGGCCGGGTATGCGGGTGCTGTGTCACGACGGCCCGCCTCCCCCATGCGGGTTTGCCTCGTGCGCGGGCTTCGGCCTCGACGTCCTCCACCAGCCCCCGCACTGCCCGCTGCCTCTCTTCTTCTCCCAAGCCCTTCCAGCATGGCAGTGGTGCCAGTTCCAGCTCCACTGGCTCGGCCCATTGCCGCGCGAAGCGCCCTTGCGCTCCTCCCATGTCCTCGCTGCCCCGTTTGCTCCAGCGTTTCGTCCAGTTGAACCACCGGAACAGCCGCCGTGCCGGCCCCAGCAACTGCGGCAGGCACGTGAGTCCCGGCCATTCGGCGCACTTCTCCACCAGCCCCTCCTTCACCCCGTGAGCCAGCACGTAGCGCAGCCGTCCCACCAGCGCCTCGTCGTCCAGCACCGGCTCCGCCGAGTAGCGCCTCTCCCAGAAGCCACCACTCCAGTCCACCAGCCGCCCCACCTTCCGCGAGAGGTTGGCGCGCAGGTACTGCATGAAACCCGCGAGTGCCGCTCCCCGCGCCCACACCAGCAGGTGGAAATGGTTGGAGGCAAAGGTGAAGGCGTGCAACCGCACCATGCCGCCGCTCTGCTGGACGGCCCGCGCCAACACGCCCCCCACCACCTCATTCACCTCCTGGCTGGGACGCAGCAGCAACCGTCCCTGGAAGCACCTGGACGTGACGAAGTAATAGCCCTCCTCCTGGAACATCCTCAGCGGCCAGCCCATCCCCTTCCCCCCCCACTTGCTGCGTGTGCCCGCCAGGCAGTCTGCACCCCGTGGGCCAGCCGCAAGTAGGCAGAAGGACTCGGCTACTGGCGGCTCCACCTGTCTCGCCCTGGAATCGCTCGAGTCTCGACGAGACGAATCCTTTGACACGAGTCACGGGACACGAGTCACGGTCTCACCAGCGAGCCCATCAGCGAGAACATCTCCGAGGGGGTGAGTGTCTGGCTCGCCGCGCCCAGCAGCCTCGCCGTTCCCGGCATCCCGTCCACCACACAGCTCCCGCTGTCCTGCGCCACCGTCAGCGCTCCCATCCGGCGCATCGCCAGCATCCCCCGGGCCCCGTCCTCCCCCATCCCCGTCAGCAACA
>NZ_DASVWK010000541.1:0-2658 GCF_036389735.1 Archangium sp. | reverse complement strand
CGGGCGGGTGCTGGCCTCGGAACGCTTCCGGGAGCACCCGCTGGCCCTGCTGGCACTGGGCGGCAGCGTGGCCACTCCGGCCGAGGGCCTCACCGCCGAGGTCCTCGAGGTGCGCTCGCTGGAGGAGGTGGCGGCGCTCGGTGAGAAGGTGAAGGGGAAGATTGTCTTCTTCAACCACGCCATGAGCGAGGCCGCGGACTACGGCAAGGTGGCCGGGCTGCGGACGCGAGGGGCGTCGGTGGCGGGGAAGGCGGGGGCGGTGGCCACGCTGGTGCGCTCGCTGGCCACGGCCTCGCTGCGCTCGCCGCACACGGGGGCCATGCGCTACGAGGAGGGCGTGCCCCAGATACCGTCGGCGGCGGTGTCCGTGGAGGACGCGGAGCTGCTGCACCGGCTGTTGGCGCGCGGGCCGGTGAAGGTGGAGCTGAAGCTGAGCAACCAGACGCTGCCGGACGCGGACTCCTTCAACGTGGTGGCCGAGGTGCCGGGCCGCGAGAAGCCACGCGAGGTGGTGCTACTGGGGGCGCACCTGGACTCGTGGGACGTGGGGACGGGGGCGCACGATGACGGGGCGGGCGTGACGATGGTGATGGAGGCGGCGCGGCTCATCGCGAAGCTCAAGCCGGCACCGAGGCGCACGGTGCGGGTGGTGCTCTTCGCGAACGAGGAGAACGGGCTGCGCGGAGGCCGGGCCTACGCCGAGGCGCACGCGGCGGAGCTGGGCAACCACGTGGCGGCGCTGGAGATGGACTCGGGAGGCGGCAGGCCGCTGGGGGTGGTGCTGCGCGCGGGAGCGGGGGGCGATGCGCTGGTGCGCCCGTGGCTGAGCCCGCTGGAGGGGCTGGGGGCGGCGAGCATCCTGGCGGGGGAGGCGGGAGGGGCGGACCTTTCGCCGCTGGTGCCGGCGCGGGTGCCCTTCGTGGGAGTGAGGGTGGACAGCAGCCGGTACTTCGACGTGCACCACTCGGAGGCGGACACGCTGGACAAGGTGGACCCGAAGGACCTGGCCCGCAGCACGGCGGCGGTGGCGTGGGTGGCGTACGTGCTGGCGGAGGTACCGGGCGTGCTGCCGCGTCCCGAGGCGCCGGCCGAGGCCCCGAAGGCCCCGGCCGTGCCGCCCGCTACTCCGAAGACCGGGGCCCCGTGAGCGTGGGTCAGCGTCCTCCTCCTCTGCGTTCAACCTGTTTTACAGAGAGTGCGGAATGTACACGGTGTGACCTGTGATTCCACGGTCCATTGACCGTCCTCGGGGCCCCCCTTGTCAGGGCACGGGGGCACGGCGAGAGTGGAGGTAACTCCCGAGCCGAAGGGCGGGCGAATGAAGCAGGGAACCGGAACGGCCCTGGTCACCGGGGCCAATCGTGGTCTGGGACTGGAGACCTGCCGGCAGCTCGGACGGCTCGGCTGGCGGGTGTGGCTGACGGCGCCTGACTCCGACGAGGGCCAGCGGGCCTGTGAGACCCTCCGTTCCGAGGGGCTCGACGTCCACTTCGAGCCCCTGGATGTCGCCTCCCTGGAGAGCCTCGCCGCGCTCGCCGGGCGCTTGGAGCAACAGGGTGTCCGGCTCTCGGCGCTCATCAACAACGCGGGCATCGCCATGGAGGGCTTCAACGCCCACGTGGCCGAGTACACGGTGGCGGTGAACTTCCTCGGGCCGCTGCGCGTCACCGAGCGCCTGCTGCCCCTCGTGGAGGAGCACGGGCGCGTCGTCATGGTGTCCAGCAGCCTGTCCGAGCTGAAGGACTATCCGCCCGCCTTCCAGCGACGCTTCGACCCGCCCCCGCCCAAGGAGCAGCTGAAGGCCCTGGTGAGGGCCTTCGTCGAGGACGTGCGAGCGGGCGTGCACGAGGAGAAGGGCTGGCCGACCTCGGCGTACCGGGTCTCCAAGCTGAGCCTCAACGCGCTCACGCGCCAGCTGGCCGAGGAGCTGAAGCCCCGCAACCTGCTCGTCAACGCCGTGTGTCCGGGCTGGGTGAGGACGGAGATGGGGGGGAAGCACGCGGCGCGGAGTGTCGAGCGGGGCGCGGACATCCTCGTGTGGGCGGCGACACTGCCGCCGCGGGGGCCCACGGGAGGCTTCTTCCGCAACCGCCGGCCCGTGCCTTGGTAACGTCTGGGCATGAGTGACAATCAGGATCCCGAGAGCCCGCGAGGCGCGGGCGCCCCGAAGCTGACGCGGGAACACCGCGAGTCCATCCTGCGAGCGCTGAAGGAGGTGCACGAGCGCGTGCACGATGCCTACCCGGAGCAGGCGAGCCCGAAGCCGTCACAGGGGTGGGTGGATCGGCGGAGGCTGCTGCTGGTGGACCTGGCGCTGCACCTCTGCGAGGAGGTGGTGAAGGGCGAGACGCTGGGGGCGCGCGAGCTGGCGGAGAAGGTGCACTCGGTGCTGTTCGTGGCGAAGGACCTGGCGCCGGGGCACGCGTTGGAGAAGGCGGGGGAGCTGGTGCTCGAGGCGTTGGGGGAGGGAGACCCGGACGCGCACGTGGATTGAACCCGTGGATGTCCCCTCTCCCTCTGGGAGAGGGCGAGGGTGAGGGTCGTCCCCTGTCCGTCAACGTGCGCGGCTCAGAACCCGGGAGGCTTGCGGAAGGCGCCGGTCACGTGGGCGAGCGACTCGGAGAGGGCGAGCAACTCCTCGTCGAGCCACCGGCGGCC
>NZ_DASVWK010000540.1:0-11213 GCF_036389735.1 Archangium sp. | reverse complement strand
CAGCCGAAGCAGGCCGAGCAGCCGAAGCAGGCCGAGCAGCCGAAGGAGACGCTGGAGCTGAAGGACAACCCGCCCCTCCCCACTTCCAAGACTCCCGAGCAGCCGGAGCAGCCGCGGAAGGCCAGTGCGCAGCCGCTGCTGGACCAGACGGAGAAGCCGGTCTCGCCGCCGCTCCAATCGGGAGTCCAATCGCCGACCGTGGTGGTGCCTGGGCAGGTGGCTCCGCAGCGGCAGGTGGACGGGCAGTTGGCTCCGGAGGACGACCTCTATACCCGGGGCACGAACAAGCGCCTGGGTCCGCACATGCTCTGGAACGCCCTGCACGGCTTCCGGGACTCGCAGGAGTCCGGCGCGGTGGAGCAGGAGAAGTGGAACCGGATGGTCTTCGTCACCATGTTCGCCCTGGTGGCCGCGGCGCTGCTGATCGCCATCCTCGTCACCCTGTGAGGACGTGAGCCCGGCTCAGTCCGGGCTGAGAACGCGTTTGAACGCGGCCCAGTGCTTCGTGTCCTCCGGATGGATGGGCGGGAGCCCCGGGCGGTCGAAGTCGAGGAGGCGTGCTCCTCGCAGGGACATGATGATGGGCGAGTGGGTGGCGATGACGAATTGCCAGCCCCCCTCCCGGACGGTCTCCTCGAGCTCCCTCACGAAATCCAACTGCCGCATCGGGGAGAGGGCCGACTCGGGCTCGTCGAAGAAGTAGAGCCCGCCGTGCCGCTTCGCGCGGAACACCTCCGAGACGCTCTCGCCATGCGAGCGCGCTCGAAGTGACTTGCCCCCGTAGCGTGCGTACGGATCGCCCAGGAAGTCGGGATCCTCCTTGCGCTTGTCCAGGATGCGAGCGAAGTCCAGGAGCGCGTCCGCGCGGAAGAAGAAGCCATCCCGTGGTTTGGCCCTGAACTTGGGGCGCAGGGCGGCGGTGAGCAGGGACGCACGGCGTTCGGCGTCGGGAATCTCGTTCCGGCTCCCGCCACCCCCGGGCAGCCCCGCCAGTTCCGCGAGCGCGCTCAGCAGGGTGGACTTCCCGGAGCCGTTCTCTCCCACGAACAGGGTGATGGGCCCGTCGAGCGTCAGGTCGAGCTCCCTCACATACGGCAGGTTGAACGGGAATTGGCTCCAGTCCTCGACGCGCGCCTCGACGACATACGCCCCCAGCAGGAACGGGGGCCCTTCCAGCGAGTGGGTGGGGGTCATGCGCGGCTTCGTAACCGGGGCACGCCCAGAATACACCGGTGAACGCCCCACCGACTCAATGCTTGGGCCGAGGGGCGCTCGTGGTAGGGTGCCCCACCCTTGGCCACCGACGATCTCACTCTCGTCAAGCGCGTCCGCAGCGGAGACCAGCGCGCCTTCAAGCTCCTCGTCGAGCGCTACCAGCGCAAGGTGTACGCCGTCGCCCTGGGCATGCTGAAGGACAAGGAAGAAGCGATGGACGTCTCGCAGGAGGCGTTCGTCAAGGTCTACAAGTACCTGGACCACTTCAAGGGCGACTCGTCCTTCTACACCTGGCTCTACCGCATCACCGTCAACATCTGTATCGACGTGATGCGCCGCAAGAACGCCGCGGGCGGCGACGCCGAGGAGTTCGACGAGTCCGTCGCCAATGACCTGTCCGAGGCCCGCATCGGCGCGCTCGGCAGCCGCCTGGGCACCAACCCCCAGAAGAGCGCCCTGCGCCGCGAATTGGCGGAGAAAATCCAGGAGGCCCTCGCGGCCGTTCCCGAGAAGCATCGCGCCATCCTCCTGCTGCGCGAAATCGAGGGAATGTCCTACGAGGACTTGTCGCGCACGCTGGAGATTCCCAAGGGCACGGTGATGAGCCGGCTCTTCCACGCGCGCGCCAAGGTCCAGAAAATCCTCAGTGAATACCTGGAGTTGGACGAGGCCAAGAGCGGGGTCGGCAATGAGTGAATGGGACTGGAATATTGGTCCCACGCTGCCGTCCAACCCGCAAGTCCCCCAAACCACCGGGTGAGGAACATGGCCGGAAATCCCGCGTGCAAGAGCTTCGTCCCGTTGCTGTCCCCCTACATCGACGGGGAGCTGTCTCCCGCCGAGCGCGTCAACGTCGAGCGGCACCTGTCGGCCTGCCGGGAGTGCACCAGCCGCGCGGCGGACCTGCGCGCCGAGTCCGCGCTGCTGCGCGTGGGCCTGGAGATGGCCGTGGACGAGGTGGACTTCAAGGACTTCACCCAGCGCGTCATGGCCCGGGTGACGCCCGAGCGCCCGCCCCTGCTGGAGCGCCTGCGCATCTCCCTGTCGGAGCTGTTCCTCTACCACCGCACCGCCATGGTCTCCTCGCTGGCCACGGCCGCGGTGCTGGTGCTGGTGCTGGTGCCCCTGTTGATGCGCAGCAGCGACGTGCCCATGGGCTACGGCGGGGACCGGATGCGCGTGCGCGCGGTGCGCGCCTCCGAGGGCTCCACGGTGGCCCCCGTGGTGCTCGAGTCCGAGGACGGCAGCACCATCATCTGGGCGGTGGAGCAGGACGAGCCGCTCCGGGATGAGGCCTCGCCGGGCAAGCCCGCCCCGAGGCGGGACGACACGCAGGATGAGCTGGACTCGGACGAGTCCCACCCGGTGCCGGGGAAGGACTCGCGGCCCAAGGGAGGTGAGCTGTGAGGATGATGACGCGGAGGCCCCTGGCCCTGCTGGCGCTCGCGCTGGTGGGGGTGCTGCTCTCGCCACCCGTGGCCCGCGCCGCGGACGAGAAGCTCAAGGTGAAGGTGGAAGTGGTGCTCGTCTCCAAGAAGGGCACCGAGGTGGAGCCGGCGGAGCTCCAGAAGATGAAGGACTCCTTCGAGCGGCAGAACTTCAACTTCACCTCCTTCAAGCGCCTGTCCCAACAGACGCTGGAGGTGGGCAGCCAGGCGTCCACCGACGTGAAGCTGCCCAATGGGGTGAATGCCTCGCTGCGGCTGCTGCGCATGCAGGGCGACACCGCCACCCTCCGCGTGGAGGTGCCCCAGTTGTCCGCCGTGGACGTGGAGCTGGGGCGCGAGGGCACCGTCTACCAGCGCGCTGGCAAGCACGTGGGCGGCGAGCTGATCCTCGTGCTCTCCTCGCCTCCCGGAAAGTAGTGCCCCGAGCGGGCCCTCCCACGAGGGCCCCGGGTCGTCGTCGTCGCTGTTCCGCCCGGTCGAGGCCCTTCGGGGCTTCCCGGGCCCCTCTCCTCCCAGTCATTCGTTCCGGGGGGAATTTCCCGGGTTCGGAAGAAATGACAGTCCCTGGCACGGATCCGCCGGGACTCCCACCTTGTGGGAATCGAATGATTTCAAGGGGTTGGCTTGCGGCACGGGGGTTGCTCATAGTCCCTGCGTGGGCGGCGGCGGCGTGGGGCGTCGGCAACGAGACGAACAACCCAGACCAAGGACGGGGCGAACCATGGCGAAGACCGAGCGGCGGGGACAGGTGATGAATCGGGTGGCGCGTCAGGTGAAGGGCACGGCGGGGCGGGCGGTGGCGAAGGCGAGCCAGCCGGTGCGGAAGGTTCAGACCAAGGTGCAGGTGACGCTGGGTGACCTGATCGCCGCGGCCTTCGATGTGGCGGGCGAGGCCAAGGCCGCCGCCAAGCTGGTGTCCTCCAAGTCCATGGCCGCGGCCACGGGCCGGCAGATCGTCGTCGTCGGCGGGTAGTCCGCTCGCTCCCCGAGGGAGCGAGGCTCACCCGCCTGTTCGCCACTGAGTTACGGGGGCACTGACGGGAAGCGGGGTAGGATGATGCGCCATGATTGGTGCCTCGCTTCTTCTTGTCTCCGTGCTCCAGCAGGCCCCCAGGGCCTACGTTGATCCCTCCTACGCGCCACCGGCCGAAGAGGGCATTCACTTCCACGCGGCCCTCGAGCTGAGCGCGCAGGGCCTGTCCTCGGGCACCGGCGCCAACGGGGTGGATGGTTTTGTTGTCGCCTTCCCGCGCCTCGGGGTGAAGGGCGGCGACGAGTTCGAGTTCGAGCTGGGAGCGCCGCTGCGCTTGCGGATGTTCGACCAGGAGCCGCTCCAACTGGAGCAGGACTACGGCCGACTGCGGCGCCAGGACTGGGACGAGCGCAGCGACTACGCCCAGATTCTGCGCGAGCTGCGCATCGGCCGGGACGACAGCCACTACCAGCTGCGCGCGGGCAACTTCTCCGTGTACTCGCTCGGTGCCGGGTGGCTGGTGAACCGCTACCACAACCGGCTCTCGCCGGATTACCACCCCGCGGGCGCCAACTTCACCGCGTACCTCGGCCCCACCCGGGTGGAGCTCTTCGCCAGCGACGTGCTCGCCGCGCGCCTGTTCGCCGGAGAGGTCCGGTTGGATCTCGGCCGCGTCCTGAGTGAGCAGGAGAAGGCCTTCGACCGCTACCTCCTCTCGTTGGACGTGGCGCACGACTTCGGCACGTCGGCGGGGGGCACGGCGCCCCCGCTCTCCGCGGCGAGCGTCGGGTTGCAGGTGGGGGCGGTGAAGAACGAGAAGTTCCAGCTCTGGGTGCAGGCCGCCGCGGGCGCTCGGGCGGACACGCTCGTCGAGTCGGTGCCGGACTACGGCGCGGCGTTCGGCCTGGTGATGGCGAGCAGGCCCAAGGAGACGGTGGAGTTCTCCGGCCGGCTGGAGGCTCGGCGCCAGGGCGGGGGCTTCCGCTTCGGCCTCTTCGGGGCGGGGTATGAGCTCGCACGCTTCTCCGGCGTGGGGCTTCGGGAGCTGCCGCTCGCCGAGGAGCCGCTGCCCACGACCTTCTCCGGTTATGGCCAGTTCGCGTTGTCGGTGAGCCCGGGCGCGCCGGAGGACCTGGAGCTGACGGCCAGCGCGTCCGGCGAGTATTTCGTCACCACCGGCCGGGTGGACGCGGACGCCGTGCTGCAGGCGAACCTGCCTGGAGGCAAGACGTCGATGGATCTGCGCGTCATCCTCACGGACATCACCGGCAGGCCGCGCTACTCGGTGGGCGCCGAGGTGCGTCACCGCTTCCTGCCCGCGCTCTACGGCATCGCCATGGGCGGCACGGAGCACTTCCCGCAGGCGGAGGGCCGGCTGCGGCACGGCTTCACGGCGGGCCTCGGTGTCGGCGTGGACTTCAAGCGCTGAGCCGAGCTGGTGGTTACAGGAGCCTGAGAGACGCGGAGGCGCGTCCATGCAGGCTCCCGAGCTCCTCCAGGAACTGGTCGTCGTTTTCGGGGTGGCGGTGATGGTGGTGCTGGCGCTCAGCCGACTGCGCCTTCCCACCATCGCCGGCCTCATCGCCGCGGGTGCGCTCATCGGCCCGAGTGGTCTCGGCTGGGTGCCGGACTCCTGGCGCCTGGAGGCCCTGGCGGAGATTGGCGTGGGCCTGCTGCTCTTCGGCTCCGAGTTGGATCCCCACAGGGTGTCGGCGGCGCGGAGGCTCTCACCGGACGTGCCCATCCTGGTGAAGGTGCCCCGGTTGAGGGTCATCGGCGATCTGCACGAGCGGGGCGCGAGCGACATCGTGGCCGGCGAGTTCGAGACGGCGCTGGAGGCGGTGACGCGGGTGCTGCACGCGGGAGGGGTGGCGGAGGAGGCGATGGGCGAGCTGCTGGCGGCGCTGCGCCACGAGGGCGTGCCCGAGCATGGGCCCGTGTCCGGCCCCCGGCGCATGCTGGGGACGATGGGGGCTTGCGGCGCGGCACGGCGACGACGTGCTCGCACCTGCACCAGCTGCGGCCCGACGTGCCGCCGAGGAGCTCGGGCTGCGAGGAGCGAGCACTGGGGCTGGTGCTACATCGACGCCCTCGAGATCGACCCGCTGCTCCCGTCGCCTCCCCTGGAGACTAGGAGGCGACCTTCTTCACCTGTCCCTCCGCGGCCGGCAGGATGATGCGGAAGGTGGAGCCCTTGCCCAGCTCGCTCTCCACCGACAGCTCTCCGCCCAGGCTCGTCACGATGCCGTGGCAGATGGACAGGCCCAGGCCCGTCCCCTTTCCCACCGGCTTGGTGGTGAAGAAGGGGTCGAAGATGCGGTCGCGCACCGCCGGGTCGATGCCCGTGCCCGTGTCCGTCACCTCGATGATGACCTGCGCGTTGAGGCCACGCACGCGCACGCGCACCTCGTTGCGATCGGGCAGCCCCGGGGGCAGGGCGTGGCCGGCGTTGATGAGCAGGTTGAGGAACACCTGTCCCAGCCGCACCTCGCTGCCCCACACCGTCGACACCGGCTCGAAGTCCTTCACCACCCGGGCGCGGTGGCGCAGCTCGGTGCGCATCAGCCGCAGGCTCGATTCGAGCACCTCGCACACATCCACCAGCGTGCGCTGCTCGCCGTCGTGGCGCGAGAGCGTCTGGAGGTCGCGCACGATGTGGCGGATCCGCTCGGCGCCCTGGAGCGTCTCGTGGAGGACCTCGTGCATCTCCCGGATCCGCTCTCCCGGCTGCTCGCGGATGAGGCGCTGGCACTCGTCGTCCAGGAAGCCGAGGTTGGCGAGGACGAAGGCGAGCGGGTTGTTGACCTCGTGCGCGATGCCGGCCGCCAGCGTGCCCACGCTCGCCAGCCGGTCCGCCAGCAGCAGGCTGGCCTGCATCTGCTTGCGCTCGGTGATGTTGCGCGCGCTCACCACCGTGGCCGGCTCACCGCCGAAGAGCAGCCGCATGGCGCTCAGCTCCGCCGTCACCACCTGGCCCCCCGCGCGCAGGAAGCGCACCTCGCGCATGGGGCCGTAGTCGCTCTCGAGCACGCGGGCGGCGGCGGCGTCCCGGTCCTCCGGGTGGATGAGCTCGAGCAGCGACTTGCCGACGAGCTCCTGTGCCGAGCCGTGGCCCAGGAAGGTGAGCCCCGCCGGGTTGACGTAGAGCAGGCTGCCCTCGCGGTGGACGAAGATGGCCTCCGGCAATCCCTCGATGAGGGCGCGGGAGTTCTCCTCGGAGCGGCGCAGCGCCTGCTCGGCGTTCTTGAGGGCGGTGATGTCGACCCCCACGCCGCCGAGCAACTGCTGGCCGAGCGCATCGCGCAGGGCGAACCTGTGGATGAGCCAGTGGTGCTCCGTCCCATCGGGCGCGGGGATGGGCTGCTCGGCGCAGTGGGTCTGCCCGGTGGACAGCACCAGCCGCTCCTCGAGGCGCATCCGCTCGGCCACCTCGGGCGGCAGCAGCTCGTCATCCCTGAGCTTCAGCAGCGTGTGCGTGTCGAGTTGGAAGAAGCGGGCGTAGGAGTCGTTGACCCAGGTGCGCCGGCCCATGGTGTCCTTCATGAAGGCCAGCAGCGGGCTGTGGTTCATGAAGGAGTGGAACAGCTCCTGGCTCTGCTGGAGCGCGCCCAGCGTGTCGGCGAACTCGGTCAGCACCAGGTGCCGGGCCTCGAACTCGGCGGCGTTGCTCATGGCGACGCCGAGCAGCTGACCCATCAGCTCGAGCGTGCGTACGTCCAGGTCGTCGTAGGCGTGGGGCTGCGAGTAGACGACGTTGAGCGCGCCCACGGTGCGCCCATCCCGCTGGAGCGGGACGACGATCATCGAGCGGATGCCCGTCCGCCGGGTGGCGGCCACGTTCACCCGTGGGTCGTTCTCGGTGTCGCGGGTATGGAGCATCTCACCGCGCAGGACGCTCTGGCCCGTGAGGCTCTCGCCGAGCTTCAGCCGGAAGCCGGGATGGGCGGCCTGGCTGCCGAGCGTCACGTGGTAGACCAGCTCGTCGCCCTCGGTCAGCGCCACCGAGGCCCCGTCCGCGCCGCACAACTGCTGGGCCCGCTCGGCGATGAGCGCCATCACCTTCTCGAGCTCGAGGCCCGCCAGGGCGACGTCGTTCTGGGTCTGGATGATGGCCGTGAGCCGCTCCTGCACGCCGCGCGTGGGAGCGTCCCGGGCAGGGGACTGGGTCCTCCCGGTCGCCCTCCGCAGGCGGAGCCACTCGAGCCGGTTCTGGAGCTGCGCGGGCTCGAAGGGGACGACGAGGAAGTCATCCACCGCCGCGGCCAGCAAGGCCTCCAGGGGCACGGGCTCGTTCGAAGCGGGGAGGAGCGCCACGAGGAAGGGCCGGGCGCCCGTGTCGGGGAGGCGCAGTCGGGTGAGGTGCTCGAGGATCTCACGGCCGGGCCCGCTCACCAGCACTCCGTCCACTCCGAGTGGCCAGGACTCCAGTTGCTCGGCGACCGGGGCCAGATGCACTTCGTGTCCCCACTGGCTGAGGAGTGGGAGGAGGAAGCCCTCGGCTGGCGGACCGACGAGAAACAGCTTCATAGGTGGCACCGGAGGGCGTGGGTGCGCTCGGATGACCCAAGCGTAGCCCGTGGCTTCCCGGCGGAACAAGCTGTCCCCGCGGGAACGCCCGGGCCTGGGCTGCCTGCCCGCTCAGCGCCCAAAGAGCCCCTTGCGCTTCTGGGGGGCCCTGTCCTGCTGGGCCATCTTCGCCAGCCGCTGCCCGAGGATGCGGCTCATCTCCAGGGCCATGGCGGGGTTGGCCATCACCACGCCTCGGAAGTCCTCGCGCCCGACGGCGGCCAGCTCGCACACGCTGGCGGCCTCGGCGCTCGTGGCGCGCGGCTCGCCGGTGAGCAAGGCGATTTCACCGAAGAAGCCCCCGGGCTTCACCACCTCCACCAGGCGCCCGCCCTCGGCCAGCAGGTTCACCTGCCCGGAGACGACGACGTAGAACGTCTCCCCCGCGTCGCCCTTCTTGAAGATGGACTCGCCGGACTCCTTGCGGAGGTACTCGGCGCCACGCGCCACCGTGGTGAGCTCCTCGGCACTCAACGGCGCGAGGAAGTCCACCTTGCGCAGCATCTCGGCCAGCGGGGTGTCGGCCTCGCGCCGGGGCTGGGCGGTGAGGCACTCCACGGCCCGGCCCAGCTCGGCGCGGCGGGCCACGAGGATGACGGTGTGTCCGGCGCGTAGCACCGTGTTGCCGTCCGGTAGGGTGATGTGTCCTTCCGGGTCCAGGAGGCCGATGAACACACACTCGCGGGGAAAATCGGGCAGGCCGCGCACCTGCGCCACCGTACGGCCGGACACCAGGGCCTTGGGGTTCACCTCCAGCTCGAAGAGGATGGCGTCCCCGGCCGCCAGCGGCAGCGAGCCGGCCACCTGCGGGAAGTCGATGGCCGTGGTCATCTTCGCCACCACCACCTCGGCCTCCTCCACCAGCTCGCTCACCCCGGCGAGCCGGTAGGCGTTGCGGTAGCGGCTGTCCAGCATGCGCACCATGACGCGCGCCTTGCCCATGGAGCGCACCAGCGTGGAGAAGGCCAGGTTCTCCGCATCGCGCGCCAGCACCCCGGCCGCGATGTCCGCATTGGAGATGCCCGCGGACTCCAGCACCTGCGGATCATTGGCGTCCCCGCAGATGGTCACCACGCCGATGTCCTCGAAGAGCCGGTGACAGGTGGCCGGGTCCCGCTCCACCACCGTCACCTGATGCTGCTCCGCCACCAGCCGCGCCGCCAGCGTGCTGCCCACCCGTCCACCACCCGCGATGACGATCTTCATGACGCCTTCCTCCCGCTGCCCGTCTCACCGTCATGGGCGTCCGACAACACGTGCTCCAGCTCCAGCGTGCGCGCGTCCAGCTTCGCCAGTTGCGCCTCGGCGGTGGCCTCGGGGATGAGGCCAGAGCGCCGGGCCGCCAGCAGCGCGGTGCGCTCCGCGTCGATGAGGCGCCGGCGGGTGACGAGGAGGATCCTCGCCCCCTGCGCCAGGTGCTGCTCGCTGAGCCGGCGCAGCTCGCGCTCGGCGTTGGCGATGCCCACCTGGTAGTCGCTGCGCAGGTGCTCGTAGGGCGCGCGGGGGATGAGCCCCTGGTCGTGCAGCACCTCCAGCTCCTGGCGCGCGGCGCGGCTGGCGATGAGGCGTGCCTGCTGCCCGGCCACCGCGTAGGCCACCGGATCCTCGTGGAAGAGGCCCAGCCGCTTGAGGATGTCCGTGAGCATCAACCCCTGGAGCACCAGGGACAGGAAGCAGACGCCGAAGGCGATGGCCACCAGCAGCTCGCGCGAGGGCGTGTTCTCCGGCAGGCCGAGCGCCAGGCCGATGGACAGCGCGCCCTTGATGTTGCCGAGGATGAAGACGTGCTGCCAGCGCACGGGGACGGCCTCGGAGGGACGCAGCCAGCGCAGCAGCAGGAAGGGCAGGTAGATGGCCACCGCGCGGCCGGCGAAGACACAGGCCACGGCGATCAGCGTCTGCGGCAGGTAGCGCACCAGCGTCTCGGGCCGGGTGGTGAGCCCCATCGAGAGGAAGAGGAAGGTGTTCACCCCGAAGGCGGCGTACTCCCAGAAGGTGTGGATGGCCACCTGGCTCTGCGGGGCCACGTGGCGCCGCAGGTTGATGCCGGTGCTCAACCCGGCCGTCACGGCGGCGATGGCGCCCGAGAGGTGCAGTTGCTCGCCCACCACGAAGGCGGCGAAGGCCAGCGCCGTGGTCACCATGATTTCGGCGAGCGGATCCTCGGTGTGGCGGATGACGAAGCCGGCCCCGAGGCCCAGGGTGAGGCCGATGGCGAGCCCCCCGAGGGTGGCTCCCAGCACCTTGGCGCCAATGAGTGGCACGGAGTAGGAGGCGTCCCCGCCCACCACCACGGCGGCGATGGCCGCGTAGGCCACGAGGGCGGTGCCGTCGTTGAAGAGGCTCTCGCCCTGCATGATGCCGGCGAGGCGCCGGGGCACGGGGGCGCGGCGGAAGGCGTAGAGGATGGAGACGGTGTCGGTGACGGCGAGCATGGCCCCGAGCAGCAGCGCGGGGCCCCAGGCGAGCACCAGGGCGTAGTGGAGTGCCGTGCCGGTGGCGGCGATGGCCAGCACCATGCCCAGGGTGGCCAGGGTGGCGATGGGCAGGAGGTTGGCGCGCACGTTGGCCACGTCCGCGGTGATGCCGCCCTCGAAGAGGAGCAGGGGCAGGCAGACGAGGAAGACGACCTCGGGGTTGAGCGGGGGGATGCCCGGGAGGATGCCCCCCACGGAGATGAGCAAGCCGCCCACCACCAGCGCGACAGTGTAGGGACTGCGGACGCGCTTGGCCGCGATGGCGAGGGCGCTGGCGGCCACCATGAGGCCGATGATGAGGGGCATCTCGAGATGCACGGCCCGGCGAGCCTCGCAGATGCGCGGGCCGCCTGCACGGATTCCGCACACCCTCTCTCTCGCCGGGCGGCCAGGGGGACTGGCCCACACCACGGGTGCGTGACCCTCCCAGGGCGTCTCTGGGCTGGCTGGCGCTCGGTCGGCTGATGCCAACTCGCCCGCGCTCGCGAGGAAGCGCGCGGGTGGCACCCCAGGGATTCCGGGCAAATGTTCAGG
>NZ_DASVWK010000539.1:0-3799 GCF_036389735.1 Archangium sp. | reverse complement strand
GGTAGGTGGCCTGTGCGGACGCGCCCGCGGCGCGCACCGGGGCTTCAATGCCCTGGTTGGCCAGGCCCGGGATGATGCCCTTCTGGAAGTAGCCGCCGCTCGCCTCGAGGCGGAAGGTGGGGAGGATGTCCCAGCCGGCGCCCGCCAAGAGGCCGTAGAGCGTCTCCTGCTCCAGAATCAGCTCGTTGAGCACCAGCGCCGACTTGCCGCCCACGAAGGCGTACCAGTTGTCGCGCGTCACCTGCAGCTTGGCGCCCGGCACGCCGTTGTTCTGCGAGCGGGTGGTGAACACGCCGCTGCCGCCCCAGGAGATGCGGTAGGCGTAGCCCAGCCGGAAGCGGTCCGCGGACACCGGGAAGCCGGTGAGGGACAGGCCCTCGTTCTCACCCCAGCCCGCGGGCCGGTAGTTGAGGCGGATGTAGCTGGAGTTGTCCCGCAGGTCGATGCCACCCGAGGGCCGCTCCAGCATCAGCACCGTGAGGGCCGCCTCGGTGGTGAGGCCCTCGAAGAACGCCGGCATCCGCTTGTAGAGGACGATGTTGGACAGCGTCTCGAAGCCGGAGAAACGGGTGTTGAAGTTGTCGTAGAACTGGGTGTTCTGGTTGCCCGCGCCGAACCGGGCGGTGGGGCTGTTGGGCGTCGTCTCGCCCGCATTGGCGAAGACGTTGTCGTCCGCGAAGACGAACGACAGACGGGTATCGACGAAGTCTCCGGCCCAGGCGGGCGTGGAGAGGGCCATCAGCCCGGTCAGGGCCAGCGTGCGAAACGTTCTCAAATTCCCTCCAAGGAGTGGCCGGGGGGGGCCGCTCCTCCCTGCGCCCCTGGGAGTGGGGCGCTCACGTCAACTCAAGTCACTGCGTCACTGACACGGCTTGATGGGGCGCGGGCACTGCTGGTCCTGGCCCGGGTGGCAGCACAGGTCGTCCGCGTCGCGCGGCATCACCATCCAGCGTGGGCGTCCCGGTTGGATCTGCCGCAGGTGGCCCGTCACATCGAAGGTCACCGAGTGCATCAGGCGGCACTGCTGGGCGCGATCCGCATCCGAGTCGTTCTCGTCGCAATCCACCCGCAGGTCCGGCACGGCGTCCTTCGTCGTGAGGAGGATGCGAGTGCCGGGGTTGCGCGACACGGAGCAGCGCGGGGCCGTACCGCCCGCCGGTACCGGGACCGCGGACAGGAAGGCCATGTAGCCCTCGCCGGAGCGGAGGGTGACGTCCTTGCGTGTCTTGGCCGGCACCAGCTCGTCCACGTCGCTGGCGGTGACGCCCGCGCCACCGAAGCGCAGGTAGCTGTCCACGTCGCACCAGATGCTCACCTGCGCGCCCGGGTCGTAGCCCGTCGCGGTGCTCCTGGAGGTGGTGTCGGAGAGGGTGACCGTCTGCGCGCGCAGCGGCAGCGAGTCATCCAGGCCGGCCTCGCGGGGGCCGGGCCCGGCCATCTCCACCACGAACTGGCCGAAGCCGGTGAACTGGCTGCGCTCGGAGCACACGGTGCCTCCGGCGCCCGTGGTGCAGTCGATGTTGCACTGGACCTCGTTCATCTCCGGGGGCGCGGAGGTGCCGCAGTAGGTCCACGCGCCACGCGAGCTACAGAAGAAGGGCACCTCGCCGTTGCCGTTGAGGTCGCAGTTCTTGAAGACCTTGGGGAAGCGGACGTTGCGCACCTGCACCAGCCCCGACTCCAAGCTCTCCAGCTTCAGGTTGTCGGTGTAGTAGCCGCAGAGCGGGTCGACGCTGCCGGGCGCCAGCGTGTTGCTCAGCCCGCAGTGGCGCAGGTTGAGTTCCCTGGGCGGGTGGAGCTTCAGGTACTTGGTCCACTGCTCCGGCGGCAGCTCGCGCACGTGCTCACGCACCGTCCACGAGGGGAAGGTGAGCTGCGTGGTGGAGGTGAACTCCTGGAGCGAGCCGGCCAGCGTCCACAGCAGGTCGCCCGTGTCGAGTCCCTCGGGGTAGCTGTAGTTGTAGACGTACATGGAGCCGAAGGTGCCGGGCATGAAGCCGCTCGGCTCGGTGGCATCCGGCACGGGGCAGGCGGTGATGTCCGTGACGAAGAAGCCGGAGGGGTCCGTCCCCGTCACCAGCAGCGTCACGGGCTTGGGCGGATCCACCTGGCCGTCGCCGTCCAGGTCGGCGTCCGGGCAGTTCTGGTACAGCACCGCGCCGGACTCGGGAGCGCGACCGATGGTGACGAACTGGCCCACGAAGGGCGAGGACCGGTTGTCCGCGGTTTGCGGCTGCTGGATGGAGGCCAGCGTGGGCTCCTCGAAGAGGACGGGCCCGGAGGATCCGGCGGCGTAGCTGCGCGAGGCGGGCTCCGGGGGGAGTTGCTTCGGGTCTCCGGAGATCTGTCCGTTGGTGTAGGTGGGCTGGACGGGCTCGTCGAGCGCCCAGACGCGCACCTCGCCGTAGATGTGCTCGGCGCGCACCGTGTCGGTGCCCCGGCCCTGGGTGAGCTGCGTCCAGTGGTAGGTGTAGTCGCCAGCGAGGTCGCCCGGCACCACCTTGAAGGCCACGGGCCCATTGAAGTCGAGCGGCTTGCCCGCCTTGTCCAGGGCGGTGATGTCCAGGGACATCTCCACCTGGCCGCGGGGGATGACGTAGCGGCAACTGTCCGTGCCCCGCACCTCGGCGGGCACCTGCGCCAGGGTGCCGTAGTGCTTGAGGCAGGAGTTGACCACGTCGAGCGGCGCGAGCGTCCCCGTGGTGCCCACGGAGGAGATGCTCTTCACCTCCACGCGGAAGGAGCCCACGCCCTCGGGAGTGGGGGAGTCCACGCTGTAGCAGCCGGACGCGGCGGCGGTCGCCGCCAGGAGGAGCAGATGCTTCTTCATCACTTCACCTTCCGGCCGATGCGGCCATCCTCGGTGGCATTGGCGATGGGCATTGCGGTCGGGTTCTCGCAGAAGCTCTTGAGCTGCCGGGTGACCGAGCCGCACTCCTGGGCACCCTTGAGCGCTTCACGGCAGGTGCAGCGGCCGGTGTACGGGCCCGAGGGCATGGCGGCGCACTTGGTGAGCAGCTCCGGCAGCGGGATGTTCGGGCAGCGCTCGACCACGTCGGTGGGCACGTTGCGGAACTGGCCGGTGGACTCGTCGAGGAACTCGCCGCACGAGCAGGTGCCCACCTGGGTGTCGGTGGCGCACGTGGTGCGGATGTTCTCCAGCGTGAGACCCGGCTTGTTGCAGCGCTGGGGTGCGTCGCGCAGCGCCAGCAGGTCCTCGAACACCTGGGTCTGGGTGCAGAAGTTGCGGGTCTGCTCGTCCACCACCCACTTGCCGTCCTGCTGCGTCGTGGCGCAGCGCGCCCCCGTCTTGGACGTCGCGCGGCCCGCGAGGATGTCGTCGCAGGTGCAGAAGCCCTGCATGTAGCCGATGAGCGAGTCGCGCAGGGAGATGCCCGTCTCCTGGCGCGTGGTGTTGCGCTTGAGGACGCTGAAGCCGGAGCCGCCCTTGGCGATGTAGTCGTTCACCGCCACGCGGTACATGCCGTTGGGGTTGATGGGCTGGCCGTTGATGGAGATGTCGATGGCGGGGTGGGCCCAGCAGCGGTTGCCATCCTGGTCCTGGAGGCACTGCCAGGGCGCGTGGCCCTCGCGGCCCTCCTGGGGGCAGTCGGCGCCATTCCTGGCCGGGGTGCAGGGCACGCGCAGGTCGTTGAGCTGCACCTGGGCGCAGTCCATGGTGAAGCGCGCACCGGAGAGCTGCGCCTGGCTGACGCAGCCGCGCTCGGCCGAGCGATCGGCCACGAAGTCGAACATCTCCTGAATCTCCACGCCCGACAGATTCATGATGTTGATGGTG
>NZ_DASVWK010000538.1:0-18030 GCF_036389735.1 Archangium sp. | reverse complement strand
CACGCCCGCGCTCGCCGCCGAGATCGAGCTCCTCAAGATGCGCGTCCCCCAGGACGCCCAGGCCCTGGCGGATCCCGTGGTGGGCTACTCCATCACCTACCCGCTGGGTGTCATCGGCGTGCTGCTGGCCATCGCGCTCGTGCAGCGCCTGTGGAAGGTGGACTACGCGGCCGAGGCCCAGCGCACCAGCGAGCCGGGCTCCGTCAACGAGCCGCTCGAGACGCGGGTGGTGAAGGTGCTTCGCGCGCCCGAGGAGGCGCTGGCCACGCTCATGCAGCGCCACCGCTGGGACGTGGTCTTCGGCAGGCACCAGCGGGGCGAGCACCTGGACATCGCGGACCTCTCGACGCGGCTGGAGCCGGGGGATCTGGTCACGGTGGTGGGCACCGAGCAGGAGCTGGACGAGGTCACCGCGGGACTCGGCGAGATCAGCCACGAGCCCCTGGCGCACGACCGGAGCGTGCTCGACTACCGGCGCATGTTCGTCTCCAACCCGGAGGTGGTGGGGCGCCGGCTGGCCGAGTTGGATCTCCCGGGACGCTTCGGCGCGGTGGCCACCCGGCTGCGGCGCGGCGACGTGGACATGCTGGCCCAGGAGGACACCGTGCTCGAGCCGGGTGACCGCATCCGCGTGCTGACGCGCCGGGACAGGCTCGACGAGGTCGGCCGCTTCTTCGGTGACTCGTACCGGGCCCTCAGCGAGATCGACATCCTCAGCTTCAGCCTGGGCCTCGCCCTCGGGCTGCTGCTGGGTACCGTGCCCATTCCCCTGCCCGGCGGCGTGGACCTGAAGCTGGGCTTCGCGGGAGGGCCACTGGTGGTCGCCCTGGTGCTCGGCTGGATGGGGCGTACCGGCCGCTTCGTCTGGAGCCTGCCCTACAGCGCCAACCTCACCCTGCGTCAGGCCGGCCTGGTGATGTTCCTCGCGGGCGTGGGCACCCGCTCGGGCTATGCCTTCGTCTCCACACTGACGCAGGGCGGAGGGCTCGCGCTGCTCGCGGCCGGGGGCGTCATCACCTTCACCGTGGCGCTGAGCACGCTCATCATCGGCCACAAGCTGCTGGGCATCCCCATGAGCGTGCTGACGGGCCTGCTGGGCGGCCTGCAGACCCAGCCCGCGGTGCTCGGCTTCGCGCTGGAGCAGACGAAGAACGACCTGCCCAACGTGGGCTACACCACCGTCTACCCGCTGGCCACGGTGTCCAAGATCATCCTGGCCCAGGTGCTGCTCGCGATGCTGATGTGAGCGCTCACTCCCAGGAGAGCTCGTACTCGTTGGCGAGCGGCCCCACCTGACGCCCGTTCACCCTGGCGCCCCGGATGTTTCGCTCCTCGAACGCCGCCATCAGCATGCCCTCGTGGAAGGCCTGGGGCATGAAGACGCGCTTCAAGGTGACGCGGGCGCTCCGCGGCCCCGTCCAGGCCAGCTCGAGCTCGCCAAAACTCACCAGGACCCGGTAGGCCACGCGCAAGCCCTCCAGCCGGCTCCGCGTGTCCCCGGTGTTCATCATCCCCAGGGCCCTGCCCGCCGCGGAGCGACCCAGGTCCACCACCACCTGCCGCCCGAGCCGCCGCAGGGCCGCGTCGACGTCTCCCTGCTTCTCGGCCAGCAGCCGCATTCCGGTGGAGACCATCCGCAGGTACGTGGTGATGGGGTAGTTGAAGAAGTCGAGGAACTTCGCCTCTCCGGCCGCCGCCAGGCAGTGGCCCTCCAGTTCCTCGCCACAGAGTTCCCGCACGAGGCGCACCAGGCCATTGCAGAACACGCCGCGAACGGTGTCGTTCGGCTCCGCCAGGGCCATCCGCTGCTCCAGGTCCACCGCCCAGTGCTCCGCGGTCCGCGCCCCTCCGGCCACTTCAGCGTACTGGTACATCCGGTCACCCCCGTGTCGAGCCCAGACAGCGAGTCCAGCGCGGACGCTTCCACGTCCGGCCCAGGAAGTCGACAAGCCCTCGGAGATTCCCCGCACTACTCCTGGAGGAGGTCGCGTCCTGGTCACCTGGAAGGAAATCTTCCAGCGCTGGCGTACGCCGTTCTTCCTATCTCGAACAGTGAGAACCCGCGACCCGAGCACCGCTTCGGATAGGATGCCCGCCGCTTCTCATGTCCCCTCCCCTCCAGATTCTCGTCGTGGCCGGCGAGGCGTCCGGTGACGCCCACGCCGCCGAGCTCGTCGCCGCCCTCAAGGCCCAGCGCCCGGACCTTCGCTTCTTCGGAATGGGAGGCTCGCGCCTCGCCGCCCAGGGCGTGGAGCTGCTCTACGGTGCCCACGAGGTCAACGTCATGGGCATCACCGAGGTGCTGCCCAAGATTCCCCGCATCCTCCAGGTGATGCGCGGGCTGGCCGAGGCCGCCGCCGAGCGCCGCCCCGCCTGCGCCATCCTCGTCGACATCCCCGACTTCAACCTGCGGCTCGCCGCCCGCCTCAAGAAGCTCGGCATCCCCGTCGCCTATTACGTCTCGCCGATGATCTGGGCCTGGCGCCGGGGCCGGGTGAAGACGATCGCGAAGCTCGTGGACCGGATGCTCTGCATCCTCCCCTTCGAGGAGGACTTCTACCGGGAGGCCGGCGTCGTCGCCCGCTACGTGGGCAGCCCCGTGGTGGAGCAGGTCCCCTCTCCCGCCAGCGCCAGCTCCTTCCGCCAGAAGCTCGGGCTGCCCGAGGGCACCCCCACCCTCGCCCTGCTACCGGGCAGCCGCATGAGTGAGATCCGCCGCATCCTCCCCGCCATGGTGGGTGCCGCGAAGCAACTGGTCGCCGAGCGCCCCGGGCTCCAGGTGGTGGTGCCCGTGGCCCCCACCATCCCGCGCGAGGAGATCCTCTCCCGCTTCGAGGGCAGTGGCGTGCAGCCGGTGCTGGTGGAGGGCCGGGCTCCCGAGGTGGTGGGGGCCAGCGACGCGGCCATCGTGGCCTCGGGGACGGCGGCCCTGGAGGCGGGGCTGATGCAGCGCCCCATGGTGGTGGTGTACCGCGTCTCGCTCGTCACCTACCTCGTGGGCCGGCTGATGCTGAAGGTGGCGCACGTCGCCCTCGTCAACCTGCTCGCCAACCGCCGGGTGGTGCCCGAGCTGCTCCAGGGCGACATGACGCCCGAGCGCATCGCCGGGGAGATCCGCCGCCTGTGGGTGCCCGGCGCGCCGCGCGAGGAGATGCTCCAGGGGCTCGAGGAGGTGCGCACCCGGCTCGGAGCGCATGGAGCCGCCGCCCGCGCCGCCGAGGCCGTGCTGGAGCTGCTGCCCCCCGCCCTGTAGGTGCCAGGCACACCGATTGCTCCGAAAGTCCAGCAGCGGACACCGCGCCACTCTGGTATGTCCCGCCGCGCGATGAATCCTGTGCTGGTCTGCATCCCCACCTACAACGAGCGGGACAACCTCGAGCCGATCACCCGCGCGGTGCTCGCGGCCGATCCCCGCGTGGACATCCTCGTCGTCGACGACAACTCCCCCGATGGGACGGGGAAGCTGGCCGACGAGCTGGCGGCGAAGGAGCCGCGCATCCGCGTCCTGCACCGCGAGAAGAAGCAGGGCCTGGGGCGCGCCTACCTGCACGCGTTCCGCGTGGGGCTCGACGCGGGCTACACGTACATCGTCGAGATGGACGCGGACTTCAGCCATGACCCGCGCTACCTGCCCACCCTGCTGGACACGGCCATGGGCGGCGCGGACCTGGTGCTGGGCTCGCGGTACGTGCGCGGTGGTGGCACCGTCAACTGGGGCGTGGGCCGCAAGATCATCAGCCGGGGCGGCTCGCTCTACGCGCGCTCCATCCTCGGCGTGGGCGTGAGGGATCTGACCGGCGGCTTCAAGTGCTTCAACCGCCGGGTGCTCGAGACCATCGACCTCGAGGCGGTGAAGAGCACCGGCTACGCCTTCCAGATCGAGCTCACCTACCGCACCCTGAAGAAGGGCATGACGGTGAAGGAGATCCCCATCGTCTTCGAGGATCGCCGCGTCGGGCAGTCGAAGATGAGCCGGAAGATCTTCGTCGAGGCCCTGACGATGGTGTGGAAGCTGCGCCTCACGGTGTAGAGGAGGCGCATGTCCGAGCAGCTGTCCCTTTTCCTCGTGTCGCTCCCGGCGGTCCTGTTCGTGGTGGATCCGGTGGGCGTGGTGCCCATCTTCCTGGCGATCACCTCGGGGGACTCGGAAGAGAAGATCCGGAGCACGGCGCGGCGCGCGTGCCTGGTGGCATGTGCGCTGCTGCTCTTCTTCGCCATGTTCGGCGGCATCATCTTCAAGGTGTTCGGCGTCTCGCTGGGCGCCTTCCGGGTGGCGGGCGGCATCCTGCTGCTCATCACCGCGCTGGACATGCTGCGCGCGAGGCCCTCGGAGACACGCACCACCCCGTCCGAGACGCAGGAGGGCGTGAAGAAGGACGACGTGGCCCTGGTGCCGCTGGCGATGCCCCTGCTGGCGGGCCCCGGCGCCATCGCCACCGCCATGGTGCTGATGGCCCGCGGCGGCGACAGCCTGGTGTCCGCGGTGCCCGTGCTGGTGGCCATCGTGCTCACCTTCCTCGTGAGCTACTTCGTGCTGCGCGCCGCCGGCTTCGTGCAGCGTGTGCTCAAGCAGTCCGGCGTGGCCATCCTCGAGCGCGTGATGGGGCTCATCCTCGCCGCCATCGCCGTGCAGTTCATCGCGGATGGCGGCAAGGATCTGCTCCGGTAGCGCGGGCGAGGCCCGGGCCGCTCAGAGGCTGGAGGCCGCCCAGCCCCCGCCGTCGCTCTTCGTCACCACGCCCTTGGGCTCTCCGCCCAGGGACAGCTCGTCCGGGGCGGCGCGCTGCACATCGAAGGTGTAGCCATTGCCCGTCGGCTGGAGGAAGACCACCAGCGCCCGCGTGGTGCTCTGCTGCACTACGTTGTAACCGAGGCCGCCGCACGTGGTCTCCTCACCCTCGAAGAGGCGCTCCAGCAGGCTCTGCTCGGGCCGGCGCACGTAGACGAGCACCTGCGCGGGCTCGTCACGCCCCCCCGCCGCGAGCTGCGCCAGGTACGCCTGCGGCAGCGGCTGGCGCATCAGCGTCTGGACCAGCTCGCACTTGCCGGCCTCCTCCGCCGGGTTGGCGAGGCGCTCGCGCGAGTGCATGCAGCCGGTGGCGGCGAGGGCGAGCAGGGTGGGCAGCACGAGGCTCTTCATCCGTCGGTTCTCCTTGAGGCGCATCACAGCTTCCGCCACCGCGGCGGGAAGGGGGGTTGGATCAGGGCTGGCGGCTCCACCGCCAGGATGTACTGGGCGCGCCGGTTGGCGGCCTCGTCGGTCTCGTCCGGGGTGGCCACGCTCGGGGCCTGCTCGCCGAAGCCCTCGTAGAAGATGGGCAGCTTCAGACCCCGCTTGCGCAGGTACGCCGCGATGCTCCGGGCGCGCTGGAGAGACAGCTCGCGGTTGGCCGCCGTGTCCCCCACCGTATCGGTATGCCCGAGGATGTAGAGGCGCAGCTCCGCGAAGCGGCCGTAGCGCGACACCGCGTCGGAGATGAGGCCATGGCTGGCGTCCAGTTTCCGCCGCTCCGCCGCCGGCACCTCCGCGCTGCCGGTGGGGAAGCCGACCTCCTCGTGGGGGATGTCCACCCGCCACGGAAAGAGCTCCAGGCCCGTGTAGTAGTCGGACGTGTCGAAGGCCTGGAGCGAGATACGCATCACCCTGCCCTTCGCCGCCGGCCACGTCACCTCCAGCGGCGTCCCGGCGGGCTCGCCCTGGAAGGGCACCTCCCCCTCGAGGGCCTTCTCGCCGGTGTCCATCAGCACCGCCACCTTCACGCGCGAGGCGGGCCGCGACAACGAGAAGCGCAGCTTGCGCCCCTCCACGTCCACGTCCTCCGGGGCCACCGTCATCCGCAGCGGGCCCAGCAGCTCCGCGTCGAAGGACAGGGGCATGGAGGCCTCCTGCGCGTCCGGGAAGCGCACCACCAGCTCCCCCTCATAGTGGAAGCGGCCCTCGGGCTGCTCCAGCGAGAGGGTGCGCGTCACGCCCGGCTGACCGCCTCCCTTCACCCGCACCTCGTGCCCGTCGCCGCGCTTCAGCTTCAGCTCGAAGCCCGCGATGGGCTCCTCGATGTGCACCTGAAGGGACGGCAGCCCCTTGCCCACCGAGGCCTTCGGCTGGAGCGACACGCGCACCGCGTCCGCGAGCGCGCACAGGGGAGACAGGGTGAGGCATAGCAGGAGCAGTCGGGCGTTCATGGGCAGCGGCCACCTCCGAGTCGAGGCACACGCTGTCCGGGGTGAGCGGCGCGTGCAATGCGGACCCGGGCCAGGCCCCGGAGTAGTGTCCGGAACAGGCCCTTGGGAGGCGAGCATTCCACACAGTACGGGGTGGGGACGATGCGCACTCCCGACCTCCCCAGGAGGGCGAGGGAGCGGGCATGGGTGGCGGAGGTTCAGGGTACGCCAACGAGGGTGATGCCCGCCTTCTCGGCCCCCTCGAAGAGCGCCGGCGCGTCCAGCAGCACCGTCTTGCCCGCCTCCAGTGCGAGCACCCTCGCCCCGACCTCCTGCATGACCTCCAGTGTGCGAGGCCCCACCGCCGGCAGGTCGAAGCGCAGATCCTGCCCCGGCTTGCTGCGCTTCACCACCACCGCGCCCGCCCCACCGTACTTGCCGCCCCGGCGGATGGCTTCGTCCGTGCCCTCCACCGCCTCCAGCGCCAGCACGTGGCCGTTGCGCACCACCACCGTCTGCCCGACGTCCGCCTGTCCCAGCAGCGTGGCCACCTCGCGCCCCAGCACCACGTCCTTCTCCTGCGCCTCGCCCAGCCGAGGCCCCGCCAGATGTCCCTCGGGGCACAGCGCCTGCGCCAGCCAGTCCGTGGGCGCCACGATGGTGATGCCATGGGACTCGAAGTAGTCCGCCACCGCGCGCAGCAGCGCGTCGTCCCGGAAGCTGCGCAGGCGCGCCATGATGCGCACCGCGCCCAGGTCCGGCCGGGCCTCGGAGAACGCGCGCACCCGGCCGATTCCACCCGCCATGGCCGCCCGCTTCACGCCCGCCTTGCGGAAGGCGCCGACGATGCGGTCCACCTGCCCCAACCGCACCCACGTCAGCTCGGAGACCTCGGCCTCCAGGGCCGGATCCGCCTCGCCCCGGTGCGCCACCGCCACCACCGCGAGCCCCTGCTCCCGGGCCGCGCTCGCGAACAGGAAGGGCAACCGTCCGTTGCCCGCGATGAGGCCGATGCGCTCCACGTTCACGTCAGCGCGTCAGCCCGCGCTTGCTCTGGCTGACGAAGTCCACGAGGTAGTCGATCTCCGAGTGGCCGCCCATCTCCGCCTTCAGTCGGGCCACCGCCTCCGCCAGCTGGAGCTTCGAGCGGAAGAGGATCTTGTAGGCCTCCTTGATGCGGCCGATCTGCTCCTCGTTGAAGCCGTGGCGCTGGAGGCCCACCACGTTGAGGCCGGCCAGTTCCGCCCGATCTCCCTGGGCCGTGCAGTACGGGGGCACGTCCATCGTCACCATGGACCCGCCCGCGATGAACGCGTGCTTGCCCAGGCGGGTGAACTGGTGCACCGCGGACAGGCCACCGAGGATGACCGAGTCCTCCAACTGCACGTGCCCGGCCAGCGCCACGCTGTTGGCGACGACGCAGCCATTGCCCACCAGGCAGTCGTGGGCCACGTGGCTATAGGCCATGAAGAGGTTGTTGTTGCCCACCCGCGTCACGCCGCCGCCGCCCACCGTGCCGATGTTCAGCGTGACGGACTCACGGATGGTGTTGCCGTCGCCGATGATGAGCTGGGTGTCCTCGCCCGCGTACTTCAAGTCCTGCGGGGCGCCGCCCACCGAGGCGAACTGGAAGATGCGGTTACGCTCACCAAGGGTGGTACGGCCCTCGATGACGACGTGGGGACCCACTCGGGACCCCGCGCCAATCATCACCCTCTCACCGATGACGGAGTAGGGACCGATCTCCACCGTCTCGTGGAGGCGAGCACCGGGGTGGACCACCGCCGTGGGGTGAACCTGCGCCATAGGGGTCTGCCTCTTCAGTCGCTCAGGACGCGTCGGCCGTGGAGCCGCTCGGGTCCTTGTTCTTGTCCACGACGGTCGCCAGGAACTCGCCCTCGGCCACCTTCGCACCGTCCACCGTGGCCGTCCCCCTCGTCTTCCAGATGGCCCCCTTGTGGCGGATGACCTCGATGTTGAGCTGGAGGCGATCGCCGGGAACCACCGGCTTGCGGAAGCGCGCGCCGTCCACGCCCATCAGGTACGTCACCGTCTGCTTGGGGTCCATCGACTCGCTCTTGTAGGCGAGGATGGCCATGGCCTGCGCCAGCGCTTCCAGGATGAGGACGCCCGGCATCACCGGGTGCCCCGGGAAGTGCCCGTTGAAGAAGTCCTCGTTGCTGGTGACGTTCTTGTACGCCACCAGCTTCTGGCCCGGAACGAGCTCCACCACCCGGTCCACCAGGAGGAACGGATAGCGGTGGGGCAGCAACTGCTGGATATCCACGATGTCCATCATCCGCCCTTCTCCTTCTTCTCGAGCGTCTCCACCCTGCGCCGCAGGGTGCGCACTTCCTTGAGCAGATCGCCCAGCTGCCCGAGCGCCGCCGACATGCGCAGCCACTCCCGGTGCGGCACGGCCGGGCTGCCGCTCACCACCTGCCCGTCCTCCACGTCGTGCGCCACGCCGGACTGGGCCCCGACCTTGGCCAGGTCTCCCACGCGGATGTGGCCCACCACGCCCACCTGCCCCGCCAGCACCACGCCCGTGCCCAGCTCGGCCGAGCCGGACACACCCGCCTGCGCGCAGATGAGCGACAGCGGGCCCACCTTCACGTTGTGGGCGATCTGCACGAGGTTGTCGAGCTTGGACCCGCGGCCGATGACCGTTTCTCCAATCGTGGCCCGGTCGATGGTGGTGCAGGCACCGACCTCCACGTCATCCTCGATGCGGACGATGCCCGCCTGGGGCACCTTGTAGTGCTCCGGTCCGTTCTCTCCCTCGGGATTGAAGGCGAAGCCGAAGCCGTCCGCGCCCACCACGCACGAGGCGTGGAGGATGACGCGAGAGCCCACCTGGCAGTGCTCGCGCACGGTGACGTTGGGGTAGAACAGGCAGTCCTCGCCGATGCTGGCCCCCTCGCCCACGTAGGCGCCGGGGAAGAGCACCGAGCGCGCACCCACCGTGGCGTTCTTCTCCACCGTGGCGCCCGCCATCACCGCGGCCTCCGGGTGCACGCGCGCCTCGGGGTGCACATGCGCTCCCGGCCTCACCCCCGCCGCGTACGCCGGCCGCGGGTGGAAGAGGCTGGAGATCCTCGCGAAAGCCAGGTGCGGGTTGGGCACCCTCACGAGCGACAGCCCCTCGCGCACGTCCGTGTCCGGACCCACGAGGATGGCCGATGCCCGGCTCGCCTCGTACTGCCGGCGGTAGCGGAGGTTGCCGTAGAAGGAGAGCTCTCCCGGACTCGCCTCGGCGAGCCCGTTGAGCCCCGTGATCAAGAGGCCGGCATCTCCGACGAGCTCACCGCCCACATGGGCGGCGAGCTCCCCGAGCCGGCGCGGGCTGGGTGCGTGCACGGAAAGGCCCTTACTTCTTGGGGGCGTCCTTGGCGACCGGCGCGTCCTTGGCCTTGCCCTTGGAGTTGTTGTAGGTGCGGATGACCTCGGTGGTCAGGTCATACTGATCCAGGGCGAACACCAGGCCGGAGTCACGCTTCTCGAAGACCATGGACAGCCCATCCCGCTCGGCGATGCGACGGATGACGTCGTCGATCTTCCCGATGATGGGCTCCATCTCCTTGCGCTCCTTCTCGGCGGCCTCGGAGCGGCTCTTCTCCCACTTCTGGGCGAGCTCGTAGACCTTCTTCTGCAGGTCCGTGGCCTTCTGGATGCGCGTCTCCTCGCTCATCGCGCTGGCCTGCTTGTCGAGCGTCTCCTTCTCCTTGCGGAGGGACTCCTGCTCGGCGTCGATTTCCTTCTGGCGGCTCTCCAGCCACTTCTGGAGGCGGACCTTGGCGGCCTTGCCGTCGTCCACATCGAGCAGGACGCGCTGGAAATCCACGTACGCGACCTTCAGGTCGGCGGCGGAGGCCAGGGCCGGGACGGAGAGCGAGAGGGCAATGGCCAGGACCGACAGTGTGCTTCGAAGCGACATGTGCGACAGCTCCTCGGGGAAGGTTTGCAGACTTCGACGTCCCGCCCCGGCGCGATGTTCAACGGCCGTGAAAACGGCCGCTCGCGGACCGGGCGGACGACGTATCAGAAGAAATTGCCGATCGTAAACTCGAAGAGGATGGGCAGATCTTCCGGACGCTTCGAAAGCGGGATTCCCCACTCGAAGCGCAAGGGACCGACCGGCGAGAACCAGCGGAAGCCAAAGCCCACCGAGTGGAACAGGCCCAGGGCCACCTTGTCCTGCTTGTCCTCGAAGAAGCGCTCATTGGTCGCGTAGGCGTTGCCCGCGTCATAGAAGACCACGCCGCGGATACCGGCCTTCTCGAAGACGGGGAACTCCAGCTCCACGTTGAGGATGAGCTGCTTGTTGCCACCCACGTCCAGCCGGTCGATGGACGCCTCCGGCGAGCCCGAGCGCGGCGCCAGCAGCGTGGGGCTGATGCTGCGCAGCAGGTAGCCGCGCACCGAGTTGATACCACCCAGGTAGTAGAGCTCGGAGATGGGCAGCGGGTTGGAGCCGAGCTGCTGGATGTAGCCCACGGTGGCGTTCGTCTTGAAGACGGCGCCCAGGGGCAGCGGGAAGTAGAGCCGCGAATAGGCGGTGTAGCGGGTGAAGAGGAACGGCGAGCCGCCAATGCCCAGGAAGGGGGGCGCGTACTCCACCGAGCCGTAGTGGATGAAGCCCTTGGAGGGGAAGAGGCGGTTGTTGCGCTTGTCGTAGGTGAGCGACAGGCGCACCGAGCTCGTCACGCCACTGAGGAAGCGGTTGGCCAGCAGCACGCCACCCAGGTTCTGGGCGGCCTCCACGTTCACGTGCTCCTGCGAGTAGCCCACGTTGACGAGCACGTCCTCGATGATCTGGTAGCCCAGGGACACGCTGCCACCCGTCGAGCGACGGATGAAGCCGGTGTACTCCGCGTCCACGCGGAAGAAGTCCGCGGAGAGCAGGAAGTTGGTGTCCAGGAAGTACGGGTCGAAGAACGAGAGCTGCACCAGCGAGCGCAGGCTGGAGATCTGCGCCGAGGCCGACACGCTCTGGCCCCACCCCAGGAAGTTGTTCTGCGACACCTGGGCCGTGAAGATGAAGTTCTCCACGTTGGAGAAGCCGAGGCCCACCTGGAAGGTGCCGGTGGCCTTCTCCTTCACCTCCACCTGCACGACGATGGTGTCCTCGCGGCTGCCGGGCTTCTGGGTGACTTCCACCGTCTCGAAGAAGCCGAGCGCCGTCACGCGCTCCTTGCTGCGGCGCACGCCGGTGCCGTTGTAGAGCTCGCCCTCGTAGACGCGCACCTCGCGGCGGATGACCTTGTCGCGCGTCTTGGTGTTGCCGACGATGTCGATGCGCTCGATGGTGACCTGCGGGCCCTGCTGCACCTCGAACGTCAGGTCCACCGTCTTCGTCTCCGCGTTCACCGCGGTGACGGGGTTGATGTTGGCGTAGGCGTAGCCCCGGTCGTAGTAGACGTCCGTGAGGGACTGGATGTCCTGGCCGAGCTGCGAGCGGCTGAAGTGCTGACCCGACCCGGAGGTCATCAGCTTCGCCAGCTCCTCCTTGGGCACCACCAGGTCGCCGGCGAAGTCGATCTTCCCGATGTCGAAGCGCTCGCCCTCCGTCAACTTGATGGTGATGTAGATGTAGCGCTTGTCCGCGGACAGGGAGACGGTGGGCTTGTCCACCCGGACGTTGATGAAGCCCTCGTCGTAATAGGTGGCCTGGATGACCGCCAGGTCGCGCTGGAAGGCCTCCTCGCGGTAGGTGCCCTCGCCGGTGATGAAGGAGAGGTAGCCCCCCTCCTTGGTGATCATCACGTCCTTGAGCCGGGAGGCAGGCACCTTCTCCGCGCCCAGGAAGACGATTTCCTTCACCATCACCTTCGAGTTCTCGTCGATCTCGAAGACGACATCGATCTGCCCCCCCTCGACGGGGACGATCTTATGGCCGACCTCGGCGAGGAAATAGCCCTTGTCGACGTACTTCTCCTGGATCTTCTTCTGGGTGCGGCGCACCACATCCATGTCGAGGATGGTGAGCGGCTTGACCTCGATGGCCTCCTTCAGGTCCTCCTGGCTCAGCTCCTCGTTGCCAGCGAGCTTCACCGAGCGGATGGAGGGGCGCTCCTGCACCCGCACCACGTAGACGACGCCGCCGTTGGGCAGGCGCTGCGCGAGCAGCTGCACGTCCGTGAAGTAGCCGAGCGCCCAGACGGCGCGGAGATCGTCGGCGGTGCGCGCCTCGTCGAAGGCCTCACCCACCTTCGTCTTGAGGGCGCGGCGGACGGCCTCGGCCTCGACGCGGCGGTTGCCCTCGACGCGGATGTCGACCACCTGACCCTCTTGGACCTCACGGTCGGGGGAGGGCGGGGCTTCGGCGCCGGGCGTGGCGGGGTCCTGGGGGAGTGCCTGCGCGAGCGCGCGACCGGGCATCACCGTCCAGGCGGCGACAAGAAGCGGGAGAAGGAACCTGAGCGAGAGAACGGGGAGCCTCAAGAGCAATCGGCCGGTAAAGGGCGGGGCAATCTACGGGAGGAATTCAGCCAGTCTCAATGAGAAATCGCGGAAAGGGAGTCCGGGAGCGTCAAGCCTCGGTCACCTGCCCGGCGACCAACCGGAGCCGTCGGGGCATGGAGCGGGCCAGGGTCTCGTTGTGGGTGACCACCACGGCGGTGATGCCCAGGTCCCGGTTCACCTCGCGCAGGAGCTGGTGGATGCCCTCGCCGGTGGCCGGGTCCAGGTTGCCGGTGGGCTCGTCGGCGAGCAGCACGGCCGGCTTGAGCACCAGGGCGCGCGCCAGGGCCACGCGCTGGGCCTCGCCGCCGGACAGCTCGCCGGGGCGGTGCTCCACCCGGCTCCCCAGCCCCACCCGCTCCAGCAGCTCGCGGGCGTAGGCGTAGGACTCGGTCTTGTCCCTGCGCTGGACGAGCGCCGGCATGGCCACGTTCTCCAGGGCGGTGAACTCGGGCAGCAGGTAGTGGCTCTGGAAGACGAAGCCGATGGTGCGGTTGCGGAACTCGGCGATCTCCGCGTCGTTCATGGCGAAGACGCTTCGGCCCTCGAAGAGCAGCTCGCCCGCGGCCGGCATGTCCAGCGTGCCCAGCACGTGCAGGAAGGTGCTCTTGCCCGCGCCGGACGCCCCGATGAGGCTCACCAGCTCGCCCTTCCCGATGTCCAGGGACACGCCCCGGAGCACGTCGATGCGCTTGCCGTGCAGGAAGTAGCTCTTGAAGACGTTCTGGATGGAGAGCAGGGGCATCGTCCTCACTCCGCCTTCAGGCCTTCCACCGGCTCCACGCTGCTCGCCTTGAGCGCGGGATAGATGGACGCCAGGTAGGTGACGAGTACCGCGATGACCACCGCGAGCGCCGTCTGAAGCGGCTCGATCTTCACTGGCAGCGCGGGGATGTAATAGACGGACGGATCCAGCTTGATGCCCACCCGTTCGATGAAGAGGCACCAGGTCAGGCCCGAGAAGAGCCCCAGCAGGCCACCGGCCACGCCAATCTGGAGGCCCTCGGCGAGGAAGATCTTCACGATGCCTCCATCGGAGACACCGAGCGCCTTGAGGACGGCGATCTCCTTGCGCTTCTCCAGCACCAGCATGATGACCGTGGCCACGATGAGGCCCGCGGCGACCACGATGATGATGGAGAGGATGATGCCCATGACGAGCTTCTCCAACCGGAGCGCCGAGAAGATGTTCCGGTGGATTTCTCCCCAGTCGCGGGCGCGGTAGGGGTAGCCGCCCAGCTCACGCCCCACCAGGTTGGCGATGCGCCGGGCATCATCCACGTCCGCCACCACCAGCTCGACGCTGCTGGGACCATTGGCACTGAAGAGCTTCTGCGCCTCGTCCAGCAGGATGTAGGCGAACTTCGCGTCGTACTCGTACATGCCCGAGTAGAAGATGCCCGCCACGCGGAAGGCGCGGCTCTTGGGGATGAGGCCGGTGGGGCCCAGCTCGGCCCCCTGCGGGGAGATGACGTTCACCCGGTCGCCCACGACCACGCGCATGATGGTGGCCAGCTCGCGGCCCAGGATGATGCCGGGCAACACCTTGGGCCCGGTGCCCTTGGTGCTCTTGCCGATGATGGGGTCCTCCGACTCCTCCTCCTCTTCGTCGTCCTGCGGGGAGGACTGGGAGCCGAAGCCGCCGAACGAGCGCCGGGGGACGACCTTCTCGGGCGTCGTGAGGTAGTCCAGCTCGCCACCCGGAAGCATGTTCTTGCGCAGGTCCAACACCGAGCCCACGGTCTCCGGGTCGATCCCCTTGAGGACGATGCCCTGCACCTCGTCGCCCTCGGCGAGCACCATCACCGGGTTGTCGATGGAGGGCGTCTGGCCCACCACCCCCGGCACCTTGGCGATCTGCTCCATCAGCCGCTTGTACTCGGGCAGGTGGCCCGCGTACTTCGACACCACCACGTGCGAGTGGGCGCCGAGGATCTTCTTCTGGAGGTCCTCCTCGAAGCCGCTCATCACCGACAGGACGATGATGAGCGCCATCACGCCCACGCCCACGCCGCCCACGGAGAGCGCGGTCATCATCATGGTGGGCGACTGCTCGCGCAGCTTGAGGTTGTTGAGCGCGGACGCGGCGGCGAGCGGATCCTTCATGCCCAGGGCGCGGATGCGGGTGCGCTCCACCGCCGCCTCCACGGAACGAATGATGCCGTAGACGATGAGCGGCGGGACGATGCCGAACATCAGCACCGCCAGCGTGCCCAGCAGCAGCGAGGGGCGGAACACGCCCACGTGGCGGCGGGCGACGAAGAGCTCGAAGCCCAGCTTCAAGTCCACCCGTCCGCTGCCCGCGGCGATGAAGCCGGTGTTGATGCCCAGCACCAGCACCAGCACCAGCAGCGAGAAGACGAGCCAGTAGCCCACCACCGGGCGGCCGAGCATCTCCGCCAGGTACGTCACCTCGCGCAGCCGGTAGCCCAGCGACACCTGGAGATCCGGCACCTGATCGATGAGCGTCAGCAGCACCGGGACGGGCAGGCCGAAGTAGATGACGCCGATGGTGGCCTCGGGCATGGCCAGCCGCCGCGCGCGGGAGGCCCCCACGAAGCCGCACGCGAAGGCCACGAGCGACGAGACGATCAGCGACACGGCGAAGGCGCCCGTGGGAGCCAGCCCACCACCCTCCCCTGCTCCGCCCGCCGCGCCACCGCCGCTGGACAGGAAGGTCTGCAGGAGGATGAGCACCAGCTCGGCGAGCAGGATGCCGCCGCCGTAGGCGCCCAGGGTGCTCCAGTAGAAGTCACGGTACTGCGCCAGCCGGGGGTAGAGCGTCGCCCCGGCGGCCGGGCTCGGCCCTTCGGTGGAGGGGGGCGCGCGCCGGATGCCGGAGGCGATGAGCGCCCAGCCCCCCAGCCAGACCGCCGCGCCCGCGGCGAGGTACTGCGTGCCGACGATCTTCACCGAGGAGCGCAGGGTGGCCGACTGCACCGCCGACAGCCCGAGCGCGTTGAGCGTCTGGATGAGCGAGCCCCACCCCAGCCCGGACAGGCCCAGCACCCCGGCCACCCGCTCCCAGGCGTCCGACTGCGAGATGGCCACGCCGAGCAGCACGGCGCCCACGAGGGCCACGAGGGCGCCGCTCCAGATGAGGCTCCAGCGGTAGACGGTCTGCCGTTCGGCGTTCACGAGGGTTCCTGCCTACTTCGCAAGCGGCTTGAGGAGGGGGAAGAGAATGACGTCGCGGATCGACGCCGCGTCCGTGAACAGCATGGCGAGCCGATCAATCCCGATGCCCTCACCCGCCGTGGGCGGCATGCCGTGCTCCAGGGCGCGGATGTAGTCCTCGTCGTAGTCCATCGTCTCCTGCTGGCCACGCTGCTTGGCGTCCAGCTGGGAGAGGAAGCGATCCTTCTGGTCGATCGGATCGTTGAGCTCGGAGAAGGCGTTGCCGATCTCCCGGCCAGCGACGAAGAGCTCGAAGCGGTCGGTGATGTCCGGGTTCTGGTCGTTGCGGCGCGCCAGCGGGCTGACGGCGGTGGGGTAGTGCGTGATGAAGGTGGGGTGCACCAGCTTCTGCTCCACGTGGTGCTCGAAGAGCGCGCCCACCAGCTCGCCGTGGTGCATGGTCTCGACGGCGCGGCGCTCGGCCTCCCCGTGCGACGTCTTGAGCAGCTCGTGGCGCAGCCGCTCGGCGTCCGCCATGTCCTTGTCGCTCAGCGAGGGGACGACCTCGCGGATGGCCTCGGTCATGGGGATGCGCTTCCAACCCTTGCCGAAGTCCAGCACGTGCCCCTGGTACGTCACCTTCGTGTCGCCCGTCACCACCTTCGCCGCGCCGGAGATCATCTCCTCGGTGAGGTCCATCAGGTCCTCGAACGTGGCGTAGGCCTGGTAGAACTCGAGCATCGTGAACTCGGGGTTGTGCCGGGTGCTGATGCCCTCGTTGCGGAAGTTGCGGTTGATCTCGTAGACGCGCTCGATGCCGCCCACCACCAGGCGCTTGAGGTACAGCTCCGGGGCGATCCGCATGTACAGATCGATGTCCAGCGCGTTGTGGTGGGTGGTGAAGGGCCGGGCCGCCGCGCCCGACACCAGCGGGTGCATCATCGGGGTCTCCACCTCGACGAAGTCGCGGGTGTCGAGGAAGTCCCGGATGAAGCGCACGAGCTTGTTGCGCTTGAGGAAGGCCTGCTTCACGTCCGGGTTGGAGACGAGGTCCAGGTAGCGCTGGCGGTAGCGGACCTCCACGTCCGTGAGGCCGTGCCACTTCTCGGGCAGGGGCCGCAGGGACTTGGTGAGCGGCAGGAACTTCTGGGCGGACAGGGTGAGCTCGCCCGTCTTGGAGCGGAAGAGGGTGCCCTGGACGGCGACGAAGTCACCCAGGTCGCACAGCTTGAAGAGCTCGTAGGCGTCCCCGAGGGCATCCTTCTTCAGGTGGGCCTGGATCTCCCCCGAGCGGTCGCGCAGCTTGACGAAGGCGGCCTTGCCGAAGCTGCGCACGGCCACGATGCGGCCGGCCACGTCATAGGAGGTGGGCTCGGCCTTCTCGAGCTCCTCCATGGACTGGTTGCCGTGGCGGGCGGCGATGTCCGCGGCCAGGTGCTGGGGGCGGTAGCCGTTGCCGTACGGGTTGAAGCCGGAGTCCTTCCACTTCCGCGCCTTCTCGAGGCGCTGGTCGTAGATTTCCTGCTCCTTGGACCCGAGGTCCGCTTCCGCGTTCTTGTTCTCTGGAGTGTCAGCCATGGGGCATCCCGTAGGGGCGCGGCACCGTAGCCAAGCCCACCCCGGGACGCAACGAATGGACGCGGAAGATGTTCCCGTCAGGTCGCGGACATGATGATGAAGGCCGCCACCGCCACCGCCAGCAGCAGGGGAATGAGGATCTCCACCGGCAACCGGTACTGCGCGTGCGCCAGGTGCAGCCGCTTCAGCCCGAAGCGCCGCTGCCGCTTCACCCGCGTCATCACCATCGAGGCCAGCGCCGGCGGGGCCTTCTGCTTGTCCACCTTGCGCAACCGCAGCACGGTGGCCGAGTAGCTCTGCCACCCCTGCTGGCACTCGCCGCACCCATCCAGATGCGACTGGACCTCCCGCGCCTTCTCGGCGGGGAGCTCCTCATCGGCGAGGGCGATGAAGAGGGCCCTGGTCTCGCGGTGGCTGAGCTGCGCTGGCATGTCCCGGAGTCTCCGCTGAAAGCCGTTCATTCCTCAAGCCGCCCCAGGAGATCCGCCAGCTTCTCCCGCGCCCGGTGGAGCCGACTCTTCACGGTTCCCAACGCAAGCTCGGTGATGTCGACGATCTCCTCGTACGACAGCCCTTCGATGTCCCTCAACGCCACCAACATCCGCGCGTCCGGCTCCAGCTGCGCGATGGCCCACTGCACCCGCGCCTGCTCCCGCGCCGAGTCCAACGCCGCGTCCGGCCCCGGCGGCGAGCCCAGCAATTCCGCCAGCG
>NZ_DASVWK010000537.1:0-10065 GCF_036389735.1 Archangium sp. | reverse complement strand
CTCGGCCCGCGGCGCCACCCCGGTGGCGGGCGTGCGGGCCCTGTTCCCCCTGTTCTGGTCGATGGGACTCTCCGTCGGCTACACGCATGCCCTGGGCAATCCCCTCTCGGGAGGACGTGGGGCGGCCTGGTCCCTGGCGCTGCTCTCCCCTCCTCTGCTGACGGCGCGGCTGGGCTACTCGGGAGGGCTCGACCTGCGCGCCACGGCGGGCGCGGGGCTGTTCTCCCAGGACGGGAGGCGGCACCCGGAGCTCCCGGTCGGCCTGCGCGTCACCACGTTGCTCAGCCGGAGGATCTCCCTCAGCGCGGAGGCGCAGTACCGGGCCTTCGCGCCTTCCACGTCCCCCTGGGCGCAAGGCGTCACCTTCACCCTCGGAACCGGCTTCTCCTGGGGCGACAGGTAGAGGGCGGCGGCCTCCACGCTCCGCCGCCCCCCTGACTCAGCCCTTGAGCACGGCGATGGGCGTGAGCCGCAGGACGGGCGTCACGAGCTCCGCCTCGTCCTCCAGCACCTCCGCGATGTCGCGGTAGGCGGCTGGGGCCTCCTCCACCAGGGCCCGCGCCCGACCGTGGTCGAACACCACCCGGCGCAGCGCGTGCTCCAGGGCCTCCGGGCGGATGCGTGCCCGGGCCTCGCCGCGAGTCAGCACCCGCCCCGCCCCGTGTGAGCAGGAGCCGAAGGCGCGCGGCGCTCCCCTCCCCTCCACCAGGTACGAGGCCGTCCCCATGGAGCCGGGGATGATGCCCGTCTGTCCGGGCGCCAGCCCCACCGCGCCCTTGCGGTGGACGAGCAGCACACGGCCCAGGTGCGTCTCCTCCGCCACGTGGTTGTGGTGCACGTCCACGCCCGGCTCCGGCTCGCACCCGAGCGCCTCGACCAGCACCTCCACCGCACGGGCGGCGAGGGCCTCGCGGTTGGCGCGGGCGAAGCGGCAGGCCCACTCAATGTCCGCGAGGCAGGCCGCACCCTCGGGAGTATCGGTGCGCAGGCCCGGCAGCGAGCCCTCTCCTCGCTCGGTGGCCACGCGCAGGTGGTGCGCGGCGATGGCCCCGCCAAGCCCTCGGGAGCCCGAGTGGATGAGCAGCCACAGGTCTCCCCCCGCGTCCCGGTCCAGCTCCAGGAAGTGGTTGCCTCCCCCGAGCGTGGCGAGGTGTCTGGGCGCGAGGCGCTCGCAGTCCCGCTGGAGCCGATGGGTGGAGAGGCTCGCGGCCTGGAGCCCGGGCGGCAGGGGCAGGCCCGCCCCCCGGTGGACGGCATCCCCCACTGGCACCCGACGGGCCAGGGTCGCCAGCAGCCCCTCGAGGTCCGCCCGTCCGAGCGACGCGGCCGGGAAGGCGAAGCGGTGCGCACTCACACCGCACCCGAGGTCCCCGCCGAGCGCGCCCGGGACGACGGTGCGCTCGGTGGCGAAGACGGTGCCCACGGCCACGCCCTGGGAGACGTGGACGTCCGGCATCGCCGCCACGTGCTCCACCACGTAGGGCTGGCTGGCGAGGTGCTGGAGCTGCTTCACCGCGCCCGGGGGGACTTCGCGCGCCCAGGCGAGGATGGGGAGCGCCCCCGGCGGGCTCTCGAGCACCCGGGGCATCATGACTCACCCCCTTCCTCGTCGGGAGCCGCCAGACGCGGCGCCACGCCCACGCAGACGAAGCGCAGGTTGGGCACGCGCTTGAGGTCGAGGCCGAGCGCGAGCTGCGAGCGGATGAAACCACTCGCGCGTTCGAGGGCCTCCTCCACCGGAGCGGGTCCGGACTCCTGGCGCTCGGGAGGGAGGGTGAAGCCGATACGGGCCTGGCGGCCGTCCGGGGACAACTCGAGCATCGTCACCACGACGCCCTCGAGCAGCGGGTCGGACAGCTCACCTCGGAACAGGAGGGAGACTTCTTCGAACAGCGTGGACTGGAGACGCAGATGACGCGCCGAAATGGTCGCGCCTTCGGATGAAGACGAACGGCGATGTTTGGAGCTCATGGAGCGAACGGTTCCCTGTCAGGAGAAGACGAGGCTCCACACCGGCGCTCGGGCGCCAGGGTCAGCGAATCCGTTCTAACGAGGAGACGGAGCGCGCCCGGTCACACGTGCGGGGGCGTGGAGAGACCTGGAGACACCGTTTTGGACACGTCCCATGGCACACCTCCCGCCGCGCAAGGTGAAACCGCGCGCGCTTCGCGCCCAGCATGGGCACGCGTACACCATGTGTCAATCCCAGGTCCTCCGCCTCTCGGAACGATTGCCCACCGAGGGTGACGGAACGCAGGATGACGCCATGGTCGACAAACTGATCCTCAGTGACGAGGAGTGGAGCAAGCGCCTGACACCCGAGGAGTACCAGGTGCTGCGGCACCATGGCACCGAGCGGCCCGGGAGCGGCTGCTTCCTCGGGACGAAGACGCCCGGCACGTACGTCTGCGCCGGCTGCGGCAACCCGCTGTTCAAGTCCGGCCAGAAGTTCGAGTCCGGCACCGGCTGGCCCTCCTTCACGCAGCCCATCCAGAAGGACGCGGTGACGGAGTACCAGGATGTCTCGTACGGGATGCTCCGCACCGAGGTGCGCTGCGGCCGGTGTGATGGGCACCTGGGACACGTCTTCCCGGATGGTCCGCCGCCCACGGGGCTGCGCTACTGCATGAACTCGGTGGCGATGAAGCACGTGCCAGAAGGCCAGCCCTTCCAGCTCGTCACGAAGGGAGGGGCGACTACCGCCGCGCGGCGCGCTCGACCTCGGTCAGGCGCTTCTTCGACAGCTCCAGGTACTTCTCGTCCATGTCGATGCCCACGTAGCGCCGGCCCAGCTTCAGCGACGCCACACCCGTGGTGCCACTGCCGTTGAACGGGTCCAGGATCAGCGCGTCCTCGGGGGTGCTCGCCTCGATGACGCGCTCGAGCAGCGACACCGGCTTCTGCGTGGGGTGGCTGCCGTGCGCCTTCTCCTCCCGGCGCGGCGCCGTCATCGTCCACACCCGGCCGGACTCGTCCGCCGTCAACTCCTCGTCGCCCGTGCGCGGCAGCGCCCACACGTCGCGCATCTGCTTGCCACCGTTCTCCGCCTTCATCTTGGCGTAGTTGAACGTGTGCTGGAGCTTCGCGGCCGGCTTGGGCGAGGCCCAGATGAGCAGCTCGGAGGAGTGCGTGAAGTAGCGGCACGCCAGGTTGGGGCTGGCGTTGGGCTTGTACCAGGTGACGGTGTTGAGCAGCTTGTAGCCGAGCTTCTGCATCGCGAAGCCGACCGAGAAGATGACGTGCTGCGTGCCGCTCACCCAGATGGTGCCGGTGGGCTTGAGCACGCGCTGGCAGGCCTTGAGCCACGCGCTGGTGAAGGCATGGTCCTCCTCCACGCCGCGCGACACGTCCCAGCCGCCCTTGTTCACCGCGGCGCGCTTGCCGTTCTTGCAGGTGAAGCCGCCGTTGGAGAGGAAGTACGGCGGATCTGCGAAGACCATGTCGAACGTACCCGGCTCGAACTGCTCGAGCAGCGCCAGGCTGTCGCCCTGGTACAGGCGGTACGCGTCGCTCTTGGCGAAAAGGCTCTCGCGCAGCGAGGGCTGCTGAACAAGCTTCAGGGCAGGAGCTGCGGCTTCCGAGGACATCTCGCCTCCGTCAGGGGTCGTCGTGACGGGCGGGAATGTGCGGGCAACACCCAACTACGTCCAATTTCTGGTCTGTAGCACCCTGAAACTTGACGCGAAACGCGAGCCCCCGAAACGCCGCGAGCACGGTGGGAGTGCCTCGGGTGGAGGCCCTCCGGCACCGTGCTCGGCGGGTACGACGAAGCCGTGCGGAAGAGACTACGCCTTGGCGTTCTTGGCGGTCTTCTTCGCGGCGGGGGCGGCGGCAGGGGCGGCCGCGGCGGGAGCGGCACCCTCGGCGGGGGCAGCGGCGCCCTCACCGGCGGCGGGCTTGGTCCCGTACTTCTTGCGGAACTTCTCCACGCGACCGGCGGTGTCGAGCAGCTTGTACTTGCCGGTGAAGAAGGGGTGGCAGTTCGAGCAGACTTCCACCGCGAACGAGCCGCGCGTGGACTTGGTCTCGACGACGTTGCCGCAGGCACAGGTGATGCGCGAGGCCGGATAGACCGGATGCATGTCAGACTTCATTTGAACGGCTCCATTGCGCCTTGCCCCCACTCCGAGGTGGGAGGTCTGGCGTTCTAGGGTAGGCCGGCGCTTATAACGGTGCGCCGGCCCCGGCACAAGGGCCGCGACCGGGCCCCATCCAGGACTAATGAGATGCGGAACCGGGGGGTTCGATTCGCTCCACGCGCTTCTTCAGCTCCGGATCGTCCCCTACCTCGGGCCCCAGGGAGGTGTACGAGAGGCGGTGCGAGCGCCCGAGCCCCTCCGTGCGCCCTCCCGTTTGCGCCAGCAGCGCCTTGCGGCGGGACTCGAAGCTGGCCACGGCCTCTCCCAGCGCCGCGCGAGCCGACTCGTCCTTGAGGGTGGCCAGACGCTCCTTGGCCTGACGGATGTTGGTGTCGAGGATCCGCACCTGCTCCTTCGCACGCTCGGTCTCGGTGAGGTCCACGAAGGGCCCCTTGCCCTCCATGCTGAGCTCCAGGCGGGCGAGCTGCCGTCCGCGCTCTCCCGGGGGGATGAGGGTGGCGTAGTCGTTGCGCTGCGCCACGCCCGCGCTCCGGCCCTCGTGGGACTGCACGATGAAGTCCATGGAGTTGCCCGCCTCCTTGGAGAGCTTGAGGGCCTCCATGTAGGGCACCGCGGCGAGCACCACCACCACGTCCACCTTCTCCTTCTCGCGCAGACGGCGGGCCTCGGTGATCGCCGCCGGCACCGGAGGCTGGCCCACCACGCCCTGCTGCGTGGCCACCGGACCTTCGGGAGACAGGCCCACGAGGCCGAACTTCACCCCGCCCACCGTCACCACCGTGGAGGCCGGGAAGAGCCGCTTGCCCCCCGCGTCCACGAGGTTGGCGGAGAGGAGCTTCAGCTTCTTCTCGCCCTTGCCCGCCTTCGTGAGGAAGTCCGTCCCGAGCGTCAGATCGCGCGCACCCACGGCCATGGCCTCGGTGCCCATCGCGCTCATCTGCTCGAGCAACAGCTCGGCGCGCTCCCGTTCCTGGGGAGCACCCGGCGTGGACGACTTGAAGAGCGCGTTGCCCGCATCGAGCACCAGCACCGGCACACCCGTCGCGCGCTCCCGCGAGAGGGCCGTCTTTCGTCTGGCCAGACCGCCAGACGGGGAGTGGCGTCAACCACAGGGGGCGATTTCGCCCCCATTGTCTCCGGTGAAGAGGAGCACCACCTGCTTGGGCGCCGCCACCGCCATCAGCGGCGTCAGCAGCAGCACGAGCATGGCCAACAGCGCCGGACCTGGCCGTCTCATCACTTGTTCCCCTTCTTCGGAGCCGCCCTCTTCGCCTTGTCCAGCTCGGAGAGCCGGCTCTTGGCCGTCTTCGCCGCCTCGGACTTCGGGAAGCTCTTGACGAGCTCCTCGAGCGCCAGCCGAGACTCCTCCTGCATCTTCAGCTTCTTGAAGCACTCCGAGGAGCGCAGGTACGCGTTCGGCGTGGACTCCGCCTTCGGGTACTCCTGGAGCAGCTTGCCGTACTCGAAGAGGGCCTCGCGGCACTTCTCCTCGGAGAAGTACGTCTCGCCCAGGCCGAAGTGGGCCTCGGCGGCCAGCGCGTCCTTCGGCCACTTCTTGAGGAACTCCGAGTAGAGCTGCCGGGCCAGCACCACGTCCCCCGCCCTGGCCTTCTCCTGGGCCAGCGCGAGGAACTCCTTCTTGTCCGTGGGACGCTTCAGCTCCTCGGCCTTCTTGCGGGCCTCGGCCTCCTTCAGGGCCTCGTCGCCCTTGAGCGCCAGCAGCCGCTTGTCGGTCTCCTCGCTCGTCCTGGCGAGCGCCGACTCCAGCTCACCAATCTTGTAGAGGTACGTCTCCACCTGGCCCCGGAGCTGGGACAGGTCCTCCACCGTCTTCTGGAGCTGGATGCCGATGTCCGCGCCCGTGCGGCGCGAGGCGGAGTCCAGGCTCTGGAGAGCCTTGGAGACCTCGGCGACCTTCTGGTCGATGAGCGGCAGCGTAGCGTCGAGCTGTGCGCGCGTCTGCTTCAGCTCCGCCTGGAGCTGCGCCTGGGTGGTGTCGATCTTCTCGAGTCGGGCCTCCAGCGCTCGCCCGCGATCCGCGGGGTAGAAGCAGCCGGACAGCGCCAGCGGGAGGGCGATCAGAGCAAGCCTTCGCATAGGGGGTGGCATCTTAAGGGCAAACCCCTGGTGCCGCGCGGGCTTCTTCGCGGCGCCAGGGGACGCCTGCCTGCTCATCAACGCTGCGGGAAGGGACCCCCGGTGCGCTCCACCCGCTCGACGGCGCGCACGCAGGCCACCAGGAGCCGGGCGTTGTTGAGGAAGAAGGGCGTGGCGCGAGCCCTCCCCTCCTCCAGCGAGCGCAGGGCGCGCCGATACTCCTCGGCGGCCTCGGCCAGTGCGCCCCGCTGCTCCAGCACCAGCCCCAACAGGTAGCGAGCCGCCGCCAGATCCGGATCCAATACGAGGCAGCTCCGCAGCGTGTCCGCCGTCTGGGGACTCGCCTCGCCTCCGCCGGCCCACTCCAGCGCCTGGGCGAAGAGGGCATCCGCCTCCAAATGCGGACCGGACGGCTGGACCGGAGCCGGGGGCTCCGGCGGCTTCGTGGCGCCCACGGCCGGGAAGCGCCCGGAGATCGGGGACTCCGGCGCCTTCGCGGGGGCCACCGCCGGCAGGCCCGTGGCGCTCGGGGTCTTCAGGGCTCCCTCCTGCGCGCGGGCATAGAAGAAGGCCTGGTCACAGCGCACGGTGCGCAGCACGGGCGGGGCCCGCAGCAGCGGCTCGGCGGCGGAGAGCATCAACATCCCCTCGGGCGCGAGCCGCCCGGCCAGCGTCACCACCACCTTCTCGAAGGACTCGGGAGTGAAATAGATGAGGACGTTGCGGCAGGCGATGACGTCGAAGCCCTGCCCCTCCTCCGCCCTGGGGTACGGCATGTCCATCAGGTTGTGGCAGAGGAAGCGGGCCCGCTCCTTGAGGTGCCCCACCAGGGTGAAGCGCCCCAGGCCCGCGGGCACGAACCAGCGGTCCCGCACCATCGGGGGCACCCGCTGCATCTGCTCCGAGGTGAAGCACAGCTCCCGCGCCTTCGCGATGGCCGTCTCCGAGATGTCCGTGCCCAGCACCGTGCTGCCGGGATCCGCGCCCAGCTCCGCGAGCATCACCAGCAGCGTGGCCACCTCCTCGCCGGTGGCGCAGCCCGCGCTCCACAGCCGCAGCGGCCGGTGCATCCTCGCCACCATCGGCTCCAGCACGTGCGTGCGCAGCGCCGACAGTTGCGACTCGTCCCGGAAGAGCTCCGTCTTCTGCACGGAGATGGCGTCGATGAGCTCGGCCAGGTCCGCGGCGCCCGCGGGCGACTGCAGGTGCAGCAGGAAGTACACGCTCGGCCCGCCCGGCCGCGCCGCCAGCTTCTCGTCGATCCGGCGGCACTGCAGGTCGCTCAAGGCCATGCCCGTCCGCCGTGCCAAGAGGGCATGGATGGGCCCATAGCCCAGCGGGAGCGAGGGAGGCGCCACCGGGGATCAGCGCCCCACGGCGAGGGACTCACCACGGGCCAGACGCACCAGCGTCCCCGCGATGTCGTCGCCGTGGACGAGATGGTCCGCGGCCTTGCGTGCCACCGCCGCGCCCGGCATCCCGAAGACCACGCAGGACTCCTCGTTCTGCGCGAGTGTCAGGCCTCCGGCCTGCTTGATGGCGAGCATGCCGTCCGCCCCGTCCTCGCCCATGCCGGTGAGGATGAGGCCCAGGGTGCGCCGCCCATACGCCTTGGCCGCGCTCTCCAGCAGCACCGTCCCCGAGGGCATGTGCCCGTCGCGCTCCACGCCCGAGCGCAGCGCCACCCGGCCCCGGAAGGGGATGTGCATGTGCTGCCCCGGCGGGGCGATCAGCACGTTGCCCGGCAGCAACTGCTCGCCATCTTGCGCCAGCCGCACCTTCAGCTTCGAGGAGTTGGCCAACCAGCCCGCGAGCGAGTCGGAGAAGGCCGCGTTGATGTGCTGCACGATGACGATGGGCGTGGGGAAGTCCGCCGGCAGCTCCGAGAGCATGCGGAACAGCACCTGCGGGCCACCGGTGGAACTGGCCACCGCCAGCACCCCGTAGGGCATGCCCACCACCGGGGCCGGTGCCGTTCCGCTGCCCGGCAGCGGCGGCCGGCGCTTGCTGTGGATGTGCCGGATGACCCGCACCGAGGACAGCAGCTTCACCTCGCGCGACAGGTTCCACGCCTCCAGCCCGGCGTCGATGGAGGGCTTGATCTGCAGCGCCAGCGCGCCCAGTTCCAGCGCCCGGCACGTGAGCTCCGGGGCCTGCTGCCGGGGGTCCGCGGTCAGCATCAGGATGGGCGTGGGCACCTCGGACATGATGTGCTCCACGGCCGTGAGCCCGTCCATCACGGGCATCTCCACGTCCATGGTGATGACCTGTGGGCGCAGCTCCTTGGCGGCCTCGAGGGCCTCCTTGCCGTTGGCACAGGTCCCGACCACATCCAGGTCCGGGTCCCGGCTCAGTGCTTCACAGATAAGCTGGCGGCAGATGTGCGAGTCGTCGACGACCAGCACCGAAACTTTCTTGCCCATGTGGCTTCCATACCCCGTGCGCGACCCCTGGAGTATACCCAATGTGGCCGTATGTCCCTCAGGTGCTCGTCACCCGAGGAGCCGGCCCACCACATCCACCAGATCCTGACGCACCAGGTCACCCTTGGTGATGTAGCCGTTGGCCCCGGCGGCCAGCCCACGCTGCCGGTCCTCCTCGCCTCCACGCGTGGTGAGAATGACCACCGGGAGGACCTTGTGGGTGGGATGCGCCTTGAGGCGGCGGGTGAGCTCCAGACCGTCCACCCGGGGCATCTCCAGGTCGCTGCACACCAGATCCACCTTGGTGTTGGCGAGCATGTCCAGGGCCTCCATGCCATCGGCGGCCATTACAACGTCGTAACCCACGGCCTCCAGCAGCGAGCCAATCAGCTCGCGGGTGAGGGGGGAGTCGTCCACCACCAGGATGCGGCGGCGGGGGGCGGGAGGGAAACGGGCGGAGCTGGAGGCGCGATGGACCCGGAGGCCGGCGGAGCCCTGGGCACTGGCGATGAGGTGGGCCGCCGACAGCACCATGGCGAGCCGGCCATCCGCCAGGGTGGTGGCGCCGGTGAGGTGCGGAAACCGGGCCATCAAGCCCTTCAGCGGAAGGATGGCCTGGACGCGTTCCTCCAGCGCCCGATCCACGGCCAGCGCGGCCACGGCCCCCTGGCTGCGTACCACCAGGACCAGCGCGCCCTCGTCCACCACCTGATCCGGGCACAGCCCCAGCAGGGCGCCCAGCGAGGCGAAGGGCATGGGCTGCCCGTCCACTTCCAGCACCGCCCGCCCGGCCACCTCCTTGAGCTGCGAGGCCTCCACCTTCACCGCCCGCGAGACATGGACGGCGCTCAGGCAGAGCGTCTCCTCGCCCACCTTCACGAAGAGCAGCGGGGCCACGGTGAGGGACACCGGCACCCGCAGCTCGAAGCGCGTACCCCGGCCCGGCGAGGACTCCACCGACACGTCTCCACCCAGCGCCCGCAGCGAGCTGCGCACCGCGTCCAGCCCCACGCCGCGCCCGGAGATGTCCGTGGCCACCTCGCGCGAGGTGAAGCCGGAGAGGAAGATGAGCTCGCGCGCGCCCTGGTCCGACAGCGCCGCCGCCGAGGCCTCGTCCAGGAAGCCCTTGCGCACCGCGGCCCGGCGCAACAGCGCGGGCTCCAACCCCACCCCGTCGTCCTCCACCCGCAGCAGCAGCCGGTTGCCGTCGCGCGCGGCGCCCAGCGTCAGCTTCCCGCGCGGGTGCTTGCCCGAGGCCACCCGGTCCACCCGCGACTCCAGGCCATGGTCCAGCGCGTTGCGCACCAGGTGCAGCAACGGATCCCTCAGCGCCTCCACCACGGCGCGGTCGGCGCGGGTGTCCTCGCCGTCCACCACCAGCTCCACTTCCTTGCCCAGCTCGCGCGCCAGGTCCCGCACCATGCGCGGGTAGGGCTCGAAGAGGA